>SUUN01000002.1 GCA_015062495.1 Alphaproteobacteria bacterium | reverse complement strand
CAACGCGGGCACATCCACCACCGATAAATCTTTCCCGTTTCCGGCGTATGCGGTATTAGCGTTCGTTTCCAAACGTTATTCCCCAGTGGTGGGCAGTTTCCCACGCGTTACTCACTCGTGCGCCACTGAATCCACAGGTGCAAGCACCCGCTTCATCCGTTCGACTTGCATGCCTAAGACCTGCCGCCAGCGTTCGTTCTGAGCCAGGATCAAACTCTCAAGTTCTAAAAAACCTGTTAAGTAAGTCCCTGTGCATATAAACAAAAGCTGACTATTTAATAATCAGTTCGTCTTTACATATAATTATTCGCAAGACAAGTTTTTAACGAGGTTTAATATGTAAACCTACTACCTGTCTAGGATATGCACATTTGACTTAGTCAAAGTTTGGATATTCCAAATTCAACTGTCTGCACATCCCTTCTTGAATTTTTGATGAGCTGCTTTTATTCACAATGTTTGCGTGTTATACAGATACCCGTTTCATACCGTTTGTTCCGTAAACCGCAGAATTTCAGGGGTTGAGTGTCTTTTTGATTTGTTGTCTCAACTTGAAAGCCCGCTTAGTATGCGCTCAAACTATGAAAAAGTCAAGCGGAATTTCAAAAATAATTTTCAAAAAATTTAGTCATTAGGAAAAATCGCCAGAAATCCGCCATTTTTCATTTAAAATTTTTTTTATTTTTTTATTTATCATTGTCAAAAATGATTCGGATTTGGTGCTTTTTATGATTCGGATTTGCGCACGAATCGGAATTTTACATGCTAAAAACGGTACGAAAAGCCCAATTTTACCATTGGATAGACGCGCAAATCGGATAATTTATCATTTGCATCGCGGGTTGCGCGCGCAATATCGGCATCCAGTTGTGGAATTGTCACCGGTAACCATATGCCGGTCAGCCGATTGTACACATATAATTGTTCCTGGGGGATGTCCAGCGACAGTTTGGCGGGCCGATTCGTAACAACCACGCCCAAATCTAGAAATAATCCGAATCGGCAACCGATATTAAAATCAAAACCAGTACCAAAGTATGGGCCGTGGTAATTCCAGTCTATGTTGGCAGTGCCGTTAAAGTTATTGCCATTATAATAATAGTGGTCGCCCGCCAGATAAAAATAAAAGCGTTGTGCGGGTGCGCGTTCTATTTCGCCAAATATCGCCGCATCCAGTGCCGCCCCGCCCCATGCATAACCCGCCGACACGCGCCAGGTGCGCGCGAACGGATAATAATCTAGTAATACAGAGCCATGCCACGCATCCAGCGAACCTTCGTCAATTTTTACCCCGTCGCCAACATCGCGGCCGTCACGCATGTATGAATCAATCGCCGAATCGATAGCAGACTTTAACGGGTCGGTTGCTGCAAAATCAATTCGCATCCCCAGACGGCGCATCCAATACGATTCAAAATCTGGGTTATGATACCCCAGCGATAAATTCATACCGGTTGTTGCAGACACACCGACGCCAACCGACACGCCGTCTAAAAACTTGGTTTCAGCAAACGCAGGTATCGAAAATAAAATGCCCAGCGCGACATATATGTATTTCATACAATAAAATATATATTAAATACGCGCGTGCGACAACGGGCATGAATTCCGCAACAAAAAATCCCGCCGTTTGGCGGGAATATTTTTATGGACACTGGGCCAATTGCTTTAACACATTTTGGACGTCATTATTTACAGACACGGTTATTTCGCGCTGCAACCCGTCTTTGTACGTGTAATTAAACTGGGCATCCTTGAATTCAGGTATTGCGTTGTACACCTGTTGGAATGGGGCCAGCATTGCACTAAACCATTGACGGCCACGGCACAGGCAACCATTACGTACGTCCGCCGCAACCACCGATGTCGCAGTGTTTGGATATTGCGTATCCAGGTCATGGTCGGTCATCATCAAACAGCGCGATCCAAACCCATAGAAGTTCGCATCATCAGACAAAAATTTATAAACCAGACCGTCCGTCGCGCCCGCCTGTTTCAGGGCGTATGCCATACCGTCTGTACAACATGCCTGGGCGGAACGCATTAACATCTTGTACCGGTCCAGTAATGGCGCGGCCACAGGTTCATTTGCCGTGATATGTTTATTGCAATCGGCGGCATGAACAAATTCTGCAACGGACGCATCGCGCAGTTTTGCACTGCGTGGCGATACGGTTTCGCGAACGATTGGTTTGCGACGCCAGATTTCACATTCTGTTTCTGTTTCAAATGGGCAACCATCATCAATCACAGTTGCGCCAAATGTTTCGGTGACGATTTCGGTCATATCCTGGGCAACGTATTCAGGTTTGGGTTGCGACATATTTGTAAACCACAAATCCGCCGACGGTTTGCGCGGCGCCAGTAATTCTTCGACACGGGCGCGGGTTGTGGCGGCATCCGCCATATTCTGGTGATACAGTTCAATTGGATCGGTTTCGTTCAATGCAACCGCATCAGATTCACGCAGGTAAATTTCCGGCGACGGTTCCAAGAACCAATCCGAAAAATCTTTATATTTATAGTTATTAATCGATTCGTCCCAAATTGGCACACCATCGCGCCAATCAACCGTTTTCACACCATCGTTGCCGGCGTATTCGCCGTGCACACCATCCCACAGGGCGGGACGTGAATCTTCGGGTACAGGTTTAATCGATAACATTTTTACATCGATATTGCGTACCGGCATTGGCAGGTTCTGGGCCACAGGCATCATCGCCGCGTTCGGGTCAGATTCCATCCAGGTTGGCATTTGAACAATTGGCGTGGGACGCGCAACAACAATTGCAGTGGGCGTTTCATCCGCCGGCATTGCCCATTCGAATTCTTCGAACATTAATGGTTCAATATCACAGCCCGCGCCCGTACATTCAGACGCCGCCGCATTAAACGCCCCGCAGATACACAGCGCGGACGACAAAATAAATATTCTGGTTTTCATACTTGGTATTATATCATAAAAACACATCGGATTAAAGTGTGTTTTTTATATGAGAGATTGTAGGAGCGGATTTAGTTTCTTAAAAAAAATACTGCAATAAATAAAAGTTTAGCGAAGGATTTCTATCTCATATTTCCTGTCTTGTGTCTCAAAAAAAATCCCCCGGGTGGGGGATTTTTTATTTGTGTGGCATTATTCCATGCTGGTGGAAATCATGTCTCCGTACATACCGACTTCGTCTGCGCCGACATAGCAACGGATTTTCGAACCCACGTTGTCCATGAATTCTTTGATCGCCTCTTGTTCGGCCTTGGTCAGGTTTGCATCCTGGATGGACTTCGTTACCTGCCACCCCAGGATACCGCCGGCAACCGCGGTAACACCTGCGCCAATTGCGGCCGCGGTGCGTTTTTTCTTGGCTTCGCTGTCACTGTCATCGTCATCGTTGGCCAATGCAACACAGGCAGCCTGCAAATCACCCATAGCAGCGGTCAGTTCGCCCGTTTTAGCAAGCAGTTCGTTTTGGGCCGCTGCAGCCTGTGACGCAGCACTGTTTGTGACAGTTGCAGGGGTTACAGTCTTGCATACTGCACTGTTGACTCTGTTGTATGCCTTTTCCGCCTCGGTCTTGACCATATCACCCGAACCACAACATTGCAATTCTGTATTAGTGTCCCCAGAAGCAGCAAATACACCCGTATCGTTTCTGCCATTCTTACAATATGCATTAATTGTTGCCCAGCGATATGTGCACTTTGGCGCAAGAGACGCGATAACTGCATCGGCAGCTGCAACGGCTTGCGCTTCTTTCTCTGCAGGAGTGCAATCACGTTCAGATGCGTTGCCATATTGGTCTGTATACGTCATGCCAACGCCCGTCAATGCGGCCTGGTAATTTGCCAGTTTCGCACGTGCGGTTGTGGCCTTGGTCAGCTTATCATCACCTGAATCAGCATTTGTTTCAACCAGGTTAATCAGGTTATTAACATAGGTTGGAACGGCACTGCGCGTGTTCACGTCGGCAACGGCGGTTGTATAATTGTTATAATATTTATTACAGTTTTCGACCGTTAATTCCTTGGCATCCTTTTTGGATTTACCGGTCAGACCGCTAAATACACTGCCGTCTTGGATACCCGCGCCCAGGTATGCACCACCCAGACCGCCACCCAGTGTGCCCAATGCCGCCATCCAACCCTGCAATTTTGGTTGGGACGCCTTGGCCTCTGCGCGTGCATCCGCGCCGGCGGCGTTTGCCAATTCTTCTAATTTATCATTTGGAATCCATGAACCACATGTGAACGCGTCACCGGCGGCAAAGTATGCCGTTGACCAATCCGCGCCCTTGTTAATTGCGTCCTGGATATATTTATCATCGGACTGTAAAGTTACGCGTACGCGACAGAATGAACCGTACAGGTCATTACTGGCCACGAATTGGTTTGGTTTCAGACCCGCCGATGTATAGTTTGCAGGAACTTTATTAGACTTTAATTTAGCCCACATAAATACAGAACCCAAATCTTTGTTGCCCAAAATACCGCCACTGTTTGATGACAGGCACATATTCTGTTGCTTGGTCAATTTGGCGTTGTACTTTGCCTGGGCTTCGATTTCCAGGTCATAAATCAGGTCTTTGAATAATGTGCTGGCCGCCTGGGATGCAATATATGTTGTGTATGCGATTTTTACCGGTTGGTCATAGACCGCACCAGACGCGTCGACGGTATAGCATACACCCTGGTCGCCGGCCTTGTTCGTGCACAGGTCGTTGCCGTTTTCATCAACAGCCTGGACCTGTTCAAGGGCCGCGTCCATTTTGGTTGTAGAACCAGCGTCAATCCAGTCTGTACGAACAGAACCCGTTCCCCATGAACCGGCAGATGAGCTGTTGGCCATTTTTAGTTTGTTTGCCTCAATCGCCAGGTGTTCAGAACATACACTGGCATTTTTAACCGTGTCAACACACAGCCCTAATACGATTGTGTAATCCAGAACCCCGCCAACCTTGTTCATTGATTTGTCAAATGAATCTTCGCCTGTATTGGTCAGGGATGAATATACATCTGTACGATTGCGATAGCAATTTACATAATCGTTGCCACACATGGATTTTACGCATGATGTTGCGACAGACTGGCACTGTTTCTTCATCTGGGCAATTGCCGCATCGTTATAATTATTGGCCAGGGATGCGTTCAAGGACGCAACAACGCCAATCGGATCGGATTCTGCGCCATCATCATATTCTGGGAACAGGGTGTCAAACGCGTCCGCCTGGGTAAATATATAATTATATGTACCAGTTGCAGTTGGATTTTGCGCCGCATATTGACAATTCGGATCGGAATTTACAACCGCCGCACAACCAGTTTTGATTTCGGCACGTGTATAATCATTGTTAATCGATTTTTCATTTGCACCAAAAACCTGGGCATAGCAGGCCGCGCCCGCGCCACCGCCACATGTGCGCATTGCGCAACTTGACATGGTTTCGATACATTTTTCCTTGGCCCGGGTATCAAATTTATTCACCAGGTCGGTAATTTTTGCCCGCATTCCAGAATTCATGCGCGCACCATATGCCAGATCATAGACTTCTTCCTGGTTATCTTCGTCGCGCAACTGGGACGATGTTGGCATTTGACCATCACCAATAAATGTCGCATAGCAATATTTATTCGAACCGATTGTATCCAGGCACGAATTCTTGATATAGGACGCGATGTTCGATTTGCTGATTGTCGCGGTTGCATCCGCCAATTCTGTGACCGGCGTGCCGTTGTTTATCGCTTCGACCAGGTTTGTTGTTTCAACCGTCGCATTTTCATAGCATTTGTATGGATTTGCGCCACAGGCGTTCAAGATACATTGGTCCACAACCTTGTAACATGTGGACACCGCATTCACGGCGGCCAGGGCCGCACCTTCGGCAATCATTTCGCCAACACGACTGGATGCAGTTGGCACAGTCGACGATGTTGCCGCGGCGTTGCCAAACAATTCCAACTTGCCGTCGGCCGCACAGCGCGCCAGGGTCGAATCACAGAACACAGCCTGTTTTTTAAATTCAGAATTTGTTGTACACAATTCAAAGTCTGCGCCGCAGACGCTGTCCTTGCGCAGGCAGGATGAATAACGACGAACACAAGACGACGTGTCGTACATATTCGAAATCGCCGCAGCGGATATCATTTGCCCCAGAACACTGCCCGACGTTGGGTATGTGTATTCTGTAATTTCGCCATATGCATTCTTGGTCGCAACGTTGGACAGGGCCGATACGTTTGATGTTCCAAACAAGCTTTGGACACCCGCGGACTGGCACTGACTGAGCGTAGACAGACATTCAGGCATCTGGGCATGGAACAGGACGTTTGTTGTACATTCTTCGAAATTTGGGCCACAAGCGTCTGCACCCTTGATACATTGGGTGTACGTGTCGATACATTCGGCGTTTGCCAGCAATGTCGATGACGATGTCGAAGATGACGACGTGCCGGTCGATGTGTTCGCGGAACTGTTAAGATACGCAGACATCGTTGGCATACGACGTGCAGCACCAGTTGCACTGACCGCCATGGCAGTGTTCATAACACTGGGGCGTGCGGTGACTGCATATGCCACAGGCATCACGCTGAATATAGCCAATAAACTTACTGTATTTTTGAGAAAAGACATCCCCTGACTCCATATTTTATTACTTTATTCTAACATAAAATCAGGGGTATGGAAAGCGAAAAATCGCGCGCAATCAGATATTTTCCAGGATATATTTCAATTCCATCATATCGTCGGGCAGACGTGTTTTAAACCGCATCGGTTCGCCGGTTGTCGGGTGCGCAAATTCCAACACTTCGGCATGTAACATCTGGCCGTCGTGTGTGCGTAAAAATTCCAGTAAATCTGCATCACGCACCGACCCCAGGCGCGACGCACCGCGACCATAGACCGGATCGCATAATACCGGAAACCCGTGCGCAGACAGATGCAGGCGTATCTGGTGCGTGCGGCCGGTAAACAATGTGCAACGCATTTCAGATATTTTCGCCCGCGACCAGGCGTTTATAACCGAAACTTCGGTATGTGATGGTTTGCCACCGGTTTTTACCATTGTCATTTTCTGGCGATTGCGGGACGATCGCGCGATATTGCCGGTTATGTCCGCAACCTCCCAATTCGGGACGCCCCATACGAACGCAATATATTTACGGGTCAAATTATGTTCACTGAACGTTTTTACCAATTCACGGAATGCCGCATCTGATTTGGCAAATACCATGACACCACTGGTATCCTTGTCCAATCTGTGCACAACACCGGGGCGCGTTGCACCGCCCAGCGCAGACAGGTTTGTGTGCGCCAAGATGTTTTGAACCAATGTGCCGGTTTTGTTGCCTGCGGATGGGTACATTACAACCCCGCGCGGCTTGTTTATGACGATAATATCGTCGTCTTCGAACAAAATATCCAATTCAAAATCAGACGAAACATTGTCGGTTGCCACGTCTGTTTTTGGGGCCGGAATTTCAACCGTAAACGCATCACCCACGCGGATTTTTTCAGAAAACTTTGGCGTTGTGCCGTCGGCACGGCGGACATTGAATTTTTGAATTTCACTGCGCGAAAATTCCGGCATTTGCGTTGCCAGGTATTTATCAAGACGCACCAATTCGTCGGTGTCGGATACTAAAAATTCGCGAATATCGTTCATTATAAAACCTATTTATATTCATCCCAATCAGGGCCAACGATACAATCAGATAAATCAATTGTCAAATCACGACCGCGATCAGATACTGGGCACGTCAGGATGCCGGTGGTGGTTGCCTGGTCTGCGTCGCGGGTGGCGTTACGATACGCAAATTTTATTTCAGTCGGGGCCGCAACACACGCAATAGCCAAATCATTGTCTGTTTTACCGTCCGGACCAACCCATACACGCACACCAAACCCCAGGCCATAACATGGAAAACCATCCAGATAATACAAAACCAAGCCACGACCAACTAATTTTTTATCCGATATGAATTTGCCGTTGTATTCGTTCAGGGTCAGCCCCGTTACAGCCTGCCAATCAGTGCTGGTGGAAAAAATGCTGATGCGGGGGGTGGGCGCAGGTGCGTCCGCCGCAATGGCCGGCAATATAAACAACGCACACAAAACAGAAATTATTTTTTTCATTTTTTATCCTTGTCCGGGGTTTGAATTTTAGCAAGGTGCGCCGATATCTTTTTCACACCCGCCGGCTGGGGCGCAAGGATATGACTAAAATTCACAGTCGCCCCCGCATCCAACAGTGTAGCCGATGGCATAAACTTCTGTTTCGCCAGGACGCGCCCCGCATCATCGGTGGACACAATGTATAAATCAGGCACCCCATAAATAGAATCCGATACATTTGTTATCGCACCGTTAACAACAACATGCGTCGCACCCGTATCATCCGTCGTGGATTCCAGCCCAATAATTTCCGCAATCAGCGGCCCACGTTTGGCGGCACGGGCCTGGTGCTGGGTAATAACAGCGACGGTAAAGATTATCGCCGACAATAATGCACACAAAGACGCAAAAAACATTAACCATGTATTTTTACGTGGGGCAGACGCCACCGTCCAAGTATGCCCACATATCGCACACCGCACCGGCGTAGACGCGACACCATCAACACTGTATTCTGTTTTACAAAAATCACATTTTATTTTCATGTTTTTACTTATACCACATTTTATCACAAATTCAACAGGCGATATTTCGCAGAAACGCGTTTCTGAATTTCTGATATCGCGTTCATGTAATCCGATACAGTCGCATTTTTATTCGCCGATACCGCGCCAAATATTTGACCGGCGGATGTGGAATTGTCGCCTTCGTAATATGTTGCCAATGTGGCCATACGATTTAATTCGACAAAGGACGCATCCGAAAAGCGCGCGGTTTTAGAGTTCACATCCCAATAGTAGTGGGGATTTGTAGAATCTTCTATTCGGTCATAAACAACCAGGCGCGGCGTCATAGAACCTGCGAATCCAACGGATACGAATACTGCCTCGATCCGGCCGGACGTCATGTCCAACGATTGGTTTATTTTTAATAACGCTAAATCATCGTCTGCGTCAATCGACAGACCAGATAATGTTAATTTAGAAACCCATAAATTTTCAGCTGTTAACGATGACATTTTTGCCGTGTCGGCCAATGATAGACGTCCTGATATTTCCATATTTTTTGAATCAGATGACAACATTCCAGATACCGTGGCAGAATCGGTTGAAAACGCCGCGTCAATCGTTGTGCGATTATCAAAAATAATTTTATCCGACACAATTTCCTTGGCCGTCAACCCTTCGTTAAACGTGGCATAGTCGGAATTTATAAACGCCGCATTTTTGATATCATGCCCCCCAAGGTTCAGTGGCGACATCATTTTAGCATCATCGGGATTTTCAGACGGCACACGCCACAGATACAACGCGTTATCACGATTGACAGATGTCGTTTCAATAATCCCATTATCGATATCAACCCCCATGTCCAGTGCGTCTGTATGCCACGCACCAAACGTTCCATACGCATGCGTACCGTCAACAAACCCCATAGAACCACCAGACAGATTTACAATTTCACGCGTGCGCAGTGGTGTGATGTCATCGGACGCACGAACAATCACACCCTGAAGCGATGATTGCCCAGACGCATCACTGGATTTTAAAATACGCAACTGATATTTTTCATCGCCCGCGTCCAGTACAGATTGTGGAACACCAAATTCAGCCAAATCATTTAATTCAACACGCGTGATATTACGACCAACCGTACGCAACAATTCATCACGATTAGCAACAATATAACGTTCCAGCGCGACCTGGATTTCTGTCATCTGATTTGTTATGGCAATATTTTGCGCACGTTCAATCGAACTGTGCTGATACCTGAACACAAATGGTATTATTAATGCCGCCAACGCAACACTTAACAGCAATTCAACCAGCATGCTGCCACGCGAATTATTAAAAATCGAAAAGATATTTTTGTTTATATTCATCTAGTTTATTGTTGATATTGTTGTTTGTATGTTGCCCATCCAGCCACTGCGTATCAATGGCGAAAATGCGTTGCGCGACGGCGCAGTTGGCAGTGTGCCACGCGATAATTCAAATTTTGAAAACGCAGGCGGCTTGGTCGACTGGAATACCCAATTGCCAATCTTTAACGGTGGGGTTGTAGACATTAATAATTCACCCGATACGGTCAAACCAAAGTTTTCATAGAATATCATTTCTTCGGTCGATATATACGGGGTCGCAACCGAATTGACGGATATACCGGTAAAGCCACTGATTGTGCGCGTGCTGTCTGACTTAACAATAAAATCACCGGACACATTTACAGAATCTAATATTGTTGCGCGATCCGTTATTATACGGCCAGTTGTCGTAAATTTGTCGCCATTGATATTATCAGCGTACACATTGCGAAAACCCGACATGTCGCCCGACACACGCAGATTGCCCACAGACACATCTGTGCCGTCTATGTTTGCGCCTGATGAAAAATATATTGTGTTGGCCGTGGCTGAATCTGTATCGACAAATGTCGCATTCCCATTTTTTATACGCGCAGATTTTGCAGATGCGGTCGCTACATTATACACATGATGACGCGCCATATCTAAATCACGTTCCATGACGTTCAGTTTATCTTCGCCAGATGTGGCGCGGTGCAAATATCGCGATGTGTCAATACCCGCAACATCACGCGATATGCGATAAACCAAATCCCCCGGCATAAAATCAGGCGCAGCCACCGCCCACGTATTACCATATGCAATATTATCTGGGCCAACAACCGCCGCATCACCACCAATATGACGCGCAATTTTATTTGTGCGCAATTGTTCATCTGCCAATTCAAACGCCAAATAAACATCAGTTATCACCGCACCGTTGACAGAATATTTATCAATCAATCCCGCCGCTGCATCAGGTGATATAGCCGCCAATTCTGTTTCATCCAATCTAATTTGTGCGGGGGTTGGCCACTTGTCCTGGTTCATACGGACAAAGTTTAATGCGTTATCACGTGTTGACATAACGCGGCGTGCGACCGCTATGTCATGGATGGTATGATTTGTTTTTGCAATTTGGTTGTAAACAAATGGGGTGGCAATGGCAATAATGGCCATGGCCAATAAAACTTCGGTAATACTGGCGCCACGATTTTGATTCGAAAAAATTTTCGTTTTAAATACAGTCACTGCGTCCCGCCATTAAACATTGTTTGATATCAATTCTTTTTTCCAGACGTTGCCAATATACATACTGACAAATCAAATACTGGGATAACGATTGTTTGTTATACACACCTTCGAATTCCTTGATAATCGATGCACAGTTTTCCGTTTTGCCATCATCAATGGCGGCATCTGAAATTATTTCGAACGCGTCATTGTTTATGTTCGACACCCACACATCTGGCAACAGTGTTGTGCCACTGGGACGAATATCAATCAATACAGAACCAGACGCACCATTGTTTAAGGCGTTCGAAGTCTGATCACGCAGCGTTATGTTCGAGGTATAGAGTGTTCCAACCTCAATCCCAGATTTACTGTTGTACGTCAGCGTATCTGCGTCAATAAACACATCTTGGCCGCGGGTGGTATTAAGGTAAGACGAAATATCCAAACGTTCGACCGTGAAATTGATATTATTTGACACCACATTGCCGCGAACATTCCAATTGCCCGCCCCTGTGAACGATGTATGTCCCGCCGTCATGGCCAATTCATAAACAGATGCGTTACGGGCAATAAAATTGCCGGTATCACCAAACATGGAAATTGTTTTGGTATCAACACTGTCCGCAAATAATGTGCCACGCGTTAATGTTAATGCCGATTCGCCGGTCTTGCTTTGAAATATGGTTTTGGGCGCAAACAAATCACGAATGTTATTGCGGATTTTTTTCCCGGATTCAATTCCCGAAACAGTTAATGTATCAAACTGGGCACTGTCAAATTCACCACGCACAGCAAACAGGTTTCCTGCATTATTAAAGACAAAACCACCCATATCCAAATCCGCCAGAAAACCACTGGATTCCAGATTCGGTTCGTTCCGTCGGACAATGTCTGAATAAATATCCGCCAATTCAATACCAACACGTACATTGTTTTCAACATCGGACGCATAAAAACCAATGCGCCGAACCAATTCTGCACGTTGAACACCGGACAAATCGCCACCCGTCAATTCCAGGTACGCAGACACTGCAAATGGCGTTTTGTGCAAGACCAAGGATATATCCTGGCCCAGGGCGGTACGCGGCACAAACCCCAGTGGCAACCCATATGGTTCAAGCATATCGCCAAAATCATTTCCGGACACAACCGTTGTTTCGTATGGAATATCGCGCGCATTTTCGCGAATAAATATGCGGGCGGCCGTTTGGGCAATATCAACCTGGCGCGTGGTGGCGTACATACGCGCGTCGGTGTCACGCCCCGCCATCTGGCGCGACATAAATGGTATGAACGCAAAAATCAGCCCCACCGCCAACAGGGCTTGAAGCAAAAAATTTCCACGTTCAGAATACAAGGTTTTGCCCCCTCCTACGTTGGTCAGGATAGCAATATAAAAAAATTATTGCAATCGCTTTTCAGTTGATTTAATATTTACGTCGTAAGTCATAACAACATATGGTTTGTTGTTATTAAGGGTATTTCCTGTATTTAAAAAGAAAAGATATGCAAAATAAAAAAAATCAATCCAATGTCGGACAGATGATTCAACGCTGTCATAAATGGCGTCAGAAACGCAAACAGTATATTGACCTGGCACGTCAAACCGCCGATGAAATTGAACGCGAACGCCTGTTACAGACGGCTGAACACTATGGCCGAATGGTAAATACAGAACAGGGAAAAATTGATTCTACGCGCGACCCCAAGGAAAAAGCCGCAGCAGTCGCCGCAGCCGAAGAAGCACAGGCAAGCGAGTCCACAGAATCAGCCGACGAAGAGGAATCACCATTCCCCGATTTTATCACGAATTTATAAAACCAAAAAACGCGCCGTCTGGCGCGTTTTATTTGTTGAAATTTAATGCCGGTTTGCTATGCTTGGTGACAAAAGGAAGATTACACGCATGGACAACAGTTATACCGTACTGGCGCGCAAATATCGCAGTCAAGATTTCAAATCACTTATTGGGCAGGATGTGTTGGTAAAAACACTGACAACCGCAATTAACACATCGCGTATTGCACACGCGTATATTTTTACAGGGATTCGCGGTACTGGGAAAACCAGTACAGCGCGAATCCTGGCCAAGGCGCTGAATTGTCTGTCGTCAGATGGGGCGACCGCCACACCATGTGGGACGTGCGAAAACTGTCGCGCGATTGCGGCAGGACAACATATTGACGTTATGGAAATTGACGCAGCATCACATACAGGTGTTGATAATATGCGCGACATACTGGACGGGGCACAGTATCGCCCAACAAATGGACGATATCGCGTGTATATAATCGACGAAGTTCATATGCTGTCGACATCGGCGTTTAATGCATTGCTTAAAACACTGGAAGAACCACCCGCACATGTTATCTTTATTTTAGCAACCACAGAAATAAGAAAAGTGCCGGTTACGATTTTATCACGCTGTCAACGTTTTGATTTGGTACGCGTACCGGTGGACACACTGAAAAAGCACTTTGCGTGGATTGCAAATCAGGAAAATATTGAACTGAGCGACGGCGCAAACGAATTGTTGGCACGTGCAGCAGACGGTTCGGTGCGTGACGGGCTGTCATTACTGGACCAGGCAATCGCACAAACCGGTGGACACGTGGACGAAGCGTCTGTGTTGGATATGCTGAAACGCGCAGACCGCGGGGTGGTTGTTGACTTTATGAAAACAGTTTTGTCCGGCGATACGGCCGCCGCACTGGATAAAGTTGACGCGATTTACAACAACGGCGCAGATTTATCAATGCTGTTGACTGATATGATGGAGTGGACACATTGGGCGACACGTATGCACCCGGCCCTGCACGCAGGGGATGTGACAAATTCACCGTACACCGCCGATCAACGCGAACAGATTCAAAACCTGAATGGGCGTATTACACTGAACACCCTGTCCCGTATATGGCAGGTTATGGTTGCGGCCGTACCAGAAATGCAGGCCGCCGGTAATCAAAAACAGTGCTTTGACATGTTAATTGTTCGGATTATGCATATTGCAGATATGCCAAGTGTACCAGAAATTATTAAACAGCAAGAATCTGCACAAAAGACACGCGATGTAAAAAATATATTTGCAGACCGTATGGCGGCACAACCCGCAGCAGACACAGCACCAAAAACACCCCAGGCGTGCGTTATAACAAATGCAAATGAATTGGCGCACGCACTGCAGGAATCCAAGGAAATATTGCTGTATTCTTATTATAGTTCCAATATCGAAATTTCAGAATTTGCAGATGGAAAGATTAAATACTTTGACCGCAAGGGGGACGGGGATTTCGCACATAAATTAGCCGTATGGCTGAATGACAAAACCGGTAAACAATGGCAACTGGAACGCGAAATGGAATCAGTTCACACACACACAATGAATGAACAACAACACGAAGAATTGGTTGCAGACCCATTGGTCGCCAGTGCAATGGATTTGTTCGCAGACGCAGAAATAGTAGGAGTAAAATAATGAATCAACAATCAGGACGATCATTAATCGAAGTTATTGGTGTAATGGCAATCGCCGGTCTGATGACGGTTTCTGCGTTGGGTGTGTACAATATGCTGCGCAGGAATCAGGCGCGCGCAATCGCCGATGCCGAATTGGAACAAATTGCCCAGGATACAAAACTGTTATTGGAAATGCGCGGCACGTACGAAGGCGTATCGGTGGACTATCTGATTAAGGCGGGCGCATTACAATCTGAAAAAGCACCGATTGGCGGCGACGGTTGGTCAGTGGTCAGCAGTGCGGACGGCAAATCATTTTCAATTAACCTGGTCGATTTGACAACGGGCGAATGCGATTACTTTGCCACGTCTAAGCCACAGTGGGCAAAATCGATTTTGGTGAATGGATTTGAAACAGGAATGACTGAAAACTGTTTCGATTCCGACACAAACCAGATTTCTTTTATCGTGGAATAAATGCAAATAAAAAATATTGTTTTATCAACTTGTTTATTGGGGGCGATGTGCGCATGCACCCCGTACAGCAGCCCCAGTCGTCAAACATGGCCAGCATATCTGAGTGGCGCAAGTTTTACAGATATGACCGAAATGAGTCGCGTCGCAAAACGACCCGTATATCTGGGCGCAGGCGGGAAGTTGGTTGGGGATGCGGTGGATGCATCTAGCAAACTGGATTATGGCGACAAGGCAACAAACGATAATATTATCGCAACCCAATATATGGAAAAACTGGAATATGCACTGTACGATGCATTGCGCAAACCGGGAATTTCAGTTCAGCGGGCCGGAACAGATGTTGTGGTAATACTGGTGCGGGATGCAATTATGGAACTGAACGTGGCGGATATTTCTGCGACGGGTGACGATACACTGAAAACGATTACACAGATTTTGAAAAAATATAATGCGACATTTATTGAAATCGCAGGTTATACAGATGCCATGCGCGACGCAAATGCGGCGCGGGCACTGTCGTTGGATATGGCACAGCGTGTTGGCGTTTATTTTGCAGAACATGGAATAAACCCAAACCGCATGTTTATTGTTGGACGGGGGTCTGCGCGCCCCATCGCCGGCCAGGACGACATCGGACGGTTAACCAATCGGCGGGTTGAATTGCGCATTGCGCCGGCACGATAAAAAAATCCCGCGGTGGCGGGATTTTTACTATGCTAATTCCTTGATTTTCTTGGTCATTGGGTCGTATATGCGTGGCGCGCCCGTGTACCCCAATGCACGATGATGCGACGGCACCAAAAATTCTGGTAATGGCGCACATTCACCCATTTTAACCTTGGCCGCAAGTTTCTTTTGAACCTCGGTCTTTTCAAGAAAATATCTTTCTTGGTCCGCTTCAATTGGGCGATTGTAATGGCCCTGGATGATAACCAGTTGCTTGCCCTCGGGCAATTTCATGATATCCATTGGCGTGAACAGCAATTCTTCGGTTGTTTCTTCTTTATCCTTGCCGTCGGGACCTTTGACCGTTTTCTTTTTCATTTTATACCCCATCATTTTCGAGAAACGATCGGCGGTATCTGGGTCATTTTGGCGCATAACAATTTTCGCAGCGGTTGTGGATATGATTGTAGCCTCGGCATCAGGGCCATACTTTTCCGCGATTTGATGTAAATCTTGGCCGATAATCAGGTATGAAATTTTCTGGCCACGCCCAAGGTCGGGCCCCTGGATAACGGCCTGCAATTTTTGCATTTTTGGCATTTCGTCCATTACAAACAGTACCGGATACGGCCCCAGTTCCGCACCATTACGCATTTGACCCGGTGCGTTCGCCAACAAGAAATTTGACATCAATTCAATAAATATTGCGGTAATCGGGTTCAGTGCCTGGGCATCAACCATATTGATTGACAGGTATACAGATACCGGCTTAACCTTGCCATCGCGGGGATCAACCATACCGCGCAGGTCGGAAAAGTGAAAGTCCGAATGGCTGGTACGATTACGCACGGCGGCATTACGGAATATATTCAATCCAGACAGTGCCGTTGACATGATTGACCCGCGTTCCTTGTCCGGGGTGCTGGCCAATTGCGTTAATTCTTGAATCGCGCGGTGGGAATAGGCATAGCGACGCGCTTCGTCCACAGCCTTCATAAACATGTCTTTGGTCGGGTCAGCCATCATTACCATCTGGTCACCCTGGCGGCGACGGTTTTCGATATCTTCGGCAATGGCGATTTGTGACGCATTCAGCCAATCCAGAATCATAGATAACGATGCCTCGCGTCCACGCCATGCGTCGGGTATGTGTTCCCATGTGCCAACATGCACATAGTTCATTGCGTTTAATTCGCCGCGTTGCAACAGTGCGTGCGCCGCATATGCATTGGGATCGGACGACATAGACAGATAATAATCCGACAGAACGGCGGCATCTTCGGCATTGAATGTCCCGTTTGATATACGGGCATAGAA
Source organism: Alphaproteobacteria bacterium (assembly GCA_015062495.1). Taxonomy (NCBI): domain Bacteria; kingdom Pseudomonadati; phylum Pseudomonadota; class Alphaproteobacteria; species Alphaproteobacteria bacterium. The sequence continues at coordinate 353,280 of SUUN01000002.1, read as the reverse complement.
ATAGTCATCAGCCTTGGCCCGTTCAACCTTGGAAATAATATACTGAATAAAGCCAGTCAGTGCTGCGCGCCCTGTAATCGTCCAGTGCGGGTCGGCCGACGACGATGAACGGTCTGGAATCAGTGTATTCGCAATTGAATCGACATACAGGTCGCGTTCTTCGACATTAAACGGCACATGACCCGGCGACAATGGATTCCATGAAGGATAGTAAATGCCGCGTGCAGGGTCGTCCTGGCCCGCCCAGTTCATGATGAACACGGGGCCCACAGTCGAACGATACGCTGATGTCTTTTGTTTCAATTCAGGTTTTGGGTCGTTAATAATCATAGACACATTGTCACAGTCCAAAATTGTCGGAATAACAACACCGGCGGTTTTACCGGTCCCCGGGGGCGCAACGCACAGGGCGGACAAAGGTTCATCAAACATCAATGGCTTGTTCTTGAAATATCCCAATACCATCATGAATCCCTTGAACAGGCCTTCTTTGTTTTTATAATCCTGGCCCATTTTTTTGATATCGTCGGCGGTTGCTTTGCGTGATGTTTTTTCGTCGAACTTATCCTTGCTGTGTGGGTTAAATTCGTCCGTCATTGTTGAATCAGACAGAAAATAATAACCAATAATCGGCAACAGTGGCGTAATGCATTCAATATCAGGGCGCATCACACACCGCCCAATCCATGCGGGGATTTCCGCCAACACCGACAACCCCGCCGATGACCACAAATTACCCAAATAAATCGACAGCCAATGTTGGGATGCCGGCGACCAACCATACCGCCAGATGTGTTCAATCGGGAAAGATGCCGCAACCATTATCGCCGCAATAATCCAGATAATTATCGCCCAGCGTATCGACCAAAATTCGCGTGCAACGCCGTTTTGGTCAAATTCCTTGTACGCGGACGATCGGAATATGTTCAGGCCTTTGCCCTTGCCAGATGCGGATAAAATGTTGAATTTCACTGCCATAGTGTTAATATTATATCAGAAAAATAACCTTGAAAAAATACGGAATTGTAAAAAATATGAAAAATATTCCACGTATCTTTGTTGGAACTGATGTTACCCCGGGACAATCGATACCTGTGACACGGGATGTGGCGCACTATCTGGTGCGCGTTATGCGGACATGCGATTGTCTGGCGTTTGGTGACGGTAGTGAATATACCGCACGGCTAAGTGACGATAATAAATTTCTGATTATTGGTGACAAAACTGAACACAGCGACCCATCAAGTGATATTACACTGATGTTTGCGCCGATTAAGCGGACAGACGATTTATTAAATATGGCAACACAATTGGGCGTGGCGAAATTTCAGCCGGTTATCACAGACCGCACAACCGCCCATCACATTAACTGGGAACGGATGCGAAAAATAGTGATTGAGGCCGCCGAACAATCAAATCGCAACAGTGTGCCACAGATTCTGAACCCGATTAAATTTTCCGATTTGGCTTTATCGAATGTTGTGTTCGCAGACGAACGTGCCGCACATGGAAAAGAATCGGATTGCATGGCAAGAAATATTAAATCAATATTAGTTGGTCCAGAGGGTGGATTTTCAGACAATGAATTTGCAGCACTGGATGCAGCGGGGGCACGTGGCGTGTCACTGGGCAAAACAATATTGCGGGCAGAATTGGCAGCGGCGATTGCGGTCGCAAAAATAGCAGGTTAATCAATGGGTGTACGTGTTGCGAAATTTATTGCTGATTCGGGCGTGGCATCGCGACGCGCCGCCGAAGAATTAATTGCCACCGGTCGCGTCAGCATAAATGGCACGATAATCAACAGTCCTGTGAACTTTGTTGGCGATAATGACACAGTTGAAATTGATGGCAAAAAAATTTCATCGCGTGTGGATACAGAACTGTACATGTTCCACAAACCAATCAACACCATGACAACAACACGCGACACACGTGGTCGTAAAACAATTTACGATTGTTTGGCGGACGAATATAAAAATTTGAAATATGTTGGGCGGCTGGATTACAAGACGACGGGACTGTTGTTACTGACCAACGATGGGGATTTGGCGCGCAAATTAACATTGCCATCATCAAATATTGAACGCGTGTATATTGCGACGGTAAACAGTACTGATTTTTCACAACTGGATAATGCGCGACGTGGGATGGTGGTGGACGGGATAAGATATGCGCCAATGGAAATCACAGAAATTGGTGCTAATAATTTACGCGTAAAAATTACCGAAGGAAAAAAGAACGAAGTGCGAATTGTACTGCGTGCGTGCGGGTGTCCAGTGCGCAAATTACACCGCATTTCATATGGTAAAATCACACTGGGGAAATTACCAGTTGGAAAAATTCAAAAGATTTCGCAGAAAACAATTGACGTGATTAAAAAATCTCTCTAATATTCCATTAAAAGGAAGGGAGATTTAAATGAAAAAAACACCTGAAAAAAAATTAGCAGCCAAGAAAAATGTCCAGAAAGTGCGCCCTGTGGCGTCAAAGCCGACAATCAAATCGGATAAAGCAAAACCATGTTTTAATCCATGGTCTTTGTCGATTTATGTTTATTGGTTTATTATTTTGTTCTTTATTGCGGCAACTTTCTATATTCTGGGGCGCGCACATACCGATCAACCAAAAGTACAACAGGTTGAAATCACCGAAGAAGCATTGTTGCAGGCGGGTGATTTCTATGAAAGTGGCAAAACAAAATTGTTGGCTGGCCAATTGGATGCGGCAATTGCAGATTTAAGCGCAGCAATTGATGCAGGCGCTGCATCGGTTGATACATATATCCTGCGTGGCGAAGCATATATGCAATCGGGCGATTATCGCAGTGCATTGGCCGACTTTAACGCAGCATTAACAAAAGATCCTGCGAACGCAGTTGCGTATTATGACCGTTCATTGCTGAACACACGCCTGGAAGATTACGGCGCAGCGCTGAATGATATTAACAATGCGTTGGCCGCCAATACTTCAAAACCAAGTCCAGCTTTACAGATGCGCGATTTGTATGCAAAACGTGGCCAATTGAATCTGTGGATGAAAAATTGGCAGGGCGCGATTGCAGACTATACAAATTCCCTAGCACGACCAGAAGGCACAGTTAACCCAACTGTATACGCAGAACGTGCCGAAGCATATACTGCACTGGGCAATTATGCAGATGCGATTAACGATTATTCATCAGCCATTCGTGTGATTTCTGAACAAATTCAGGGCGCACCAACAATGGAAGAACGCGAATCGTTGTCCAGTCGTGCAATGAACTATTTTGAAAAGTCTGCGGCGTTAAACCTGAACCTGGGTAATGTTGATGCGGCACGCACAGATCTGGAATCATCGTATACGATTGCAGTTGCATTGAATGACAGTGAAACCGCTGACAGAATGCAGACATTGATTGCAGAACTGAATACCCCGGCACAACCAGAACCGGTTGAACAGCCAGTGGCAGAAGTCCAAGAATAAAAAAATCCCCCGTTTGGGGGATTTTTAATCGGTCAAATTTTCATAAACCTTTAATGTTTCGGCAACCATCTTTTTTGCGGTATAGCGTGTGACATATCGTGAATACGCCAGCACAGATAACTTATTACGCAAACGCTTGTTTTCAATAACACTGCACATATGGGCGGCGTATTCATCCACGTCAATCGAATAGTCAGGCGACATTTTTGCATACAGGGCGGCGTTACCAAACATTTCCGCCAAACCTTCGCAGTTTGTTGATATTATTGGCATGTTGCGGGACATTGCCTCGATACCGGCGATGGAACAGGCTTCGGATGTAGATGCAAACAAACAGCAATCTGACATGTCATAATATTTTGCAACTTCGTTTTCGTCATTTATTAATCCCAACAGACGAACCGGTAAGTCGCGCGATAATTCCACAGGGTCGATACCGGGTTCTGTTCCACCCAGAATTAAAACTTCGATTTTATGTTTTTCAGCAACCTTTTTAAACGCAGGTAAGATTTTTACCAATCCTTTGCGTGGCGACCAACCGTTTGGAAATATAAAGCGAAAAACATCGTCACGGGGACGCGGGGCAATCTGTGGTGGCTCGATACCATTTAAGATTACTGTATGTGGACGTGTGCAATTTATTTCACGTAAATAATTAACACCGCCCGCAAATACAGATATTACATGATCCATATTAAAGTAAGGATTATGTTTGCGATTGGGTTTACCATCCAAAATCCATTGCGGTGAAAAATGCAGAACACCAATAATTTTACAGTAAAACTGGGTTCGGATTGCATATGCCAACGATTCCATTCCAACACAGTTTACCTTTAAAATCAGGTTTTGCATTTTTGCAATTTTTGCGCCCCACATTTGAATAATAACGCTGTTCAATGTGTGATTTGGAACGTTTTTAGGCATATATACCGACAATTCGTCATCTGTTTGCGTGATGTGAACTTCGTGCGCATCTGTGCGGTATAAAATTATGCGATATGTATGCACATAATTTGGCATATTGCGCGAAACAATATCAATATACCGCCCAATCCCGGTTTGATAGTTGGCGTCACGAATGTCAATTTCAATGACATTAATTTGTTTGTGCTGTTTTTTCATATCTATTCAACGACCCCGTCGCCATGCAAATATGGACATGCGCCACTGATTATAACATCGAATTTGCCTGTTGTGTCAGTGTCAGACACCGTCGGATTACCCGCAGTTGCCCGACAAGACGTTATCCCTTGTGAACTAGAATCGGCTGTAATTGTAAAATTATGGTCACTGGAATAACCGCTGACGTCTGTTGGGCACTTGGGACAATAATCACTGTTGGTATAGCCACATGTACCATAGTACATAGGATCACCAGGCAGAATCTTGTTTACATAATAGCCATTTCCAGTTTCGCACCCTTCAATAATCAAACCACAAAAAAACTGAATTAGGTTTCCGTACTGTGGAATATAATCAGTCCCATAACAGAAATGCGAGATTAACAGCGCCCCAGTGCCTTCGACGAAAATTTTGCCGGTTGTTGGGTCGCACCATCCGGTTGAGTTTTGAGTGGCACTGAAATATTCCTGGAATTCTGCGGTACAGGATATTACACCGTCAGGCGTGGCAGAATCACTGGACAGTTGCACATAATTGTAATAACCACTGGGGCATGCGCCATATCCACAAACCATTGGCATAATGCATGAACTTTGTGATACACAACAATTGTACGAACCGTCGTATCCACAATTTAAATCACAGCATATGTACGGATATGACGTATTGTCAATCGCAGCCATCTGGACAACATTAAATGCTAATTCTGTGGTTTGATATGTATAACCACAATAATATGTGTAATAATCTGGTGTGGAGGTTACGCCACTGGTGCAATTTAACCCAGACTGATATAAAAACGAGACCGTAGAACCACCTTCGTTCCCATCGCACATGCCGATGGCCTGCAATTTTTTGACACAGGTTGAATCTTGGATTTGTGGATAGTTTACCCCTTTGTTGTCGGCGGGGATGCACGCCTGGACAAAACTGCCAATCACACGGCCGTCACTGTATCCTTCGGCGCTACTCATGTCACATATAGAATTCGAATACCGCGAACACCATGGACATGCGGTCGATAAATATGCACGGGCGTGTGTGGATGAAAATAATGCAACAATCAGACCAATCGCACGCAAGCACACGCGACGCGAACGTTGCCAAATGTTATAAAAGCACATATTGTTCAATAAAGACTGCATATTTCATCCCCCACTGTTTTTTGTTTACACCGTTGTATCCAAACGGTGGTTTAGATTCGGCATAAAATGGGATTGACTTTTATGGGAAATTGCGCCAAAATTAGGTCAGAAAATGTGCTGAATCTAAACCACCGTTTGGATTCGGCAGTATTTTTTTTGATATAAACCACGCAGACCGCGCCTTTGGCGCGTTTTTTATTGTTTTTGTATATAGATATTTCAACAGGTAAATAGTGATAATAAAAATCCCCCGGGTGGGGGATTTTTTTAGTTCTTGCGTGGGTATTTAACCGCAGCCTGGGCAGCAGCCAAACGCGCGATTGGCACGCGGAACGGACTGCACGAGACCGAGTTAAATCCGCACTGGTGGAAGAACATGATGGATTCTGGATCACCACCGTGTTCACCACACACACCCAGGTGGATGTGTTCGCCACGGGTCGCGCGCGCTTTCTTAACCGCGTCTTTAATCAACAGGCCAACACCCAACTGGTCAACAGATGCGAATGGGTCGGCAACGTATACGCCACGGGCACGATATTCATCCAAGATTTTCGCTGTGTCGTCACGTGACATACCCAATGTTGTCTGGGTCAGGTCGTTTGTGCCGAATTCAAAGAATTCACAAGATTCCGCAATTTCATTTGCCAATACTGCTGCGCGTGGCAATTCAATCATAGAACCAACTGTGTATTCAACAGATTCGCCTGTTTCAGCAAACAAGGACTGGGCCGTTGCATCGATAACCGCTTTGACGATATCCACTTCTTTTTTCGAGCCAACCAATGGAACTTCGATTTCTGGGAATACGCGGATACCAGCCTTTTTAACTTCCAATGCCGCGGACAGAATCGCGCGTGTCTGCATTTCGCAGATTTCTGGGTATGTAATCGCCAAGCGGCAACCACGATGGCCCAACATTGGATTCTGTTCATGCAAGGCTTCTGCGCGCTGTTTAATAAATTCAACAGACTTGCCGATGTGCGCCGCCAATTCTTCGATTTCTGCGTCGGTATGTGGCAAGAATTCGTGTAGCGGTGGGTCAATCAAACGAATTGTAACCGGCAGACCGTCCATAATTTTGAACAATTCTACAAAGTCAGCGCGCTGATATGGCAACAGTTTTGCCAAGGCAGCGCGACGGCCGGCTTCGTCTTCGGCCAGAATCATTTCACGCATATCCTGGATACGGGATGGATCAAAGAACATGTGTTCTGTACGTGCCAAACCGATACCTTCGGCACCAAAGTCGCGTGCCTGTTTTGCGTCTTTTGGTGTTTCGGCGTTGGCCTTGACCGTCAATGTTTTGATTTCATCAACCCATTTCATCAATGTGCCGAAATTACCCGTCAATTCAACAGATACGGTTGGGATTTTACCTTCGATAATCTGGCCCTTGGCACCGTCGATTGAAATCCAATCGCCTTCGTTGATAACAACACCAGATGTTGTCTTCAAGGTTTTGGATTCATAGTCGATTTTGATGTCTGGTGAACCAGATACGCATGGTGTTCCCATACCACGTGCTACAACCGCTGCGTGCGATGTCATACCGCCGCGCGCTGTGATAACACCCTGGGCCGCGTTCATACCTGCGATATCTTCGGGGGATGTTTCAATACGGATTAACATAACCTGTTTACCCGCAGCCGCCCATTTTTCGGCATCTTCGGCGTTAAAGACCGCCATACCCACCGCCGCACCAGGTGACGCCGGCAGACCGGTTGCGATAACACGCTTTTCAGCCTTGGGGTCTAACATTGGGTGTAATAAATGGTCAAGCTGGTCCGCACCAACGCGCAGGATTGCTTCTTCTTTGGTCAACAGGCCTTCGGATACCATTTCAACCGCCATGCGAACCGCGGCCGCCGCAGTACGTTTACCGTTACGGCACTGTAACATCCAAAGTTTTCCATGTTCGATTGTGAATTCCATGTCCTGCATATCTTTGTAATGACGTTCCAGTTTTTCACGAACATCACACAATTCTTTATAGACTGCTGGCATCGCTTCTTCCAGTGACAGACGGCCGGAATCATCCTTGCTCATTGGCTGTGGGGTGCGGATACCTGCAACAACGTCTTCGCCCTGGGCGTTAATCAGATATTCACCATAGTATTTGTTTTCACCTGTTGCTGGGTCACGGCTGAAACATACGCCGGTCGCACTGTCATCGCCAGAATTACCGAATACCATCGCCTGGACATTAACAGCGGTACCCCAATCGGCTGGGATATTGTTCAATTTACGGTATGTGATGGCCTTTTTGCTCATCCAAGAACCGAATACGGCGCCGATACCCATTTCCAACTGTTTCCATGGATCTTGGGGGAATACTTTGCCGATTTTAACACCGATTTCTTTGAACTTTTCAACCAAGTCTTTCAAATCATCGGCCGTCAATTCTGTGTCCTGTTTATAACCCTTGTCTTCTTTCATGCGTTCCAGGGTGTGTTCAAACAGGTCAATGTCTGCGCCCATAACAACTTCGCTGAACATCATGATAAAGCGACGATATGAATCATATGCAAAACGTTCGTTGCCAGAAATTTTTGCCAATGCTTTTACCGTTTCGTCGTTCAACCCCAAATTCAAAACAGTGTCCATCATGCCCGGCATAGATACGCGTGCACCAGAACGAACAGATACCAACAATGGATTTTCCAGGTCTGCAAACTTTTTACCCATAATGGATTCAACGTGTGCAATACCGGTGCGCACCTGGTCCATTAAATCAGACGGATATGTCTGGTTGTTCGCATAATAATATGTACAAACATCGGTTGTCACCGTAAAGCCCGCAGGAACAGGCAATCCAACCAAGTTCATTTCTGCTAAATTTGCACCCTTGCCACCCAGCAGATTTTTCATATCTGCCTGACCTTCGGCGGCGCCATTACCAAAGGTATATACCCATTTATTACTCATGGTTTCTCCTTGCGTTTAATTAAAAAATGCCAAAGGATTGTGGGGCATGAACCACACAAAAGCAAGAAAAAAATCGGGTATATTCCCGATTTTTTTTACATTGTGCATGCACACGCAATCGAAAACAGTTTCGATGTGTCTGAATCAGAACGTGAATTTATAATTATCGGTGTGCGCGCACCAACAATCACACCACCAAATATCCAATCACCAAATTGTACCATCGCCTTAATCGTATTATTGCCCGCTTCGATATTATCAAATAATAATATATCGGCATCGCCATGAATTGAACCGGTATAGCCCTTGGCCGCGGCGGCGGATTTAGACACCGCAATATCAAATGATATCGGACCCGATATAATGCAATTGGCGATTTCACCACGCTCGTTCATTTGACGCAAGGCGTCTGCATCAACGGTTGCCGGCATTTTGGGATTTAATGTTTCAACCGCACACAGTGGTGCAACACGTGGCGTATCCACCCCCATATGGCGCGCAAAGGACACCGCGTTATTTATCAATTCTGTCTTTTTCGCCAGGTCTGGATACATAACCATTGCAATGTCGGTTAAGAACAGTCTGCGATTGCGTGACGGAGAATACAAGACCGATACATGCGACAAAATTCCGTCACCACGAATACCCGTTTCGCGGTTAAGTACCGAACGCAAAATATCGGCGGTGTGGATTAGGCCCTTCATCAAAATATCGGCGCGACCATCACGAACCAATTTAACCGCAGCATTTGCCGCCGACAATTCATCATTGCAATGCACAATTTCAAAATCAGATATATCCAGATTGTGTTTGGATGCGATATTTTTTATTTCAGTTTCATCGCCGCATAAAACGGCATCTACAAATCCCATTTTATGCGCAACGCACACAGACGACAACGCGTTTGGGTCGGTGGCGTACGCCAATGCAACCCTGCGCGGTGACGCGGGGCGCATAGATTCCAACAATGTTTTAAATTCGGGTGTCATGAATATATTCCTGGGGCTGGGGCGGGTGTAAAAATCCCCGCGTGGGGGATATTACACCACTATTAATTTATTTACATTCGTGGGCCACGCATGGGGTTCATTTTTTGTTTCGTGTTTGATGAGGCCATACCCATGCGGCCAACAATAACTTTGTCCCCCATTTGGATTTCATCAGATATTATTTCTGTTTCGGTTGCGGTACTTAACCCCTTGGAAAAAGGAATCATAATAACGTTACCATCACGCAATACGGCCAGGTGCGACACAGGCGTTGCACCATTGATTGTTTCTGCGTCCAGAAAGTTTGCAAAACTGCGAACCAAGAATGCGGAATTTGCCGCACGCCATACGTTTTCTTTTTCTGAAATAATGATTGTCACAAATGCGGTCATACCTGGCATCAGACGCAGGTCAGAATTATCGACATCAATCACAACCGTATAAACAACAACATTTGATGTTGTCGTTGGCGACAGGCGGATTTGACGCACCACGCCATCGAATGTTTCGGTTGGATATGCATCAACGGTAAAGGTGACGGGTTGACCTTCTTGGATGACACCAATGTCCGCTTCGGATACGGCGGTTTCAATTTGCATCTTGGTTAAATCTTCGGCGATTTCAAATAAATCAGGCGTCTGGAATGATGCAGCAACGGTTTGGCCAACGTCAACCTTGCGCGAGATGACAGTGCCATCAACCGGCGATACAATGGTCGCATATCCAAGATTTGTTACGGCGCGATCGTATGTGGATTGGGCACGTTTAACGGACTGTTCGGCCTGTTCGTATTGGGTTTGGGACTGTTCCATTTCGGCGCGCGCGATGAAACCTTCGTCATACAGGGTTTTGTTGCGTTCGTATTCACTTTTTGCGAAATTGCGTTGGGAAATAGCACTGTCCAAAGATGCGCGCGATTCATCGACGGACGCCTGTAAAACAGACGGTTCAATGGTCAGCAAAATGTCGCCTTTTTTAACCTTGGTATTAAAATCGACATACAGATTGTCAATTGTACCCGACACCTGGGACCCGACGTTGACGGTGTTTACAGGTTGAATTTCACCGGTCGCAGTCACCACCTGGCGCAGGTCGCCACGCGTGATATTTAATGTGATAAATTCACCAGGTTTCTTAGACGTGCCGCCAAATATCAACCATGCGCCAATTGCAATGGCCGCCAGCAATAAAATCCACCACTTTTTACGCCACAACCATCCAAACACGCGACGGGTAAATGATTTTTTTGGTTGCGCCACTGTGGGTGTCTTAGTTTTCTTCATTTTCAACATCCTTGTCTAATTCCGTTTTGATTTCGCCAACCGCCAATGCCACCGCGGCACGCTTGGTAAACAAATCATATTTGGCGGCGTTGTTTTGTTTTTCAGCACTGACCAATTCAGATTGCGCCGTTTGCCAATCCAGCATTGTGGCACGTCCAACCTTGTACATGCCGGCGGTGACGCGTTCTGATTCGGTTGCAGATTTTAGTAATGTTTCGGTCTGTTTTAACACGGTCTGGGCCGTTTTGTAATTTTGATACGCCGTGAATATATCCAACGTGGCATTATCGTTCGTCTGGCGTTCGATTTCAACCGCACGGTCATAGTTTGCAGATGCGGCACGCGCGTTATACAGATTGGCAAAACCTGCGAACAATGGCATTGATGCACGGACGCCAATACTGCCACTGATTTTATCGTTGCCGGCGTTGAACGCTTCGGATGGTGTATCGTTCCATGACAATGAACCCGATGCAGATATTGACGGCAGATTGCTAAGAAATACACTGTTGCGGCGATGCCATGCGGCATCTTTGTTCGCGGTTGCGCGCAATAAATCAGGGCGCGTTTTTTGCGCCTGGGCAAATAATTCATCCAATGATTTTGTTTCCTGGGGCGTGCCAATTGTCGACGGCAGGTCCGCAATTTCAATATCCTGGTCGGCGGGGAATGACAGTTTGGCCAGTAATGTCCCCTTGGCAATTTCGCGATTATTTTTTGCGCGTTCCAGGTCTAGGTCACGACTGGCCAATGTGGTATCAGCCTTTAACACGTCGGCCTTGGCGACCGAGCCGGCCCGAAATTTTTTATTTGCGGTATCACGTGCGGTCTGGGCAACAGTACGCAACATTTCGGCCGATTTAACGTCCGCATTTGCGTTCAGTAATGCATAGTACGAACCAATTATGCCATATACATAGTTTTGTACGCTTTCATCATAATCAAATCCCGCCGCGCGCCATGCATAGATAGACTGTTTAACATCTGAAAAACGTTTACCAAAATCAAACAGTAAATAAGACGCAGAAACGGATGCACCATACGACCAATCGCCCCACTGTTCATTACGATATGGCAGTGACGCATTGCCCGATAAATTCACAGACGGCAAATAATCGGCATATCCCGCATTTTTAGAAAAACGTGCTGATTCGTATGCTAAATATGCGGCGGCCGTCTGGGGATTGCGACACAGGCCCAATTCAATCACCTGGGGCAGGTTTAATTTCCCGGCCGGAACATCCATGCGCGTCATGCAATCGTCCGTGGTGGCAAACGCACAAAAAGGCATCATAAATAATGTAAAAAATGACAGTTTTCTCATAAAAATTCTCTCTCGGTCCGATAATATTTCAGATTATACAATTTTTCTGTTGAATTACAATTTTTTTTTGCGTAAGATGGGCACACAAAGTTCAGGCCTGGTGGCAGAGTGGTTATGCAGAGGACTGCAAATCCTTGGATGCCGGTTCGATTCCGACCCAGGCCTCCACTGAAAAAAAAGCACCCCTTTTGGGGTGTTTTTTATGGCATGTCCGTTGATTTTATTCGGAATAATGACAATCCGAAGCCCAACGAAATTGACCCGAAGTATCTTTGTATGGATAATAATGATTCGCGGGGATATAACAATCCGTTTTGTCATACGCAACTGCCTTGGCAAGTGGGCCATAATCCATTCCGGGATACACGTTAATATCCAACGATGTAGACGGGTCATAAAACACTTCGCCCGGACAACCCGTGCACGAATATTGGTTACTTGTCCCCGGTTCGGCACTGGCATAATACCCCGTGTTACAGGTATATCCATCTGAATCACACGTCGCATACTGCGGACAGGCAAAACATCCGACATATGATTTGCTGGTATCCCAATTACCAAAATAACCACTGGGACACTCAAATGTTGAACCGTTTCCGCCATTACATATAGCATACGGAGGACATGATTTACATGCCTTGCCAGCACTGGCATCGCCATAGTATGTTGATTTGCAGCGGCAAGAACTAACCGCGGTTGCACCCGCCGAACTGGTCGAACCGGTTGGACAAGACACACAACTGCTGGGTATATATGTAGCATTACCATAATAACCCGCCGCACATTTATACGTGCATTTTGATTGGGTCGTACTGCCAGCGGGCGACGTTGCGATTATATTGGTTGCATTTGCAGCCACACATCGTGTACAACCACTGGTGGCATTACTGGGACTGCCATACCAGTTCGCCGCACAACGATAATCTGTTCCTGTATGATTACTTTGACACAAATTACAGTCGCGCGTATTTGTGTATATCGTACCAGTTTGAATCCCCACGCCGTTGGCTGTACCCCATTGGGTATTTGTTCCCGATGGGCACGAGACAACGCCACACTTGGCACCAAATGTTGCGCGCCATCCCACGCCACTTGTGCTTTGTGTATTTGTTTTCCCTAGGGTGACTGTAAATCCAGAATTTGTTAATTCTATGTACTCTTTTGCACCCTCTGAGTTCACACAATCGGCAAAAACAATTAATTTATACACAGCTGTGGACTTGTGAAAGACCTTGTAACATACAGGACTGCCCGATAGGTTTGAGCTGCCACCACAATACATATTGGCAAAATACGCTAAATCGTCAGCGTAACTTGCGCCACCATACGCGCTGCTGACATTTGTTTTGGCCAATTCGGTATTATAAGCCGTACCACATGTGATGGTGGAATGACTGATGTATGTCGAATTAACAACAGCACCAGTTGCCGCCATCACATCACCCACACAGCACATCATTGCCATAACCAAACCGACGTTTAGATTCGGCAATAAAATGGGGGATAAATTATGCGGAATTCTGGGAATAAATTTTGGGGATTAATGCCGAAAGCAATCGTCCCTTTGGATTCGGCATTGTTTTTCTTGCTCTACGCCATGTATTATACCGCATTGCGCGTTTTTTGGCAATATGTTTTTACCCCAGTTTATTATCTGAACCCATAATGTCGCGAATTTCATCGGTACATATCTGGGTCATTGTCGTTATCGCAGATGATAAAAATTCACGCGGATTAAAGTTTTGGGGATGCGTCGCCAATGCGCGACGCGTCGCCGCAACAAAGCCCAGGCGCAAATCACTGTCTACGTTAATTTTACAGATGTTCATTTGTGTCGCACGACGCAGTTGCGCAACATCAATGCCACGCGCGCCAGATAATTTACCACCAAATTCGTTGATTTGCATCACCAAATTTTGCGGGATGTTTGACGCACCATGTAACACCAATGGAAATCCCGGCAGGCGCGTTGCCACATCTGCCAAAATATCAAATCGTAATTCTTCGTCATCGCGACGACGCTTGTACGCGCCGTGACTGGTTCCAATCGCGATTGCCAGGGAATCAATGGACGTGGCACGGACAAAACGTTCAACATCCGACGGGTTTGTATAACTGGAATTTTCAGAGAATGTATTTTCGTCTTCGATTCCAGCCAGGACGCCCAGTTCCGCTTCGACTGTAACGTCGTGTTTGTGTGCAATTTCTACGACACGCTTGGTTATTTCAACGTTTTGGTCAAATGGTAATTTACTGGCATCAATCATGACAGATGAAAAACCCAATTTAATCGCGCGCACGCACGATTCCACAGAAGAACCATGATCCAGGTGTAATGCAACACCGTCATCAGGCGACAAATTTGCACCCATAATCATGCCGGTTAACATATCTGGGCCCATATACTTTAATGCGGATTCAGATACCGCCAGGATAACCGGACTGCGCATCATGCGCGACGCCTTTAAAATCGCCATCAATGTTTCCATATTGTAAAAATTAAACGCAGGCACAGCATATTTGCGCGCAATCGCGTCTGCAAACATTTCATGGGTATTCACCAAGCCAAGTTCAGTATACTTCATATTTTTATCCCTTTGATATGGATTATAGCACATTTATGCGCCCGCGGTTGATTTTTTTTAATGGGTTTTAATTGACAACGGGGGCATTTGTGCCAAAATTACTACGAATCGGGGGACGGACAGAGATAACCGTTTTATAGACAAGGAAAATAAAATGAAAAAGACTTTGTTTGCATTGTTCGGGTTGCTGGTGTTGGCAGGCTGTTCGTCGTATTATGATTATTACAAGGGTGGCGTACGCTATACCCAGGATGGGGACGATTGTGTGTTCTATGCCGCGGAACGTGGTCGTCGCTATTCCGAAGATATTCGTTCACTGGATTTAGATAAAAAGATTGTTTATCGCAATACAAAATGTCGCGATTTATACCTGCGTGATAATTTTGGCGCCGCACAGCGCACAGAACGCCAGGTAATAGCACCGGCCGCAAATAAACCAACAACATGCGGTTGCCCAAAGAAATGCGGCAAGAAAAAATATGTTTTTGTAAAATAAAAAATCCCCGCCAATCGGCGGGATTTTATTTTTTATACGTCTTTAAGAATCGAACACCAAACAGATAATATTTTGTTTCATTGCAATCCTTGAAAAAAATCCGCTTGAAGCATTTAAACAATAAAAATTTATATGTTGTTGTTTCTATGTTTTGGCTGCGCGCAATAACATGTTGCAAATTATATTGCGCAATAAACTGGTTCAGGTATTCCTGGGCATAATCATATTGCATTTTTCGCAAAGGCGTTTCTGGTCTGTTCAACAATGAATTTTCATTAAACACATAATGATAATTTGCCCCTGGGACTGTTATCACATAATTCGACAACATTATTGCATTTGGGGTAAACAACATATCTTCAAAGATACGCCCAACTGTAAATTTTAATTTATGTTTTTTCAAAAAATCACGGCGAAAAAGATAACGCCAGACGACACAATTCCTTAGCGCATTTGTTTGCAAGAACTTTTCGGTTGGCGAATACAGCGCAACACGGGTTTTATACCTGATGCTATACAGGTTTGAATTCTGTGAAATAACATCACACGCCAGAATATCAGGCATACAGTCACCGCACGCAGACATCATTTTTTCATAAAAATCAATGTCCAAATAATCATCTGAATCAACAAAGTGCACCCAATCACCCGTCGCAAATTTTAACCCAGTATTCCGTGCGACAGAAACACCAGAATTATCCTGCTTAATAATTTTTATGCGGTTATCCGCGGATGCATATTTTTGATAAATTGCACTGGACCTGTCGGTGCAGCCATCATCAACAATCAGAATTTCAAGATTGCGATATGTTTGGCTGGTCAAACTGCCCAGACATTGTGACAGAAATTTTTCTACGTTATACACCGGTACGATTACCGAAATTTTATCCATGTTTTATCCCCTTTGATTAATGCCAACAAAAAACCGTCTATAAAAGACGGTCGGGCATTTTCAAGGTCATAAAGCAAAATGACTCTGTGGGTTTTGGGACGCGCCCTGTTGTATAACCACAGATACCCGACCCAGGGGTCAGGTGATGATTTTTACGCACAACATTTGTACGCATTGCTTTACGGGTCTTGAAAACCCCGAACCTTACATCCATAAAGTTCGATGTTATTATGGAATATAAAAAACAAAAACACAATTGCTTTGATAAATAAAAGTTTATCTAACAAAACTGGTCGTATGGGTGGGTTATTGCAAAATTTGCTTTGCGGATTCTAGTAATCCGATTGCTAAATCCAGATCATTATTGCCGTCTGTTGGCGCGGGCGCGACAACCACATTGGAGGTAACGGCCGATGCACCAGCCAGTAATTCGTCCGCACATGTCGGCAGATTCCCGTCACGCATCAATTTTTTTACCCCCGCGATTGTTAATCCGTGTTTATGCAACAGGTCGCGGATGACAATTAATTTTTCAACCGTTTCGGCACGATAATACCGACGACCGCCCGCCCCCGTTGTTGGGCGAATGGCGACGGGAAATTGCTTTTCCCAATAGCGCAGGGTGTGCGCCGGCACGTTTAAACGTTTGGACACTTCATTTATCGATGAAAAGTATTCATTTGTATTTTCCATGCCGACACCCCCAATTATTCAGATACAACCGCTTCATCCGTTTCCGCAGATTCTTCGTCGGATGCACGTTCAATTGAAATGGCCGATACAACCTTTTCATTATCGGCGGTGCGGAACAAGGTTACACCCGCGGTTGAGCGACCTGCAATGCGAACATCAGACACCGGTGTACGGATGATTTTTCCACCGTCGGTTACCATGATAATATCTTGGTCATCAATGACCGGGAACGAACCTGCAACGGCGGTATTCTTGCCCCCCAGTTTGATGTTTGTAAATCCGCCACCACCACGATGTGTCAGACGATATTCATATGAACTGGTGCGTTTGCCGAATCCGTTTTCAGAAATTGTTAAAATAAATTCTTCGCGGGATGCCATTTCGGCCATTTTCGCATCGTCCAGAACGATTGTTGTTTCTTCTTCGTCGGTGGACGCTTCTTCTTCGATGCCGGTGGCGGCGCGACGGGCGGCGCGCGACTGCTTAATATACGCTGCGCGAACGGCCGAATCAGATTCGCCACGATTCAACATCGCCATGCCGATAATACGGTCGTCTGCGCCCAATGTGATACCGCGAACACCGGTTGAATTACGGCCGGCGAACACACGGATTTCAGGCACAGGGAATCGAATCGCACGGCCACGATATGTTGCCAAGAATACATCCTGGGCATCATTACATGGCAGCACGGAAATCAGACTGTCACCTTCGTCCAGTTTCATCGCAATTTTACCATTCGCGCGGATTGAATCAAAATCAGACATGCGATTGCGACGCACTGTACCAGACGCGGTTGCAAACATCAGGTAATGTTCAACCCCAGATTCAGCGACGCGGGCAACATCTTCTTCGGGGACGGGCAAAATCGCGGTAATCGTTTCGCCATTTTCCAGTGGCAACAGGTTGACCAGTGGACGTCCCTTGGCGGCGGCGGCCGCTTCGGGTAATTTATAGGTTTTTAATTTATAGCACATACCACGCGAACTAAAGAACAACAATGGTGTGTGGGTGTTTGCAACGAACACCTGGACCACATAGTCGTCGTCTTTGGTGGCCATGGCATTGCGACCCTTGCCCCCGCGTTTTTGGGCGCGGTATGTATCCAGCGCAACGCGTTTGATGTAGCCAGTATTCGAAACAGTAATAACCATATCTTCACGCGCAATTAAATCTTCGATATCAATGTCGATTTCTGCGTCAGAAATTTCTGTACGACGTGGGGACGCCCAATTATCGCGCACAGATGTGGTTTCATCGCGAATGATTTGGATGATGCGTTCGTGACTGCCTAAAATTTCCAACAGGTCGCGAATTGTCGCACCCAATGTCGTCAAATCATTATGGATTTTGTCGCGTTCCAATCCGGTCAAACGATGCAGTTGCAATTCCAAGATTGCACGGGCCTGGTCTTCGGACATATAGAACATGCCGTCTTTGTATTCTGTATTCGGGTCGTCAATCAATTGAATATATGATTCAATGTCCGACGCACGCCAACCACGGGAAATCAATGCTTCGCGGGCGACGTCGGGGTTTGGACTGGATTTAATCAATTCGATAACTTCGTCCAGATTGCCAACCGCAACAGACAGCCCCAGTAATGTGTGGGCACGATTGCGCGCCTTGTTCAAATCAAAGATTGTGCGACGGCGGATAACCTCGGCCCGGAATTCAATAAAGGCATCCAGAACACCACGAACATTGAACAACATTGGACGACCACGGTTCAACGCCATCATGTTAACGGGGAAACTGGTCTGCATTTCTGTGTACTGGAACAGATGATTCAAGACCACATCTGCAATTGCGTCGCGCTTTAATTCAATAACGATACGCAGACCTTCTTTGGATGATTCGTCGCGAATTTCCGAGATTCCTTCGATACGTTTATCCTTAATCAATTCGGCGATTTTGATAATCATTTGCGCCTTGTTGACCTGGTACGGGATTTCATCCACAATAATCGCCTGGTGATCGCGGAAATCTTCGATGTGTGTTTTTGAACGGATGATAATTGAACCGCGGCCGGTTGTGTGCGCCTTGTACGCGCCGGCACGCCCCATAATCATCGCACCCGTTGGAAAGTCAGGCCCGGGGATAATCGTAAACAATTCATCATCGGACAAATCGCGATTATCCAATATCGCCAAAATACCATTACAAATTTCACCCAGGTTGTATGTCGGCACATTTGTCGCCATACCAACCGCAATACCCGAACCACCGTTTACCAGGAAATTTGGAAACTTGGTCGGCAAGACAACCGGTTCTTGCAAACTGCCATCAAAGTTCGGCTGCCAGTCAACAGTATCTTTGTCCATGTCATCCATTAACGACGCACCCAGTTTTGACAGGCGCGCTTCGGTATAACGCATGGCAGCCGCCTTGTCCCCGTCGCGCGAACCAAAGTTACCCTGGCCCTGGACCAGCATTTCGCCCATGGAAAAATCCTGACCCATGCGAACCATGGCTTCGTAAATAGAACTGTCACCGTGTGGGTGATATTTACCCATAACATCACCGACAATACGCGCAGATTTAACCGTTGGCTTCGTCGCCGGCGCAACATCGTTCATAACGTACAGTATTCGGCGGTGTACAGGCTTGCACCCGTCGCGAACGTCCGGCAATGCACGATCAACGATAACCGACATCGCATAGTCCAAAAAACTGGTCCGCATTTCGTGTTCCAAAGACGACTGGGGAACACGCGTTTCAATTACTTCGTTAATGTTTTCTGACATACTTACCTTTCCTATGTTTATAACACACAAAACATAGCAGATTTTTGGGCTTTTGGTCAAGAAATAAAGCCCAAAAATTCAATTGACAAAACCAGTATTCGTGATAGCATAAATTACATGGGACAAATCAAAGATATTTTAACTGAAACGCGCAATTGGGCACAGGAAATGCGTGACACATCCGGCCACGATTGCATTGCACGCGCACAATTTACGTGCCAAATATGGAATCTGAACCAGATGATTAAATTAATCAATGGTATTGAACGCATGTGTCATAACGTACACAACAAACAAAGATAAACAGGATTTATGATGGATAATATGTTTTTGCCGTTTTATAAACTGTTTGTAGCGTTGTTTATATATTATTTAACAATGGAAGCGTTGGCAAAGTTCGGTTTAATAAAATCTAAATAAAAAGGTTGCGTTTTTATAAAACGTGTGATTAAATAGGGGCACAAACGGATTTTTTCGGGTGTACGGATGATGCTGCTCGGGTACACTTGAAGCATAAAAGTAAAAGAAATAAACCAAGGGTTTGAAGTCATGGCAACAAAACGTACATATCAACCATCGAAAACACGCCGTGTTCGCACACACGGATTTCGTGCACGTATGGCAACCGCCGGTGGTCGCGATGTTCTGAATCGTCGTCGCGCAGCGGGCCGTAAAAGATTGGCCGCCACAGCGGCAAATTAAAAAAACCGCCGATTGGCGGTTTTTTTATTCCAACGGACGGCGTGTAATCGCAACAAACATTATCTTCTGATACACATCCAAATCAATAGCGCCCAGTTTTACAAGATAGTATTCCGACGCAGTACAAATCGCCAAAATATCACACATATGATAGGACGGGATTCCTAACTCTTGTCTGATTCGTTCTATCTTTTGCCCAGTGTAATAGGATAACATTCCTGGGTCTTGTTCAATCTGTTCTTGGTTGTATTCAACGTGCATCATTGCGCCCCATAAATAAAAAGGTTAAAAAAGAACCGCAATTGATAATCAAAAGCGGTTGGAGGTTAAAGACTATCCAAGAATAGTGTTGCTTATTTATGTATATCACAACCCTCCAACCACTTAGGTTGGAGATGGTTATTGTCATCTCTGACATCTTGGAGAGGTCTTTATACCCCACACTGGAAATTCCCCAGCGCACGGTAATTATATATCGATAAAAATAAAAACACAAATGCTTTGTGCCACACTAATAAAAATCCCCCGGGCGGGGGATTTTTTTAATCCAATGTACGCAGGCTGATTTTATCTTCGTCCACGATAACCAATTTACCTATATTGATATTAAACCGGCGTGCGGAATTAAACGCATCACGCATACCGAATAATTCTGGGCAATAAATTGGGAACACACCACGCGCCAGGCACAACTGGTTCGCAACAACAGATTCATTACATACCGCAATAACCGGGATGTCGGGTTTGCGGCACGAAATCTGGGTTGTGGCAATGGTGTCACGCGCGAACACAACAATTGCAGACGCACGGTTCAAATACGCCATGGACGCAACCGAACGTGACCAATCGTTTTCAGGAATATTTTCAACACGCGACCAATCATAAGGATTGGCAATCGCGTCTGCGTCTGCGTGCGCCAGAATATTGTACATCGTTTCAATTACGTTCACCGGATTAATTCCAATGGTTGTTTCTTCGGATGTCATGGTTGAATCTGCGCGCAGGTATGCAGTGTTCGCGACGTCTGTGATTTCGGCACGGGTTGGAAATTCACTGTTTACCATAGAACCCAACATCTGGGTTGCAACAATCACAGGTTTGTTCATTTTGCGACATTCGCGGATGATATGACGGGAAATTGCGGGAACTTCGGCATATGGCACTTCGACCGCCAGGTCGCCACGCGCAATCATAATGCCATCGGCGGCGGCGGCGATATCTGTGATGCGTTCAACCGCGTTTGGACGTTCGATTTTCGCGATGATTTTAATTGGGTGTGCGCTGCGCGCGGTGATGAAATCACGAACTTCGGCAACGTCTTCGGGCTTTTGCACGAATGAAATCGCAACATAGTCTGGATTCTTGGTGATTGCGTATTCCAGGTCTGCGCGATCCTTGGCCGTCAGGACAGATGTGTTGACTTCGGTATCGGGCAAATTAAAGCCGCGACGCGACCAAATTTCAGTACCGCGAATAACCGTTGCATCAACGCGTTCAGGTGACGCAAAATCAACACGCATTTCAATTTTACCATCGTTTAACAAAATTCTGTCACCAACGTTTAACGACCCCAAAACATCGGCATCGGGCAACTGGACACGCGTTGCATTACCCGGGGTTGGGTCGGTGTCAAATGTGAATTTCTGGCCGATGGTTAGTGGATATTTATCTTCGGTTTCAAAGTTACCAATGCGGTGTTTTGGCCCCTGTAAATCAATCATAATCGCAACAGGTGTATTTAATTCATTTGAAATTTCACGTATCATATCGATTTTATGCCCCTGGACGTCGCCGGTATCATGACTAAAATTCAGGCGGCACATGTTAACACCCGCCGAAATCATACGCGTCAGGGTTTCTTTGTCTTCGCACTTTGGGCCAATCGATGCAGTGATTTTTGTATATTTATTCATTATGTTTCCTTAGATATATCTTAAATTTGTTTTCTTGATTTTTACGATTTATGATATATCATAATTGCCATAAATAAACAAGGGGAAAACAGAAATGAAACAGGCAAATCATGGCGCAATTGATAACCAACAATTGTTAAGCATTATCGAACGTATCGAAAAATTAAATGAAGATACCGCCGCAATCGCAGCAGATATCAAAGAAATTTATTCCGAGGCTAAATCCGCCGGGTTCGACCCAAAATACATTCGCCAGATGATACGCCTGCGCAAGTTGGACCCAGATGAACTGGATGAAGCGGACGAATTAACACAGATGTACCGCAACGCACTGGGTATATAATGAAAGGCTTTACAAAAACAGTCGAAGATTTTAACTGCGCCCATTGTGGCGCAGTTGTACATGGTAATGGATATACAAACCATTGCCCAAAGTGTCTGTGGTCGCGTCATGTGGATAATAATCCGGGCGACCGCGCCGCGACATGTGGCGGTATGATGACGCCAATCGCCGTCGAATCCGACGGGGATAAATTTATCATTACACATAAATGCGAAATTTGCGGCAAAGTCAAACGTCAACGAACATCCGACGATGACAACATGGACGCAATTATCGAAATATCAAAAAATAATTCGTTTATTTTTGGGAAATAAAAAATCCCGCCATTCGGCGGGATCTTTTATTTGCGCCATTTTGGTTTCCAACGACGCGCACGTTCCATTACAAAGAATATCGCCGGCGTCAGGGTGAATGTAAATACAAGACTTGCAAACATACCACCAATCATAACCGCACCCATTGCGACCTTCATACCGTCGATTGACCATAACTGGGGAACCATACCGGCGATAACTGCGATTGATGTCATCAAAACCATGTTCTTTTTATCCATCAATTCAGTCCACAGGGCGGCGTGCATATCTTCACCCGCAGCCACACGATTGATTGTGGGTTCTAATACCAAAATGTTATTGTTAACCACCAAGCCCACCAACATAACAAACGCCAACATCGCACCAACGTTCATTGTCGCACCAGACAAGAACATCAAGATAAATACGCCTGTAAAACTGGTCAAGATTGATGTTGCAATCGTCAGCGGATGCGCAAGCGAATTCAAAATTGCCGCCAACAACATAAATGTCAGAATCGTTGCCAACAAGAAAGCCTGGCCGATTTCACCGGTGGTTTCGCCCTGGATTTCAGACATGCCACCAAATTCGGCAAAATATCCGTATTCCCAATCAATCTTGTTTAATTCAGATTGAATCTTGGCCTGGACTGGGCCCATGGTTGATTTACCGATATTGATGTCAATTTCGGTCAGGCGGTTTTTATCCAGACGACGAATGTCAGGTGTCGCACGCGCCATTTTTACATCACCCAGGTCGGATAATGCAACCATGCCCTTTTGCGAATTTACATAGACGTTATCAAACAAAGATGCGTTCTTGAACGGGCGGGCAAATTCCAGGATGATTGGATATTCTTCGCCATTTTCTTTGTATTTATAATCATCGTTCCCGTACAGCGCGGTACGCAATGTTGTGCCCGCGTATGCATTTTGCACACCCCAGAAATTCATTTTTTCTTGGTCTGGGATGAACTGGGTTTCCATGGCCGGCAACTGTTGTGCGCGGACGGCGGATTGAACCTCGGGTATCTGGTTGATTGTGTCAATAATTTGGGCGGCGTATGCTTCGCGTTTGGCATCGTCCGGTCCAAATACGTTTAACACCAGGTCAGATGACACACCGGCCGATGACGCTTCGCCGGCACGAATCTGAATTTCAGCATCTGCGACATCTGCGATTGCAGGCAATATTTTTTGGGCCAACATTTTGTCCGATATATCGCGATCGGATACATCGACCAATTCAACGATAATATCGATGTTTTGTAAGCCCTGGTCGCCGATTTTTACGGTTGTAGCGGCAACTTCGGGAAATTCGGTCAGACGCTGTTCAATTTGCATTGCAATCGATTCAGATTTTTCAAACGTTGAACCCATTGGGGCGCGCGCTGTGATTGTAATTTCATTCGCGTCCGTCGATGGCGAGAATTCATTACCAACAAATTTCATCAGCATTGTCGATGCAATAAATATCACAACCGCCATACCAATAACGCGCCATGGGTGACGTCCCTGAAATTCAAACCAACGACGCATCCAACCGGTGCTGGTTGGTTTTGGATATTCGGTCTGTTTTTTCTTGGCTGATTTATTGTTTTTATCCGTCAGGCGCAAGAATTTTGCAATCATCATTGGCGTCAATGTGAACGAGAACATCAACGACAATACCGTCAGATACACAACTGTCATACCAAATTGCACCATGAATTGTCCAACGATTCCACCCATAAATGCCAGTGGCAAGAACACCACAACGTTTGTGCCAACACCCGCCAAAACAGATACGGCAACTTTCTTGGTTCCGTCAATTGCGGCGTCTTCGGGATTTTTGCCAGCACGTAATTCTTGCAGGGCAGATTCAATCAAAATAATTGCGTTCGACACCAATGTCCCCAGTGCAGACGAATATGCCAACAACGTCAATGCGTTAATGGTAAAATTACTGTTATCCATAAAGAAGAAGCCCGCAACCAATGACGCTGGAATAACGACGCCTGCGATAACTGTGGAACGCCAGTTGCGCGTAAATGCCAACAATACCAATACAGTTAACAGAACCCCCAGGATAATACCGTTGATGGTGCTGTCTGTTTCATCAGATACCGCGATAGACGAATCCGCCGCAATCAACATTTCAGCATTTGGAAAACGCGCAGACATATCCGCCTGGAATTCAGGCATGCGTTCACGCAGTGCATTTGAAATATTAATGGCGTTACCGTCAGATGCCTTGACCACCGACGCAATCACAACGGATTCACCGTTATAGCGCGCGCCATTTTCAATGTCGCGGGCGGCATCTGTAATCTGGGCAACGTCAGATAATTTGAAGTTGTCGCCTTCGACCGTGGTCAAACGCAAATTAGCAATTTCATCAACAGATGCAAATTCGCCAATAAAACGCACGTTTGATGAATTTGACGACGTTTCAATTTTACCGCCTGGGACATTCAGATTATGCGCCCCCAGTGCAGATACGATATCCATCACCGTAACACCGTGCGCCGCCATTGAATCAGGATTCATCGCAATGCGAATTGCGCGTTCGCGACCACCAAACACAGAAACACTGGCAACGCCTTTAATCCCTGTAATTTTTGTGGACAGAACATCGTCAACATATTCTTCGACATCGCGGGCATCCGCACCACGGATTACAATATCAACCACGGATTCTTGCAGTGGATTTAATTTTTCCACCATTGGTTGTTCCATGTCATCTGGGAATTCTGTTATCAAAGAATCTAATTTATTTTTGATTTCAGATGATTTGTCGTTAACGTTTACACCCAGATTAAATTCTGCCATTACCATGGCACTGTTTTCATAAATGTATGAAGACACCTTTTTCAATTCGGAAACTTCACTGATGGCATCTTCGGCACGTTTGACAACCTGGGATTCCAGTTCGGCGGGTGATGCCCCTGGATAAATAAATGTCGATGTCACCAATGGAAAATCCAACGCAGGTGTGCGTTCAATATTCATATTTGGAAATGATACCAGTCCCAATACAACCCATACTAAGACAAACATTAATGTGGTAATTGGTCTGCGAACAAAAAACTTTAACATATCTTATACCCCCCTGCCCTAATTTTTCATTTGAACTTTATCGCCGGCACGAACAGATGACAAAATAACAATGTCACCGTCACGCAGGCCCGATGCAATATATGCGTTTTCAGAATCCTGACGGGCAACGTTTACATTGCGCGCCGTCGCCACACCATTTTCAATTACAAAAACAGAACCATCGGTAATAGCATATAATGGAACAAAGTGCCCCGTTGTCGTAAATTCCGCCATTTGTAATCCATCAGATACACCCGTTGTGCGAACAATATACATACCCGTGTCATAGTCAATACTGGACGACACAGATGTAATTTTACCAGCCCCAATTTTTTGACCGGCACGCAGTTTCTGGGCGCGGGCGGCCGACACGTATGCACGGTTGTTTTTGACCGCCAACGGTTCATATAATGTGCCAGGTACGCTTGACATTTCAATTGCCAAAACAGGTGCGCCCTTGTCCGCAGCAACACGCGATGCATTAAATACAAAACGCGCATTTTCAGACGCAACCGCCGCAAAGCGGAATATAACCCAACCCGCCAATATCGCAACCAATGAAATGTATGCGATTTTTTTGAATTTTTTTGTTGCCATTGTTCTTTGTATTTTTTCCATTTTATTCACCTAACTTTTTCACCGTTTCCGCAGACATTAAAATATTGTACTTCATTTGCAATACAGATGCGTCCAGTTGATATAAACCCGCCGACACATCCGCCAATTCAACCGCAGATGTTTGACCGGCCGCAAAGCGATTCTGGGACAATTCATATGTCTTTGCCGCCAGGTCGCGTGCTTTTTCCAGGGACGCCAGATTATCGCGCAACATATCATAACGATTTATCGCGTTGTTGTATTCTTCGGTTGTGACTTTTTTGGCCTGGGCCAGGTCTTCGCGCGCCGCGGCGGCATTCATCGCTTCGACTGTTGCGTTGGCACGATTTAAACCACCATTGAAAATCGGCATTTGCAAGGCCAATCCCCAATACGCAGACTGCCCACCCCGTTTATCGAACAGATGACCGATATCGCCTGCCATTGAAGAATATGTATAAGACGCCGTTGCCGCCAATGTCGGATAATTGTTTGCACGTTTGGAACGCGCCGCGCGTTCGTACATGTTTACCTGTTCGTCCAAAATTTCCCACTGGGGCGTTGACGTCAATTCGCCGGCGTCCAGTGCCGAAAATTCATTCGGGAAATTGTCTGTCAAAACTAATTCTTCGTTCACATCAATTCCCGCCATAATTTTTAACATACGGTGGGCAGTATCACGATTGAATTTTGTCTGCGCCAGGTTTACTTCCTTGGAAATAATATCTGATTCAATTTTTAATAGATTGCTGCGGTTGGCACGACCAGCGGATGTCAATTTGCTTTTCGCGGTGCGCGCGTTTTTCAAATCCGTTTCAGACAAGCGCACCATTTCGTCGGTCATTTTCGCCGTCCAATACAGGTCAGTCGCAGCATAGCGAACCGAACGACGGGTTAATTCCCGCGAAGATTCAGCCATTTTAATCGCAGACTTAACAGACTTTACCGCATTGCCGATTTTGCCAAATGTATAAATAGGCTGGGTAAATGTCAGGCCCGCCTGGAAAATATTATCAGGAATTTCGATAAATACAGACTGGTTTTCCAGGGATTCGGAAATTAAGCCCCCCATTTCAGGTGGTAATTCAATCCCCATGGATTCTGATGGATTTTCAATATTCACCATGTTCATATATGACGCCGTTCCATCAATTGAAAACCAACGTGATGCATTGGCTGCATCCAGGGATGCTTCGGCCTTGGATACATTGGCCTGGGCTTTTTTCAAATCGTGTGATTCATGTTCGATTTTCGCAATCGCATCATTCAAGGACAAGTCCAAAGAATACGCCGGCGAAACACAAATGCCGGCGCATAAACATGCGACCATCGATATGGTTTTACATTTATTCATTATCTAACTCCACCTTTTTGATAATATCGTGCATTGTACGCAGCGCATCGGTCAGACGTGCCTCATCATCGCGTGAAATATTCGCAAAAACACGTTCAACACCCGCACGAAACAAATTCATCGCAACAACCGCCAATTCTGCACCACGTTCAGACACACAATACCATGTGTTACGACGGTCGGCGTCATCAATCGTACGAATGACCAGGCCATCAGCCTCTAAGCGTCTGAATGCGGCACATAAATTTGGCGCGGACACATGTTCGCGGCGGGCGATGTCTTTTAATTTTGCACGCCCACCATTGTGCAAACGCACCAAAATTGACATCAACTGACGCGGATAGCCGGTTGTATCAACACGATCAAGACGCAGTTTGTCTGCGATTTTATCCAACGTCCAAATATTTTCTTCCATTAAACGAACAAATTCCTTGCGCGCCATTTTTATCCCCTGTATAATAGGTTTGATTTGCAATTTTGTTAAAAATCTTAATTATTATATGTTTTAATGATTAAATTGCAAGTGTTTTGTGAAAAAAATCTAAAAAATATTTTCATTTGATATAATTTTAATTATGTGCAACATTTGTTCGGCCGAGATTTATGGAAGGGTATCATGAAGCAAGACAAAGCATATTATTACAAACTGTATTTTAATCAAATTTTGCCGCAAATCACAGAAATCACAACACAATCAAAATATGGATATCATGGACTGAGCCACACAAATCAAGTCGCACTGTTTGGTATTGATTTGGCATACAGTATTAACCAGGATGTTTTGCCAGTAATTCTGGCGGCGGGGTTGCACGACTGTGCGCGCACCAATGACGAATGGTGCACAGAACATGGGCCGCGGGCGGTCCTGGTGGGGCGGGATTTTTTATCAAAAAACTATAAAAATTTATCGGAATCAACAATTCGACAAATTTTATATGCGGTTGGAAATCATACAATTGGACGCGTCGCACCCGATGGGGTGTCTGCGTGTTTATGGGACGCGGACAGAATACGCCTGTCGTGGGAATATGGATTCAGACCAGAATTCTTTAATACCACGCGGGGCCATGACATAGCAGGACTGGGCATTGATGGACAACGCAAATATATCGAAGAACAGGATGCATTTTTAATCAAAAATCGAATCAAATCGTACGAACAAATTCAATTTGAACGCGAACAGGATAAAATCCAAAACACAATGGGTACTGTGTTTTCGTGCAGACAATAATAAAAAACCGCCAAGTGGCGGTTCTTTTATTTTGTTATTTCATCGCAGATTAAATTTACCGCATTATTTTCAACCCGTGATTTTGCCGCCATTTTGTCCAAACGCGATGGGTTATCAAATAATTCTGATAATGTGGACGCCAACCAACGGGGGGTGAATTTAGATTGCTCAACGGCAAAGCCACCACCGGTCTTGGCAAAGGATGCGGCGTTGGCGGCCTGGTCTGGGTTAATATTTAATGGCACAAATATCGCGGGACGACCAATTGTCTGAATTTCAACAACAGTGCTGGCCCCGCTGCGACCGATTATCAAATCAGCACCCGCAATCGCAGATGACATATCATGAATAAACGACAGTACATTTGCGCGAATTTTATTTTCTGCGTAAAAACGCTGTAATTTTTCAACGTTTTCAGGACGCGTTTGATGCGTGATAAAAATCTTTTTATTTTTCATTGATGCCATGGCCGCAGGTACAACTTCGTCTAAAATCTGCGCCCCCAGTGAACCACCCGTCACCAATAATTTTCCGTCATGCGTTAATGGTGCACCCGCCAAATTTATAAAATCACGACGAACGGGCAGCCCCGTATACACAACACGCGTTGTGGAATTTGGAATACCGGATACGGTTGGAAAACTGGTCATCAATGTTTTGACCCAGCGCATCGCAAATTTATTTGCGCGCCCGATTGCTGCATTTTGTTCATGCAAAAATGTTGGAACACGCCATACGTGCGCTGCAAAGACCGCCGGCACAGACGCATAACCACCGAACGCCACAACACGATCAGGACGAAAAATCATAAAACGCATGGTCAACGCAAACGCAGACACAGCAATCTTGGACAATGCCCAGATTTGTTTCAGGCGACTTTTTGCGCCAACGCCAGACGCCCAAACATGCGCAAAGCGCGCGCCAGACGGCGCACCACGACGCACCATATCACGCACACGACCATCACATGAAATTGTTATCCTATGACCACGCGCAGACAAACATTCGGCAACGCTTAGTGCCGGATACACATGTCCGCCCGTACCGCCCGTTGCAATCCATACTTTCATAATATACCCCCGTATTACTGTTTCCATTTATCTTCGCGGACAATTGCCAAAATCATACCAAACAACAGGCAATAGGCCAACAGCGAACTGCCCCCATATGATATGAATGGTAATGTCATACCCTTGGGCGCGAACAGATTTAATGTTGTTAACATATTAAAACAGATTTGTGTTCCAAACAGCGCCGCTGTACCGCCTGTCGCGTATAATACAAACAAATCACGCGCATTGGTCGCATTGGTTATTAAACGGCGAAAAACAAAGAATAACAGCAACAACAATCCACATGCCATGATTGCCCCAAGATCTTCGGCAATGGCGGCAAAGATAAAGTCCGTGTGTACGTCGGGCAAATACTGTTTAACAAATGCGTCATCACCCGACCCAAGCAGCCCACCATGGCGAATAGAATCAACGGAATTATCAACCTGGTACGTGTCGCCGGTGCCGGTAAAGAACGCAATTATACGACGATGCACGTGCCCCAGGGTAAAAAAGGCAACTGTTAACATCAACGCACCAATACACGCAAACACAGGAATTAATACCAGTGGCAGGCCCGCAATAAACACCATTGCGCAAAAAACCAACAAATACAAAACCGCCGTACCAAAGTCAGGATGATTAAATACAATTAAAACAGTCAATCCAAACAACGCCAAGTAATATACCCAACTGAGCCAGGTATCAAACCGCCATGCGTCGCGATTAAAAAATATGTTTGCGCCATAGCGTTCCTTCATACGTGATAGAAAATACGCCGTCATTATGATAAAGCCGGGTTTCATAATATCTGCCGGCATGATATTAAAAAATCCAAACGATACAAAACGTGCGGAATTGTTAATGATATGTGGCGCAACAACCGTTAATGGCAACAACGCCAAACCAAACAGTAAATTTGCCGCAGATACGCGCAGTACCCATTTTGTACTTAAAAAACTGGATGAAAATAAGAATACCAAGCCGACGCAATAAAATGGGATTGCCTTGACCAAATAAAAGTACCACGGCATGCCGATGCGTTCGGCCGCAACCGACCCAGCCGACACAACAAATATCGCAGACAGCGCAATCAGTAATAAAACACACCCCAGCAGGCGTCTGTCTATTTCAAAGTACCAACTGGTTAATTTACTGTCATCGTTTCGCGTCAGTTTGAACATCACCACCCCATCACATATTTTATGCGAATTTCAACAAAACCAACGCAAGTCCTGAAAACAATATCGATATAATGAAAAATCGTTCAACTATCTTGGTTTCTGGCCAGCCCAGTTCTTCGAAATGATGATGCAGGGGGGCGCGCAAAAACACACGACGACCCGTACCGGTTATTTTGCGTGTTGTTTTAAAATACATAGTCTGGATAAATGACGACAACAGTATTAACACCATCATACCCGCCGCAATGCCCATGATAATTTCAGACTTTAACAGCATCGCAACCGTACCCATAAAACCACCCAGTGCCAACGATCCAACATCGCCCATAAATATTGACGCCGGTTTTGAATTATACCATAAAAATCCCAAAATCGCACCAAATGCCGCCCCCAGTACTGCGTACAGGCCACTGGCCATTGGTAAAAACATAACTGTATCCATAAATCCAATACGGGTCGCACCGTACAGTGCAACAACCAACACAACCAGAACCGGTATGTACAATTTTGCCAACATACCATCCAGGCCGTCTGTGATATTTGTCGCGTTTGCACCACCACAAATCACAAAATACGCAAACACATAATACAACAACCCTATTGGCAAAATTATACCCGCGCCAATCGCCAATGAATATTCTGGGATATATGGTGGCATTGTTTTATTGATTAAATATGCCAGGATTACGACAAACACACCTTCGACCAGCAGGCGCGTCAACGGCGACAGACCGTTTGAAGCCTTGCGCGATTGGGATGTAACCTTTTTATAATCATCAACAAAGCCCAACGCACCAAACATTACCAATGCAGACAACGCAATCCAACCTGTTGGATTCGACAGTGGCATAAACATCAAGGACGCAACCAATATAGCAACAACAACCAAGATTCCGCCCATTGTTGGTGTGCCAGCCTTTTGCCGGTGGGTTTCGGGGACATTTTCACTGATTGGTTGACCCTTTTTCTGGGCGGCGCGCATGGCACGAATAAAGCCACGCCCAAACAACAGTATTATCATAAACGATATAAAAAATCCGCCTGCAAATTGTGTCCAGCCACTGGCAAAAAATGAAAATCCATGATTCAAAAAATAGTCTGTCAGCATAAAAAATCCTTTCCTTATGCCAATATTCTATCACAAAAGATTGGATAAACAAATGTTATTGTAGGAATTACTTACATTCTATGCCAACGCCATCGTCAACAAACATTGTCCAAGTGTTGCTGTGATGCCACAAAACAATATTATGCGAACCCAAGACACCATCGTATTTCGCACCGGATGCCGACACCACCAGATTCAAATCAACCGGCACATCATTCACAACCGCACGCAATACCGCACCATCTGCATCAAATACCATACTAGAAATACTATAATCGCCACAGCGAATATCGGAATTTTTATCACCACACGCACACAGAGATACCGCTAATATAATTGACAAGATTATTTTCTTCATACCTTCCTCTTTTTTTTACTTTGTCTTAGAAAACGCCACCAACAACCGCGTTGGATTTTGCCGATGTTTTGCGTGGCGCGGGGTTTGGCGATTGACCGGGTTTGAACACTTCTTGAATAATCATGCCGTCGGGGTCGGCGGTGGCGGCCGCGCCACTGCGACGATTTACGCGCATAAACGTCATGCCGTCAGGGACGGGAAAAGGCTGGTTCTTTTCATTGGCCAAGGCAACACGCATAAAGTCCGCAAAAACACGCGCCGCCATGTGTGAACCTGCACCGCGCCCCAATGGCCGTGGCGTATCAAATCCCAAGTACACACCCGCAATTAAATTTTTTGAAAAACCAATAAACCACACATCTTTGACATCGTTGGATGTGCCAGTTTTGCCCGCGATTGTGTGACCGGGTACGCGTGCCTGTTTACCTGTGCCGCGTTCAACCGCACCTTGCAGTATGGATACCATTTGATACAGACTTTGTGGGTCAGACAATGGTTCTGTGTCAGACACAACCGTTGGTGGCAATAACTCAGACGACCATTCAACAATTTCGGTTGGCGTACCATCAATCAGACGACCATATCTGTCTTCGATATAATCCACCAGTTTGGGCTTTATTACACGGCCACCGTTGATAAATGCAGAATACCCCAGCACCAATTTTTCCAATGTCGTTTCACCCGACCCCAATGCCATGGACAGGTTTATATTTTTCATATCAGGTGGATAGACACCAAAACGTTGTGCAGCCTCAATCGCATTTTTTGTGCCAATTTGTTCAACCAATCGCACGGTTGGAACATTGCGTGACGTTTCCAACGACAGGCGCAGCGGCACATCGCCCAGGAATTTCTTATCGTAATTTTCAGGTTTCCACAACGTGTCGTCTTCGCGCCAGCCAACAATCGGCGCATCCAGTATCATTGTCTGGGGGGTGTAACCACGTTCCAATGCCGCCAAATACACAAATGGTTTTATAGTCGAACCAATTTGACGATATGCCTGGGTTGCACGGTTGAATGAACTTTCGCTAAATGAACGCCCGCCCGTCATTGCAACAATGCGCCCCGTGTGCGGATTCATTGCAATTATTGCACCCTGTAATTTTTCGTCACGACCTGTGTTATACGCATCAAGTTCTTTGTTCAATGCGGCGGCGGCGGCGCGTTGCAATTCGGGCACAATTGTTGTTTTTATATATAAACCCTGGTTATACAACGTTTCACGCCCCAACGTGCCCAGCAATTGACGGCGGACATCTTCGGCAAAGTACTGAAAGTCCGCTTCCATCTGGGCGGTAAATCCACTGTTGATATTTAATTCTTCGGCAGCGGCGGCGGCCGCTTCGGATTGGGAAACAAATCCTTCTTCGACCATGCGACGCAGAACATAATTGCGACGTTCAACCGCACGGGTGCGATTATTTGGTGCCTTGGGCAGGGATGCCAAAAACGCACATTCCGCCAATGTTAATTCAGATACAGGTTTATTAAAATACATCAATGCCGCCGAACCAACACCGTATGCGCGTGCGCCCAAGAATATCTGGTTCATGTAAAGCGTTAAGATATGCTGTTTGGAAAAACTGCGTTCCAGGCGCAGGGCAAGTATAGCCTCTTTGATTTTACGCGATATGGTGCGTTCGGATGTAAGAAAGAAATTCTTGGCAACCTGTTGTGTAATTGTTGACGCACCAGACAATGTTGTGTCACGCCCCATCGCACGCAATGCATTGTTTGCCAATGCACGGACGATACCCTGGACATCAATACCGGGGTGCGTCCAGAAATTTTGATCTTCGGCAGCGATAAAGGCATTGACCAGCATTGGTGGCATATCTGCATAATCAATGAATACGCGACGTTCTTCGGCGTATTCCTGTAACAGCGAACCATCAGACGCATACAGGCGTGTTGCAACCGGTGGGGCATACGTTGCCAGTTTTTTATAATCAGGTAAATCATTGCCGTATATTAGTATCAGCACGGCCAATGACGCGATACCCGCGACAAATGCCCAAAAGAAAATGTTTAATAATATACGCAAAAATTTCTTGAATTTCATAACAGGTAAATTCTAAGATAAAATGACACGCTTTGCAATTATTTAGTTTTGGATGTTTTTGATTTGCGTTTTGGGCTATCTTTTTTCCCCAGAATTTCCATTTGCATTTGCAAAATTAAATTTTCTTTGTCCTGGATACGTTGCAACAGTTGTTGGTTTTCCAATTTTATTTTATCCAATGATTGACGACTGACGACCAGTTGGGTTGCCATTTTCTGGTTGCGTTTGCGATTTAGAAAAAACGCAAATACCGCACCACATATCGCGCCGGCAGAT
This sequence comes from Alphaproteobacteria bacterium, assembly GCA_015062495.1. NCBI lineage: Bacteria > Pseudomonadati > Pseudomonadota > Alphaproteobacteria > Alphaproteobacteria bacterium. The sequence continues at coordinate 318,058 of SUUN01000002.1, read as the reverse complement.
GCACTGATTAAATCAAAAAGTGTTTCCATTATCATCATGGAAACACCTTAACACTGGTGTATAAAAAATTCATTGGGTTTATTTTCGCATGCCTGTTTTTTTATCAATCCAAACCTGCTCGTCTGCGATTTCCATCATCGGCATGTCGGATTTGCTGTCTGAATATGCACGAACAACATGCGGAATAATTTTGTTTTCACGCGCCCATTCATCCATGGCCAAAACCTTGTTTTTACCCCAGCACAAAAAATCATATTTCCATGGTTTCTTTTTATCCATCTTGGAACAAAATACCGCGTCAAATTTCATATCGCGCACCAGTGGTGGCAACAGGTAATCAGGACTGGCCGAAATCATTAATACTTTGCGGCCGGCATCACGTTCGGCCTGGACGCGTTCCTTGGCCCAACCAAAGCGTTCACGTTTATGCTGTTTAATAAATCCGGGGGCAAATTTTTTCACCATTTGTGGCGTCATAAAACGGCGGATGTTTTCACGCCACCAAACACCGTCTGGGCGTACCCAACGCGCAATCCCACAAATCCCCATCAATGGCAAAAATAACCATGGACGAATACTGCGACGAAAACAATAGCGCGCAAAAGCAACGTTGGAATCCAGACCAGATAAAGTTCCATCAAAATCAAATAAAACAACTTCTGTTTTTTTCAGCATATAAATTTACCCTTTATTTTGTTATTCGTCGTCGATTATAAACAATCATTTGTTTTTATGCAAGGTATTGTCGTTAAAACAATATTTTCCACTTGCGTGCGATTCGGCATTTGTTCTATGATTGAAACGGAAGGAAAGGAAATCATGCGTCATTTTACAATCAGTGTATTGTCAATGTTTGTTATATTGCCCGCTGTGGCGTCTGCGCGGTTACCGGTTGTGAACATCGCGTCGGGTGCGGTTTCTGCGCGGGATGCGTTTGGCGAAGACGTTGCAAAACCAACAAAAAAACAGGCTGCATCAACACGCAAAAAAACCGTTGTTGCACGTACTGCGAAAAAACAAACGTCGGTTGATATGGGCGAACAATTGGTCGCTGCAAATGATGTACTGATGCCACGGCGGCCCAGCAATGACCTGTGGGCAAAAAGCGATGGCGTAACATCAAATGAATTTGCGTTGCGTATGCCAATGGCAAGTGAATTTTCTGTAATCCGTTCCGACAGTTTATTACCCGAAGAAAGCATTGATAAAAAAATTGCGGTGGCGGAAACAAAAACAGAATTCAAACCCGTCGCCGAACCGATGGCACAAATTGACAACCAGATTGCAAGGCTGAACGAATTACAAAAACGCGCCGATGACAGTGTACGCAATGTGTCAAACCGTGTTATTGCCGCACCGATTGCAGAAACAAAAACAACCCAACCGGTACAAATCGCAAAGGCAGAGCCATCAATCAAACCCGAAAATGTATCACTGCGCCGTATGGTTGTTCCGATGACTGATGACGTGGTTGTACGTAGTGTGGAAAAGAATACTTCGCCACGAATCGTTGCGGTGCGCGATGATATGACAAAAATGACCCCCGCGCAACTGCGCCAGGCGTTCAGGAAAACATTCCTGTCGGAAAACAAACATTTGTCGACATACGCAGTCGATGACCGTTTTGACGTGGCCAGCGATATGTCGTCGTCCATCGAAGGATTCACCGCCCAGCGCGACATTTCCGAAGGTGGTGGCATTCGCCCACTGGAAATCAAAATCAAATTCCGTAACGAAGATTCGGCATTGTCACGTGAAAACTATAATCTGTTGACCGAATACGCCGGCATTGTTGTCAGCAAGCCAACACGTGCAATTCAATTGGCGATTCCAGAACACATGACCAAGACCAAGGATGGACGTAAACTGGCGGCACGCAGATTGGCAATTGTCGAACAGGTTTTGACAGATAATGGTGTGTCACAGCAAAGAATCGTTCCAGTTTTATCAAATCGCGATGAGTCTGGATTTGTTCTGCGTATTATTTCCAGCGATCAATATGAAACGCTGACCCAGCAAAAGCGCGATATATTTGGCGACACAGTTGGCAGCAAAACATATAAAAGTATGTCGTGGTAAAAATTATCAATAAAATATTAGAGTTTCTGTTTCCGCCGGCGTGTCCATTATGTGATACGCCGGTATCAACACATGGCGAACTGTGTGCGACATGTTGGACGTCAATAAACTGGATTGACAATCCAAAATGCGCACGATGCGGATATCCGTTTCCGGCCGATTTAGATCTGGGCGGCATGCCACTGTGCCCGGTATGCGCAGCGGGAAAATCTGAACTGGATTGGATACGTTCGGCATGTGTATATGATAACGCATCCAAGGTGGCAATGCTGCCATTCAAACATGCAGGCAAAATACAATATGCGCGATTTATGTCACGCGCCATGATTTGGGCATTGCGCGATATTGATATGGACGCAGATATAATTATGCCTGTGCCACTGGCGCGTCGCCGTCTGTTCAAGCGTGGGTATAACCAGGCGACATTACTGGCACGGCCAATCGCACATGCATATGGGTTAAAGATGGATTTGGATTCAGTACGACGCAAATATCGCGACGACATGGGACACAAGAATGCACGCGAACGTGCAGAAAATATTCGTGGTGTGTTTTCTGTGGTGCAACCAGACAAAATCCGTGGCAAAAAGATTTTATTGGTTGATGACGTTATGACCAGTGGCGCAACATTTTCAGAAATGCGTCGCGTGTTAATCCGCGCGGGCGCGACGGCCGTTTATGGTGTTACATTTTGTCGCGTTGTGCGCGCGATTTAGGAATAAGACTTATATTTCTGACCCAAGGCGGGTAATTTTAAAGCACGGTTTATTTCCTGCCATATTACCTTGGCAGAACATTGATTGAACAAATTTAAAACCTGTTCCGTATGTGGCGACAAAACTTTATTCGCCACAGAAATTGTAAAATAACATATTTCTTCTTCGTCGATGCTTATCACATACTCATATTCATTATCTATTACATCAGATGTCAGGGTTAAATAGCGCCCATCTGGCATAGCAACACTGTATTCGCGCATCTGGCCCGTCGGGTCAATATAAGACGATACCCAGTTGTTGCTGATGGCATTGCGAATACGCTGCAACAGATTTGGCGAAATATATGCATTTGTTTTCATTGTATGTACCTTGTACAACACATTATCACAAACATGCCATTTGTCAACACTGCATTGAGACGAATTGATTTTTATGTATTTTTTGATTAAATTGCCGATGTCCATATATGTATAACTGTACGGAGATTATAGATATGAATATGAAAATTTTATTCACAATGATGGCAACAATGTTGCCGATTTACCGGCGGAATTACAAAACCTGGACACAGGTTCGTGGATACCGGTTGTGCATAAGTAAAAAATCCCCCGAACGGGGGATTTTTTATTCGTTTGCAGATGATTGCATACTCTTCCACTCGGTTTCCAGCCAGGTGCGGATTGCAACATTGCCAGAATCGTCTGTACCAATCGCTTCTTGCAAGCATTGTTCACGGATGGCCGCGGAATTGGTGCTGGTACGTGCATCAAAGTTCGCTTCCACAGTTGCACCCGTACCATTCAGGATTTCGTTCAATGTCACAATGTTGCGACATGTGTTTGTGGTGTAATCCTGGGTATTGACACATTCTGTGCTGTCCGCTTTGTCGATAACCGCCTTGAACTGGGATGTAGATGGATTACATACCATTTCTTCGTAGCACGATGGTACGTTGGCAACCTGGGAACAATATGTGCGGATACGCGATGCCGTCCATACAGAATTCTTGCCAGGGCCATGTGTATTCAATTGCGCATCATAACATTCGTACAGTTCGCTGATACACGCGTCAAAGTTTGTGCTGGCCTGGATTGCATTCGCCAAGATGGTTTCGCGTTCTTCGTTCGCAAATTCCAGACGTTTTTGTTGCAGGGCCTGTTGGGCGGCAACCTTTTGATAGCCAATGTTTTGGGCCGTGGTGCGCAACTGTTCACCATAGGCGTCACAGTCTGCGTTCGCATCCAGGGCGTATTTCTGCATAATACTGCGACGCGCATCCGCAACCGGACCACGCAGATTTGAATACGGATCACCAGATGTAGAGGTATAGCCAAAGCATGTCGCAGAATTTGATGCGGAATATCCGCTGTTGGCCTTGACAAAATTCAATTCGTATGTGCCAGAATTGTTTACAGAAATAACACTGTTGTAATTATATGGACATTGGCCCGCGCCGTTGGAACATTTTGTGCCAGATGGTGGGGTGCCGCACGCCTCGTAAATGCCGTTAAAGCACGAATCCAGAACACGCGCACAAACATTATTGTGTGCATATTCAAACAATTCATAACCCCATGTTTCAGCCAGGCTGCCCTTTTGCGTTTCGGCGGAATCCAATGCGCCACCAAAGCCACCCAGACCACTGACCACAGATGACAGATTGTTAAACGCACCCAACAGACCATCTTCGTCGTCGTCAAGGATTGTTATGGTCTGTTCCTTGGCATCGGCCCATGCCTGCAGGGATGCCAGGATGTCAGAACCAGTGCCATCCAGATTTTGTATATCAAAACCAAATGTATTACCTTCGCCACCGGGCGTGCAATAACTTGGGGCTGTCTTTGGACCACATTTTCCGTCGTAAATACCATGTTTTGCACACCAGTCACCAAATTCTGTATCGGTGGCGGTGCCATACTTGCTGGCATCGCGCCATGAAACACAATTCATAACCTTTTCGGCGTCGGTTAACTGAAACGCTTCGGATACATCTTTGCCCTTGTTCGCGATTAACAGTGCCAATTCACCCGAAACCTTAATCAATTCTTCGTTCGCGGTTTCCAGGGCGGTTTCCGCTTCGGCAAATGCTTTGACACGGCCAGCGCAGGCACAGCGACGTTGGGCCGCATTACGCGCCGTACAAATTTCATCCATACAGGTATAGTATGATTCCATACAATTGTTAAATGCGTCCGATGAAATCAAACCAGTCGTTGAATCGATAATATTCGAATAGTTACCCGTGTACAGTTTGCTGTTCAAATATGAATATGCGGTTGATGTGGTTGTTTTTGAACCGCGGATTGCACTGCCCTGTAATGATACGCGTGAATTATTTACAGCATCTGTTGTCGCGGTACGCGCACGAACCGTACGGGTATTACGGGCATTTGCACGGGTTGTCGCCGCCGTTTGACGTGACACAACATTGCGTGACGCAACCCCATTTGCGCGATTTGCAGTTGTGCGTGATGCGACCGCACGGGATTGCACCGTACTGCGCGGATTTGCAGTGCGCGCAACCGTTGTACGTGACGCGGTTGCATTGCCACGTGGACTGGCACGCCCCGAACGCGCGTTGGTCGCACGTCCAGATTGACCAGAATATACCGTATCCATTGGCGCAATTGGATCTGCAAAAACCGAACGAATTGACAACATCGTAGAACATACAAAAAATGCACCGGCCAATAAAAAGACCGTACTGACCGCATTCTTGACGGAATTTGCAACTGTTTGACTTTTCATAAAAACTCTCCTTGTGTTCTGGATGTCCCAGAAACCCAACCTTTCTGTACATAAACACCACGCATAATGCATGTATGTTTATTTCGATTATAACAATTTTTTTTGGGTCTGTAAATAGTTTAGTCGCGCATTTCACGCCATATTTTAAGATTTTTATCAAATGGATATTATGGCCGACGTGTGGCATAATTTTTTGTATGAAATCTGTACTGATTCTTGGCTTAATTTTGATTCCATGTGCGACAATTGCAAACCCTATGTTTGAAAACGGCACACGCAACAGCATAGGCGTTTACATAGGCCAAAGCACAGGACACGGCGATTTAGGGCATTTGGTGTGGCCATGGGATTGGGAATTTAATCCTATGACAATTGCAATGGTTCAATACAGCCAGCCGATTAATTTCCTGCGTTTGCCGGGACGAATAAATGTTCACCTGCTGCAAAATTTTGCATACAGGCACAATGACGGCGCATCGTTTGGCGCAATTGGAATATCGTGGGATTTAGCACTGGCATCAATTTGCGGGTGGTATTTTGGTGTGGGAATTGGCCCATACATGCGCGACAGTGGCGATAAATACGTGGAAAGCAGACTGGTATTCGGGGAACGCGTGTTCATCGGCAAAAACATTGGCGAACGTATTCGTGCCGAGTTTTTTACCCAACACTTTTCAAACGGCGATTTTACTAACCTGAACCGCGGATTTAATTTTCTGGGGCTGGGTATAAATTACAGTTTTTAACATACAAAAAAACCGCCACGTGGCGGTTTGCTTAATCGTATGGATTGTCGGATTTTTCGTATTCAATCACAATTGGCAGATGTTCCCAATGCAACGCGGTTGCAATGCCACGGCGCAAATACCGCGTATAGGATTCGGGGATATCCGACGCACCACCAACATTGATTGTAATACGCATTGGATGACGACCGGTTTGACGGGCAAATTTGATTTTCATCGGACGTTTCAGGCGCGACAAGGGTGGCTGGCGGTCGGCGACCAGTTTTTCAACGATGCGGTTTACCAGGCTGGTTGGGGCCTGGGCCGATGAAATATCCCACTGTTCATAAATACGGCGGAACATATTCTGGACCCCCGTGCCAGTTTCAGCCGACACCGCCAGAATCATGGGCTTGATAATCTGGTGAAATGAATTTGAAAACTGATGCTTTAATTTCAGCAATTTTTCATCACGGATTTCAGGTTCAACCAAATCCCATTTGTTCAGGGCAACACATAAAATTTTACCCGCATTATAAACACGCGCCGCAATCCCCAGGGCCTGGTTTTCAATATTGCGCGTGGCGTCAACCATCAGGATTACAACGTCTGCTTTGTCAATCGCATCCAGGGATTTTAACGCAGACAGCGTTTCGACATCGTCGGTGACGCCCGCCTTGCGACGTAGGCCGGCAGTATCCATTAACACAATATCACGACCATAGAATTTTGTTGGGATTTTTACTGTATCGCGTGTAATTCCGGGTGCATCCATTACGATTTGTCGCCGTTCCCCCAGTACACGATTTACAAAAGTCGATTTACCAACATTGGGTTGCCCCAGAATAGCAATTTTAATGCGGTTATCAGATTGTTTTTCAGGCACAGGGGCGTCCGCCGCAGAACCCGCAATTTTATCCAAGAATGCATAAATATCTTCGAACCCGCGTTTATGTTCGGCCGACACCAAAACAGGTTCACCAAACCCCAGTTTATAGAAATCGTGGATATTGTTCAGACGCTTTTCCGATTCGCTTTTGTTCACAAGCAACAGTACCGGCGCACGTGTTTTGCGACGCACCAGTTTGGCCCAATCCAAGTCTTCGTTAGTCAGCCCCACGCGACCATCAACTACAAACAAAACCGCGTCTGATGTTGCCACCGCATCAATTGCCATGTTGGTCGAATCCAGCGCAATACCAGAATTCGCGCGTTCCAGGCCCGCCGTGTCATACAGCGTGTATGGACGGTCGCGAAAAACGCCCGAAATTGTGTCACGCGTAACACCCGGACGGTCGTGTACCAGCGCATCACGCGTTCCAGTCAGTGCATTAAAAAGTGTCGATTTGCCCGTGTTTGGGCGGCCCGCTATGGTTATCTTTAACATTGTTTTTTTCCGTTGATTTTTTGTAATTATAAAGCAAAAATATAAATAATCAAATGGGGGCGTAAATATGAAAAAGAAATTTAAAAACGCGTTTAAACGTATTCGTAATTTAATTGTTAATCCAAAACGCTATTTCACGAAAATTGTCGCCGACGGTAATATGGAAGAAGCGATGCTAAAAGCGTTTCTGTATGGGCTGTTGGGTGGATGTTTGGTTTTGTTAATCCGTCTGTTGGGGGGCGCAACAATTACAATTGGTGCAATATTTACGGCGATTATTATCGTGCCAGTATTGGCGGTGGCATTGCTGTTTGTGATGGGGGGGCTGATGATGCTGGTGTCAGAAATCACAGGCGGTGAACGCGACTGGGAAATTGCGATTAAGGGCCTGGCGTCGGTATTCTTTATTTACCCTGTGATATTGGTATTGAATGCAATGGCGTTTAATTGCACATCAATTTGGGTTATTAGTATGTTGGTCGATATTTATGTGTTGTTCTTGTTTTACAATATATCGTTGTACTGTATGCGCGGAAAACGCGGTAATGTTTTGTTGGTTATTGGGGTGCTGGCTTTGTTTATGTTAACAGTGTATGCGACCGATTATCGTATTGGGTGGTTTATGCTGAAAAACACCAGTGCAACACTGGCATGTTTGTTATAACACACATATAGAACCGCAAGCGAGAGAGAATATGAGAAAAAAATCCGCACAAGATGCGATTATTTCGCTGAAAAATATTAATAAAAGTTTCCCACTGGAACTGGGGGGCGAACAACAGGTTTTGTTCGATATAAACTTTACGGTTAAAAGTGGTGAATTTGTCGCAATTATGGGACCGTCGGGGTCGGGCAAATCAACATGCATGAACATAATTGGCGCGTTGGACACACCGTCATCGGGGGTCTATGAATTATATGGGCGCGATGTGACAGGATTAACACCGGACGAATTGGCGACCGTGCGAAACGAACATATCGGGTTTGTATTTCAACAGTTTAATTTGTTGCCAAAACGCAGTGTGCTGGACAATGTGATGTTGCCACTGATGTACCGCGGATTGCCAATGGACGAACGCGTGCGTCGGGCGCGCGAAATGCTGAGACGCGTGGGATTAGAAAATTTTGAATCTTATCTGCCAACGCAATTATCAGGCGGAATGAAGCAAAGGGTCGCAATTGCACGTGCGTTGGCAGGCGAACCAAAGTTAATTCTGGCGGACGAACCGACAGGGGCGTTGGACAGTAAAATGGGAAATGAAATCTTGCAATTCTTTAAAGAACTGAACAAAGATTTAGGTATCACAATTGTAATGATTACGCATGAATTTGATATTGCAAAATATGCCGACCGGCTGATTCATATTCGTGATGGAAAAATAAACTATGACGGGCCAGTCCCGAAAAATGATAATAATTTATAAATATATGGGGCACAATTATGACCATTAATGATATTTTAAAAGAATCGTGGCTGTCCATCAGTGGAAATAAAATTCGGTCGTTTCTGACGGTGTTGGGGATTATCATCGGTGTTATGGCGGTGGTAATTATGGTGGCAGTCGGCGAAACAGTGCAAAAGGAAATTACAGACCAGTTTTCATCGCTGGGGACAAATACAATTATGATTCGTGCAGGCGCGGCACAAAGCGCAGGTGTACGAACTGGAAACCGGCAGACGCTGACCATCCAAGACGCAGAATTTATCGCAAAATTGCCAGATGTTATGGCAATATCACCGGTACAGCCAGGTTCGGCCCAGGTTATTTATGGAAACAAAAACTGGGGCACATCTATGATGGGGGTGTACCCGGACTATACAATCGTTCAAAACATAGAAATGGAACATGGAACATTCTTTGACATGTCGGCCGTTCGTAATGCATCAACGTATGCCGTTATTGGGCCAGAAACCGCCGAAGAATTAGGATTGCCAGAAAACCCTGTTGGCGAAGTTATTCGTGTTCAAAATACACCGTTCGTTGTTATTGGCGTCACACGCGCCAAAGGTGATTCTGCGATGGGCAGCCAGGACGATATGATTATCGTACCAATCACCACACTGAAAAAACGTGTCCAGGGTTCAAGATTCCCAAATTCGGTTAATATGATTGCACTGAAATTGTTTGCGGATTCTGACAATAATATGGCAATTGAACAGATGACCGCCCTGTTGCGACAAAGACACAGATTGAAAGACGATGTGGTTGATGACTTTCAAATCATGGATATGAAACAGATTATGGAAACAATGACAACCGTTACAGGCTATATGAAATTGTTGCTGATTGCGATTGCGGCGGTGTCACTGTTGGTTGGGGCAATTGGTATTATGAATATGATGTTGGTATCGGTTGCAGAACGCACACGTGAAATCGGCATTCGCAAGGCAATCGGCGCGCGCGAACGTATGATTATCATTCAGTTTTTATCTGAATCTGTTCTGATTTCGTTTATTGGTTCTATGATTGGTTTGGTTATCGGTGTGGGATTAAGCCAGGGGGTCGGACGTTTTATACTGGGGTATAATGTGCCATTCAGTATTTGGCCGGTTGTATTATCTGTGTCGGTCGCAGTTATTGTCGGATTGTCGTCGGGTGTTATGCCCGCAATGAAGGCCGCAAAATTAAACCCAATTGACAGTTTACGATACGAGTAAAGCAACGTATCTATGCCTTGAAAACTGGGAATTTATGATTTATACTGACAATCATGAAGATTTTAAACCGGTATTTTTTGCGACAACTGATTGCAATTTTCATTATGCTGTTGCTGATTTTAACAGGATTGGCATGGATGATGCAGATTATGTCCATGATGAAATTCTTGCTGAAATACGGTATTGATGTGGGCAGTTTTTTAGGCCTGACGGCGTTGATGATACCATTTATCGCATCGATTATTGTGCCGTTTGTTTGCTTTATCGCGGTTATATTTGTGTACAACAAAATGATTGCAGATAACGAAGTTACCGTTATGGCGGCAACCGGTATGTCACCAAAACAAATTGCACGACCGGCATTGGTGTTGGGAATGGTGCTGATGCTGTTGAACCTGATGCTGAATGTATGGGTCGTGCCACGAACCCAGGCAATGTTTTATGACATGCAATGGAATCTGAAATACGGTATGGCGCATATGAAATTACAGGAAAGCGCGTTTACAGAAATTTCAGATGGTTTGGTTGTTTATGTCGACCGTGTTAATGGGCACGATTTGGCCCAGGTTATGCTGTCAGATATGCGGGATGCAGATGCGCCGTCTATGATTTTTGCAGAAAAAGGAAAACTGGTATCAACTGTGCGTGGATTATCATTGGTGATGACAAATGGTTCATTACAGGCATCTGGCGAAACCATGGTAACAGGAACATTTGAAACATTTGATATGGATTTAAACCTGGACGACAGGGGTGGAAACAACACGTTCCGCGTACGCAGAATCCCAACCCGCGATTTGATAAAAATTGTATTTGATGCAGAAACAGAAAAACAACACAAAACCATTCTGACGGAAATGTGCAACCGTTTTTTAAGCCCGCTGATGAATTTAGTACTGGCGGCACTGTGTGCGGTGATATTGTTGCGTTCTTCGTTACTGCGACGCCGTGCCAGTTTTGCCCCCATGGTTGCAGTTGGGGCAATGGCAGGGACGATGGCGTTGTATATGTCGCTGTCTAATATGGTGGCCAGTTTGACCGGGTTTGGGATATTGACAATCGGTCTGGTAATATTTTTGGGTGTAATTTTGGCGATATTGGCAAAAAAATGAAGAAATGGATTTATTCTTGTTTTGCATTTATGTTTATGTCGACCGTGGCCGACGCGATGTCGGTTAATATGGACGAACCACGCACCATTGTCGCCGATAAAATCGAATATGATGTAAAATCTGATACAATCAAGACGGTTGGCAATACTGAAATTGTTAACCAGTCGGGACAACGTATGACCCTGATGGATTCGTATATAACACAACAGGGGGGTGAATTATCAGGCGATAATATAAAACTGTGGCTGGGGAATCATGTATATGTAGAATCTGATAATATAACACGGCGGGGGGATTTAACAATTGCACGTCGTGCCACATTTACGGCATGTGATGATTGTGATGCGTATGGGGATGCGTGGGAAATTTCAACATATAAAATCATTCACGACATGGAATCGCGCATGCTGAAATTTTACAGTCCTGTGTTGCGCACATATGATATTCCGGTGTTATGGTGGCCGTACTTTGAAATGCCCGATCCAGGCGTGAAGTATAAAACAGGATTTTTAATGCCTGATTTTGAATCCACAAACAAAATGGGGACGCAGATTAATGTGCCACTGTACATATCGTTGTCTGACACACATGATATGACGGTAACATTTTCATACCTGACCCAGGAAAACCCGCTGTTTCAGATTGAACACAGATTAAATGCAGACCATTCTGAATATCGCACCAGGGGGTCATTTACACACAACCGTGATGGCGAAAGTCGTTGGCATATATTCAACGACGATGTAATTGAACTGGGCGAGTATGCGCGGGCAACAATATTTTTGGAACGCGCATCTGATAAAACATATTTGCAGAAATATGGATTCTATGAAGATCAACCGTATTTGGATTCAGGGGCAAAAATTGAACTGTTTGGGCAAAGCAGTTATGTCGTTGCTGACGCGCATATATTCCAGGAACTGCGTGATAGTACCGGTCGTTGGTCTGCACCCGATGGAAATATTTTGCCAAATATTCGCGCAGTTCATCAGACCGCACCACTGTTCGGTGAAACATACGCAACGTTTGGGGCAGATATTCTGGGGATATCTGGGGATGGAACATCGGCACAACGTATGATTGGGGACGCACGTTTGACAACACCGTGGACACTGTGGGGTGGCAACCGATTAACCGCCAGTGTATCTGCACGATATGATGTTTATCATTTCAATAATACTGAAATGATTGGCGGGGATATTTATTCAGGATTTAAAAACAGATTTTTACCCAGTGGGTATCTGGAATGGGGATTGCCACTGTTTAAGCCAACAAATAATTGGACACAGATAATCGAACCACGCGCGCGTATAACTGTGATGCGTGATATGGATGCGGAAACATTTGCATTAAACAACGATTCGGCGGGGACGATTTTGACGGATTCAACACTGTTTTCAGACAATCGATTCGCAGGATTAGATTTGTGGGAAAATGGAACATACGCAGACTATGGCGTGCGGTGGGCGGCATTTAACGATGACGGACACAATGTTGAAATTTTCCTGGGGCAATCATATGATTTTACAAAACGTCCTGATACAGATTTAGATACAGGTTTTCGCAAAGGGTTGTCAGACTATGTTGGGCGTGTCAGTTATAATAATATGAAGTGGCTGAACCTGGCGTCGCGTTTCAGACTGAACCAGGATACATTGGCACTGCGACATGTTGAAACATCGGCAAATATTGGGACAGCACGCAACTTTTTAAACGTTGGACATATTTGGTCGCAACATTTAAATACAGAACTGGGTGAAAATGTCGATATTAACGAGGCTATTATTGGCGCAGGCATTCAATTGACAAACAGATGGTCAATGCGGTGGAATGCAATTTATAATATCGAAATGGAACAGTTCCAACGCCATACAGGTGGATTTTTCTATAACCATCCGTGTTATTATCTGTCGGTGGAATATCGTCGCGATAACGCGATTAAAGAAGACTATGTCGGAACGACAACGTTCCAGTTCAGATTCGGTATGGCAATTAATGGTCAGCAATATTAAGGAAAGGAAATCATAATGAATTTAGCAAAATGTTTTGGTGCGTTATTGTCTGTGTTTTTTATAATGCCGGCATTTGGGGCAACGGTTGTGGCGTCTGTTAATGGCACGCCAATCACGGATACGGATATAACTGCACGTACTAAATTAATGGCGCGCCAGGGTCAGACATCAACCGATAATCGTCGCGTCGCGCTGCAAAGTATTATTGATGACAGTGTCAAATTAGCATATGCGCAAAACTTTAATGCAGTGCCAGATGATAAAACAGTGGATGCAGAACTGAAAAAAATGAATCTGGGTGATGATTTAAGCGCAACAGAACGTGAAATGGCACGTAATGCATTGCGGTCGGAAATCGCATGGCAGATTATCGTCGCACGGACCGTTATGCCAACAATTGACGTATCAGCCGAAGATATTGCAAATGAACGGGCAAACCTGGCACGGGAACATGGATTGCCAATTGAAATGACGATTGTGCGTCTGACTGATATTCCAGCGGATATTGCACAAAAATTAACAAAACCAAAATCATGTGACGCAGCGGTTAAAATGGCCGAATCATTTGGTGGCGCGCCACAGAAATTTACTGCACTGCAATATGAACTGGCCCCGGAATTGCGTGAACGGGTTGCAAATTTACCCAATATGACATGGTCCACGCGCGCAGATGATGGAACGGTTTTGTTGGTATGCGCAACAAAAAAAACAGATGAATATAAAAACCTGGACGATGTTATTAAACAGAATACTTTGTATAAACAGGCAATGTTTATGGCAGATCAACAGTTAAAACAACTGCGTCGCAAAGCGGTCGTAGTTATCAACGATGAACGGTATAAGTTATGAAAAAAATCCTTTTTAACCTGACGGATGGGGAACTGGAAAAATTTATAGTCGATATGGGGCAACCGCGTTTTCGTGCAAAGCAAATTCGTGAATGGCTGAATCGTGGTGCGCCAGATTTTATGTCTATGAAAAACATACCGGAAAATTTGCGGCGGGAACTGGATGCGGTGGCGCAGACATTGCCGGTTAAAATTGTGACTAAGTTAGAATCAGCCGATGGTGAAACGACTAAGTTTTTGTTGGAACTAAACGACGGCGAACAAATTGAGTGCGTATTGATGCGTACAACATATGGCAACAGTGTATGTGTCAGTTCCCAGGCCGGATGCGCAATGGGATGCAAGTTCTGTGCCAGTACACTGTTGGGGTTAAAACGTAATTTAACCGCAAATGAAATATTTGCCCAGATTTTGGTTGCGCAATGGGAACTGCGCGCGGATAAATTCGCCGACAAACCAATTCGGCCAAATGGTGATGCAAACAATGGCGATGTGTCGCACATCGTTATTATGGGAACAGGTGAACCATTACAAAACACAGAAAACGTTATCGATTTTATCGAACGTGCAAATCGCGATATGGGGATTGGGTGGCGACGTATTACGGTTTCAACATGTGGAATTGTGCCGGGAATTGACCGCTTGATTGAATGGGGGCGACCGATTAACCTGGCGATTTCTTTACACGCACCGACGGATGAATTGCGGTCACAGATTATGCCGATTAATAATCGATATAAATTAAGCGAGGTTCTGGATGCGGCATGGCGATTTACCGACAATCATAATCGTCAGTTGATGATTGAATATATCCTGTTGGGGCGGCGCGATGAAAATGGTGAAACGGTTTTATACAACGCGACACCTGAATACGCGGAAAAATTGTCTGAATTATTAAAGGGCAAAAACTGTATGGTGAATTTAATCCCATGGAATGCGGTTGATGAACGCGACTTTGCGTCGCCATCGGGTAATGCGGTACATCGTTTCCAAGATATACTGATAAAAAACGGTATTCACACGCGCATCAGACGTGAACGTGGAACAGATATTGGTTCGGCGTGCGGGCAGTTGCGATTAAATAATGCCAAGCGTTAAGTACAACAAAAAAACCGCCGTATGGCGGTTCTGTTTTTTTTTAGATTTTATCCCACTGGCAAATAACCGCCGCATGAACGGTATCACCAACGCAAATTTTATGACGCGTGGTCAGGCCATCAATCGCGACATCAACACGAATTTCGGGTGTGTCGGGACTGATTTCCTTTTTAAAATTAATATCGATTTTGCGCAGTTTGTGTTGCGTGCGATATTGATAACCAACACTTTCGGTTGCCCATACTGCATAGACCGCGTTGTTAATATGCTGGTTCACGTCAATGTCATCAAAGCGACATTTCATAACGTGCGTTTTGTTTGTGTCAAAATCTGGGAATTTTTCAAATGCACATCCGTATGCACGATGTGGCACAACCACATCCGGCGACAGGTGATTTGCCAACGGCAACGGACGACGCGTTGCCATATCAATCAAAATCCACTGGGATGTTGCACGCACCATCAGACGACCGTCTGCGCCGTGGATTTCAAAATCACGCGTGGCACGCAGGGCGTCTTGGCATGATGGCCATGTGGAAAAGGTCAATTCTTCGCCTTCGGTTGGTAATTCGATGATATCAACCAGATAGTACATCACAACCCAACCAACATTGTTTTCCAGGCAATATGTGCGACCGCACCCCAAAACTTCGGCGTGACGGTCGGCAATTGATTGTAATTCGTTCATCAAAATTAATGGACGAACGTTACTAAAACGATCACACTGATATGCCTGCAATGTGCGTTTTTCAATCAATTTTTCAGACATAAAATCCCCCCAATGATTTTACTGTTTCTGTTCGGCCACAACAAAGTCCAACGCGTCGCCCGTTTGAATATCATTCGCGCGCGCCGCAGATTTTATCAGACCGTGTAATACATCCGGTGTGTTGGATGGAATTGTTAACATTTCCAGTTTCGCACCGTTGCCGATTTTACGTTCACTGCGCAGGCCACGAATATTTTTCAACAGTTCCAGCGCAATGTCCATGGTTGACACATCGGTGTCATATTCAGCCGTAACATCAGGATATGACGTCAGGTGCAGTGTTTTGCCACCTTCGGTTGGTTGATAGATTTTCTGCCACAACTCTTCGGTCAGGAATGGGATAAATGGCGCATACAGGCCAATTATCGCACGCAGGACAGTGTACAATGTCCACTGGGCCGACAGTTTGGATTCGGCACTGTATTTTTCCGGTGTCCAGAAGCGGTCCTTGATGAATTCCAAATACTGGTCACAGAAGATGTCCCAGAAAAACGTATCAATCGCTGCACGCGAATTATAATTATCATATTTATCCAGGTGTTTGCGGGTTTCTGCAATCGCCCGGTTCAATTCAGATAATACCCAACGATCTTCGATAAAGCGGTCAGACACAGGAATCTGTGGCGCAGTTGCCGGTTCAAAATCAGACAGGTTCATCAAAACGTATTTTGACGCGTTCCATAATTTGGTCAGAAGTTTTGAACCACGCTTAACCTCGTCATCGGAATAGCGGATGTCTGTACCAATTGGGGCGGTCGAAATCCAATAGCGTAATGCATCCACACCAAATTTATCAACCGCAGTTAATGGGTCGGTGCCGTTGCCCTTGGTCTTGGACATTTTTTGCCCCTTGGAATCGCGAACCAGGCCATGGAAATTCACAGTCCGGAATGGTACATCGCCCATAACGTACATGCCCATCATAATCATACGCGCAACCCAGAAAAAGATAATGTCTGCGCCGGTGTATAACAGGTCGGTTGGATAATATTTTTTCAATTCCAATGTGTCATCGGGCCAGCCTAATGTTGAAAATGGCCACAGACCAGATGAAAACCATGTGTCCAGAACGTCTGGGTCACGGGTTAATGTTTTGCCGCCAGATTGCGCGATGGCGTCTGCCTCGGTTTCGGCGACATAGACGTTACCCGCTTCGTCGTACCAGGCCGGGATATGATGCCCCCACCACAGTTGACGTGAAATTGTCCATGGGCGAATACCACGCATCCATGACATAAACAGGTTATAACGATGTTCCGGCAGGAATTTAATCCGGCCGCTTTCGACGGCATCAATCGCAGGGATTGCCAATTTTTCGGCGTCAACAAACCACTGGTCCGTCAGGTATGGTTCAACCGGCACACCGCCGCGTTCGGAATATGGCGTTGGGATAATCTTGTCTTCGATTTTTACCAACAGACCCGCCGCCTGAATATCTTCGACAACGGCGGCACGGGCCGCGTATCTGTCCATGCCACGATATTTTTCCGGTACAACCGGATTGTCGTTCAATTTCGCATCAGGTGTTAAAATACACACCGGTGTCAAGTTATGACGGACGCCAACTTCCCAGTCGTCAAAGTCATGGGCCGGGGTAATCTTTACCGCGCCGGTCCCCTTGTCTGGGTCGGCATGTTCGTCCCCTATAATTGGAATTTCAATATCCGTTAATGGAATAATCGCACGTGCCCCAATCAAGTGTTTTAACTTTTCATTTTCGGGGTGGACGGCAATTGCCTGGTCGCCGAATAATGTTTCAGGGCGCGTTGTCGCAATTTCAATTACACCGCCGCCGACCAATGGATAATTAAAGTAATAGAATTTGCCATGCTCGTCACGGGTTTCAACCTCTAAATCCGAAACGGATGTTTGCTGTTTCGGACACCAGTTAACCAGGCGCTTTTCACGATAGATTAAGCCTTCGTTATACATTTTAACGAACAGTTTTGTGACCGCGTTCGACAAACCTTCGTCCATGGTAAAGCGTTCACGCGACCAGGCGGGTGTAACACCCAGGACGTGCAACTGGTTCATAATCTGGCCGCCTTTGTCAGCCTTCCAGGTCCAGGCGGCGTTTAATTTTTCATCCAGTGATAATGCGTGTGGATTAATGCCACGCTTGGACAAATCGCGTTCAACCAATAACTGGGTTGCGATTGACGCGTGGTCAGTCCCAGGTTGCCACAAAACATCAAAACCACACATACGTTTGTAACGGCAAACAATGTCCGTCAGAACGTTATCCAACGCATGCCCCATATGCAGATTACCCGTCACGTTTGGTGGCGGCATCATAATACAAAATGATGGTTTGTTGGATGTAACATCGTTGTTCCAAAATGTGTTATTGTCCCAAAATTCTTGGATTTTGGTTTCGATTTCACGTGGATTTATATTTTTGCCCAATTCTATGTTCATTTTTATCGTCCTGAGTTATAAAAAATAATCTGGTTCAAATCGTACCAGATTAAATTCAAATTTCAAGATATTAGACAATTATTAAAAATCCCGCCATGTGGCGGGGATTTCTTATAACTGTGCGCGAACTTCTTCGACTTCGTAGCATTCGACGCGGTCGCCTTCTTTCAGGTCATTGTACTTGTCAAAAGACATACCGAATTCAACGCCACCAGATACTTCTTTGACTTCGTTCTTTTCACGACGCAGTTGTCCAATTTTGCCGTCATAAATAACGACATTGTTGCGCAACAGACGTACGAACGCGTCTTTTTTAATCGTACCTTCGGTCATGCGACAGCCTGCAACGCGGATGCCCTTGCCCACGGTGAACAGGGCGATAACATCTGCATAGCCGATAAATGTTTCGTGTTTTTCAGGTGCTAATTTACCCGACAGGATTTCTTTGATTTCGTCTGTGATGCGGTATACAACACTGTGATAGCGAATATCAACACCGTTGTTGCGCGCCATATCACGAACCGCAGAATCTGCACGGACATTAAACGCAATAATTACTGCGCCCGATGCCGTTGCCAGGCGGATGTCACCTTCGGTAATCTGGCCAACGCCAGACGACAAGATTTCAACACCAACCTTGTCTGTGGTGATTTCTTTGACCATGTCCGAAATCGCTTCGACAGAACCCTGAACGTCCGCACGCAGGATAATGGGCAGGATTAACTTCTTAGACTCATCACGTTTGGCAAACAATTCTTCTAGGGATGAACGTTTGACTGCGTTTGCTTTGTCCTTGGCCTGTTGCGTGCGATATGCGGCAACTTCGCGGGTTTGGGATTCGTTTTCCATAACGCGCAGTTCATCACCAGCACCTGGGACAGAATTTAATCCTAAAACAACCGCAGGCTGGCCCGGCTTAACCGATTTTACACGTTCGCCGGCCGAATTAATCAGACCACGTACGCGGCCAAATGTTTCGCCAACGACGAACACATCGCCAATTTTTAATGTTCCTTGGCGCATCAAAATTGTCGCGACCGCGCCCAGACCTTTTTCCATTTTTGCTTCGACAACATATGCGACCGCAGACATATCGGCATCCGCCGTCAGTTCCATCATTTCGGCCTGTAATAAAATCGCTTCTTCTAATTTATCAAGGCCGATTTTCTTGGTTGCGGAAATTTCCACACATTGGACATCGCCACCCATTTCTTCGACCTGGACTTCCTGTTGCAACAGGTCGGTTTTGACGCGCATGGCGTTTGCCTCAGGCAGGTCAATTTTATTAATCGCAACAATAAATGGTACGTTCGCGGCACGGATGTGATTAATGGCTTCGATTGTCTGTGGCATAATAGAATCGTTTGCCGCAACAACCAATACAACAATATCCGCCATTTGAGCACCACGCGCACGCATAGCGGTAAATGTTTCGTGTCCTGGTGTATCCAGGAATGTAATCATCTGGCCTGATTTTGTTTTAACTTCATAGGATGACACGTGCTGGGTAATACCGCCCGCTTCGCCGGCGGCAACGTTCGCATTACGGAACGCATCCAACAGGGATGTTTTACCATGGTCAACGTGACCCACAACCGTCACAACCGGCGCGCGTGGCGTCATGCGTTCTGGGTTTGGTTCGCGTTCCAGGATTTCCGCGTATGGTTTGACAACAACGCGTTTAACGGTCGCACCAAATTCAGACGCAATCAATTCAGCAGTGTCGGCATCAATAGACTGATTCACAGAAACCATCATGCCCATTTCCATCAGTTTTTTGATAACATTGCCGGCCTTTTCTGCCATGGCCGCCGCCAGGTCTTTGACCGTGATGGTGTCGCCCAGGTTAACAACATGTTCAACCTTTTGTGGGGCGGCAAATACGGCGCGCGCCTTTTCACGGAAACGTTTCAGGGACGCTTCGGAACGGCGGCGGTTTGCACCACGGATTCCAATTTCATCGTCGTCATCATCGCCACCACCCATAACGATATCATTCAGGTGAATCTTGCCTGTTTTTTTGAAATCTTTTTTAGAGTTGTTAAATTTGCCCGGACGCGTGTCTTCGTCGTCCGCATTACGGCCACGACGCGACGCGCCGGCGGTGGCGTTGTTTGTGAACACCTTGGGCGTCGTGGGGGCGGATTTTGCACGTGGCGCGGCGGGCGCATCTTCGGCAACATCAGATGTATCCGCAACATTTGCATTTTCACGGGCGGCCAACTGTTCGCGAACCTGTTCGTATTCGCGATTTTCGCGTTCTATTTCCGCATCACGGGCGGCGCGGGCTGCGGCCTCTTCGGCGGCACGTTGTTTGCGTTCTTCTTCGCGTGCCTTGGCCGCAGCCAGGACGGCACGCAATTTTTCATCGGCCGCATTTTTTGATGCAACGGGCGCGACGGGTTCGTCACGCAATTCCTTGCTGCCGGGGGCAACAACGCGACGACGTCGTTCGACAAAAACTGCGTCACCCTTTTTGCTGCGCACTGCATCAGTTGTTACAGATTTTCCAAGTGTCAATGTTGCCATGTTTTAACAACTCCGTCTGTTTTTTATTCGTTATCTTTTGTTATGCCGTATGCCAGTTCACGTGCCTTCATAATCACGCGACCCGCCAAACGGGACGACATTGTATCTTCGCCCAGGATTTCAACCAATTCATCGGTCGCCAAATCCGCCAAATCATCCAATGATTTAATGCCAGATTCGCCCAATTTCATGATTGTTGGACGTTTGATAAAGTCAAATGTCAACAGGTCATCGGACATGCCTAATTTATGGCCTGCATCCATGTAATCATTTTCGATTTTTGCCAGGTAATCTTTGGCACGTTTCTGTAATTCAGCCGCCAATTCTTGGTTAAAGCCTTCGATGCTTTCCAGTTCGGATGCGTCAACGAATGCAATTTCTTCGATTGTGCGGAACCCTTCGGTAATCAGCAGTTGTGCAATCATTTCATCAACGTCCAAGCCACCGATAAACAATTCTGTCTTTTCTTTGAATTCCTTGGCACGGCGTTCTTGTTCTTCGGCTTCGTTCATAACGTCAATGTTCCAGCCGGTCAACTGGGACGCCAGGCGAACATTCTGGCCGCGACGACCAATTGCCAATGATTGTTGGTCTTCGTTTACAACAACGGCTGCGCTGCGTGTATCTTCGTCGACGATGATTTTTGCAACTTTGGCGGGTTGCATTGCGTTAACAATGAATACAGCAGGGTCTTCGGAATACAGAATAACATCAATCTTTTCGCCATGACATTCGTTGATAACAGGCTGGATACGTGTACCCTTAATTCCAACCGTCATACCAACCGCGTCAATTGATGGATCAGCCGTTTCAACCGCGATTTTCGCATGTGACCCCGGTGCACGCGCAACAGATTTGATTTTAATAATACCTTCGTAGATTTCGGGCACTTCTTGGACAAACAGTTTTTCCATAAACATTGGATGTGTACGTGTCAAGAAAATCTGGGGACCGGTATTTGAACGCGCAACGTCCATAATCAATGCACGAACACGGTCGCCAACGTTCAGGCGTTCGCCTGGGATTAATTCTGTGCCTTTGATATAACCTTCGGCCTTGCCATTAATATCAACATATACACTGCCAAATTCAATACGTTTAACAATACCACTGACGATGTCGCCGATGTTGTCTTTGAATTCTTCGAACTGGCGGCCCTTTTCTGCGTCGCGGACGCGGGTTGTCATAATCTGTTTCGCAGTCTGGAATGCCATACGGCCAAATTCAGGTTCAGGCAGCGCGTCTTCGACCACGTCACCAACAACAGGGTTCTTGGCATACTTTTTTGCCTGGGATACCGTCAGCATGGTGTTTGGATCATATTCTTCGCCCGCAGATTCCGGTGATTCAATAACATTGAACAAACGTTTTACATGTATCGCACCGTTCTTGCGATCAATATCGGCAACAATATTAAATTCTTCGCCATATTTGTGCTTTGCAATCTTGGCAACGGCAATTTCCAGTGATTCAAAAACAATTTCACGGTCAATTTGCTTTTCCTGGGCCAAAGATTCAATTGCCAACAATAAATCCTGACGGGGCATCGATACAAAAGACATTTGGTACACTCCTTTGCGTTATAACATGTCTTAGTGAAAGGGCGGGGTTTTCTTGACCCCGCCCTTAAATTATTATTTAAGAACACTGGTTATTATAAAGGCGAAATCTGAAAACGCAAGTAAAAATATAATCTTTTATAAAAATGTGGAATGTGAGATTTTTTTTATCTATAATCGGTTCACTATGATGAAAGCAATAAAATCTTTGTTTATGCCGGCGGCAAATAAAACAACAGCCGGCGCGTTGGCGGCCAAATTTGGTCTGGAATTGCGCGGGGACGCGAATGCACTGGTGCGGGGGGTCGCACCAATCGCAGATGCGCGCGCGGGACAGTTGGCGTTCTATTCAACTGAACAAAACAGTAATGCGTTTAAAATACTGCCAATCAGTGTGTTGGAAAACACGCGTGCGACCGTTATTCTGGTTCAGCCTGAAATGGCAAAACATGCACCAGATGGGGCAACACTGTTGATTACAGACAGTCCACGCGGAAATATTGTAAAAATCCTGGGGGAAATTTATCGCGAAAAGCCACGATTTGGCGTCAGCAAACATGCATTCATCGAACGTGGGGTATTCTTTCGTAAAAAAAGAACAACCTATGTCGGGCAATTTGCAACCATTGAACGGGGCGCGGTAATTGAACCGGGCGTCAAAATTTATCCAGGTGCGTATATTGGGCGCGGGGTTGTACTGGGGCGTGGGACGATTGTGCACAGTGGGGCGCATATTGAAAACGCAACAATTGGCGCAGATTGCGTGATTAACGCAAACGCCGTTATCGGCAAAGACGGTTTTGGTTACACACGTCAAAACGGTAAAAATATATTTATTCCACACGTGGGACGCGTGGTGATTGGCGAACGCGTTTCCGTTGGGGCAAATACTTGCATTGACCGGGGCGCAATGACAGATACGCGTGTCGGGGATGGCACAAAAATCGACAACCTGTGCCAGATTGCGCACGGGGTTGTTGTGGGATGCGAATGTTTCTTGGCCAGTGGGGTTGGAATTGCCGGTGGCGTGGTTGTGGGTGATCGCGTATTACTGGGGGGACATGTGGGCGTGGCAAACGGTGTCAAAATCGGAAACGATGCATCCGTTGGCGCAAACAGTGGTGTTTTCCGCAATATTCCAGATGGGGAATCGTATATGGGATATCCAGCGGGACCGGGGACTGAATTTATGCGTCATTATGCATGGCTAAGGAAACAGATGAAAAATTAAGCGCAGGGGGAATATAAAAATGATTGACGCAAAACAGATTGAAACAATAATTCCACATCGTGGAAACATGCGATTGGTTGATGAAATTCGTGAATACAGCGATACCAGTGCGGTTGGTGTGAAATATGTGCGCGATGATGAGTTCTGGTGTGATGGGCATTTCCCAGGCAATCCGATTATGCCCGGTGTGTTACAGGTTGAAGCGTTGGCCCAAACCGCATGCTTTGTTGCGTTCAGCAGATTATCAGACGCGGAACGTGAAAATATGTTGGGGTACTTTACCACAATGGAAAAGATTAAGTTTTCGCATATGGTGCGTCCAGGCGATAAACTGGAATTACATGTGGAATTGTTGCTGAGCAAGATGAGTTTGTATAAATTCCACGGTATCGCGTTGGTTGGTGGGAAAAAGGTCGCAGAATCGACATTTACCGCCGTCCTGCAAAAGGTAAAAGAAGAACAATAAAAAAGAACCGCCAAACGGCGGTTTTATTTTTTTGCCACTGGACACCATTTGGCGACGGGGCATGTTTCACACGCGGGGCGCAATGCCTTGCACACGTATCGACCGTGCAGAACCATCACATGGTTTACAATTGGGTGATATTTGCGCGGAATTATTTTTAATAATTTTGACTCGACTTTTTCGGGCGTGTTGTCCGCGTCATCGACCCAGCCATATCGGTGTGCGTTTCGAAACACATGTGTATCAACACCAATGTTTGGCGCCCCCCACAGAACATTACAGACGACATTTGCAGTTTTCTGGCCAATGCCGGGTAATTTCATCAATTCATCGCGGTTGTGATATTTATCCGGAAATGTGTCGGTCATATTTTCGGCGACCAGACGTTCCGCCAGCGCGATTATGTTTTTCGCCTTGTTATTAAAGAAAGAAATAACGCGGATATGTTCTTTTAACCCATCAATACCCAATGCCAACATTTTTTGTGGTGTTGGTGCAACGCGAAATAATTCGGGCGTAACCTCGTTCACCTTTTTATCCGTTGCCTGGGCCGATAAAATAACCGCCACCGCAAAGTTAAATTCATTTGTATGGTACAGTTCCGACCGTATTGTCATATCAACGGTCGGGGGTACTAATTCAAAATATCTTTGCGGGGTCAGTTTCATTTTTATGCTTTCTTTACGGAAATATTCAGGTTGTAGCCTTCGATTTCGGTTTCGTATTCACCGTCGCCCGCAACCATTTCAACAATCAGGGCTTCGTGCATGATGCGCTTTTTATGGTTTTCCAACGCGTTTGCCAGGGCCGGGTCCGCCGAATATGTCAAAACGATACGGTCAGATACGTCCAGACCGGCGGCCTTGCGCGTGTCTTGGATAAAGCGCAGGGCATCGTTCGCCAACCCTTCGGCGACCAGTTCAGAATTAACATCTGTGTCCAGGACAACAACGGCCGTATTATCCGGCAATGCGGCGCCCGTCACACCATCACGCATATTCAGGCGCATTTCAAATTCGTCCGCGTTCAATTCGTGTCCTGCGGCAATCAATTTGTCACCCGACAATTCGTATTCACCACGTTTTACCGCTGGAATAATTTCCTTTAACGCACCACCCAGGCGCGCGCCGATTTTTGGTGTAATCAGATACACAAACGAATCTGCGACATCGTCAAATGTTTCACGGAACACAACCGATTTTACGTTCAGTTCGTCCTGGATAATATCAGCGTATTCGGGCATATTCGCACCCGCAACCGTCAGTGAATTTAACGGCAGGCGGTTGCGCAACTTGTACGCTTCGCGCAGTTGTTTGCCGGTTGACACAATCATTTGTACACGGCGCATGTCATTTACAATCGCACTGTCAACAGATTCAGATTCAGGGAACGACGTCAAATGCACAGATTCGTCGCCCGTCAGATTCGTATAGATATATTCAGATACAAATGGCGCGAACGATGCCAAAACACGACAGAAACGTGTCAGCACTGTGTACAGCGTGTCAAATGCCGCCTGTTCTTCGTCCCAGAAACGCGCGCGACCACGACGGATATACCAATTGTTCAAGATATCCAAGAATCGAACAAATTCTTTGACGGCAACGTCTGGTTTATATTCGTTCAATGCATCGCGCACAATATCGGTCAGAATATTCAATTCTGCCAGGATATATTTATCCAACGGATTTGTCGGATTCGTCATTTCATGCGCGGTGATATTGCCGGCGTTCGCGTACAATGTAAAGAAATGATATGCGTTCCACAGTGGCGTTTGGATTGTCTTGGTTGATTCAACAAAGACCTTGCCTTCTTTATCCACGGGAACAGGTTCAGCCTTCATAAAATTAGAGCCCAAGATAAACAGACGTACTGCGTCCGCACCATACTGTTCAATCTGTTGTTCTGGGTTCACAAAGTTGCGCAGTGATTTCGAGAATTTCTTTTTATTTTCATCCACCACCATACCGTTGGCCGATACCGCCATGAACGCAGGTTTATCAAATAACGCCGTCGCCAACACCATCAACGCATAGAACCAACCACGGGTTTGATCTTGGCCTTCGATAATATAGTCGGCGGGGAATGTCGCATTGAATTTATCCACGTTTTCAAACGGATAATGCAGGGACGCCCACGGCATAGAACCAGATTCAACCCAGCAATCCAAAACATCTGGTATGCGTGTCCAACCGTCTTTGGTCAATTTATCCAATGTTGGACGGTGCAGGTCGTTGATTTCAACGCCAAAGAATTCTTCCAATTCTGCGATTGAACCAAATACCATATATTCGCCGTCGCGTTCCCAAATTGGCAATGGCATACCCCAGAAACGATTGCGCGATATTGACCATGGACGCGCATTTTCAATCCATGAACGGAAACGTTCGCCGGCCGATGTCCAGTTAACACGTGCATTATTTGCCAATAATTTGTCTTTGATTTTTGGTACGTCGATATACCAAGAATCAGTTGCGCGATAGATTAACTTTTCTTTGCAGCGATCGCCAAATGGGTACGAATGTTTATATTGTTCTTTCTTAACCAAGCGACCATTGTTTTTCAGCCAATCCATTATCGCAGGTGTTGCCGCAAAGATGTTTTTTCCGGCAAAATCAACAACCGTTTCATCAAAATTACCGTATGCGTCAACATTTAACAAAACTGGGAATTTTGGGTCGATATTTTTTGCCGCCCAAAAGTCGTCAGCCCCATATGCCGGCGCAATATGAACAATGCCTGTGCCGTCGCCGTCAGACACATAGTCCGCCGGGATGATTTGATACAGCAAATCAGATGTCCCTGCATAGTATGGAAACAGTGGCGTGTAATGCATGCCCGCCAGTTCTGCCCCCGTCACGCGACCAATTTCAGTTGCGTTAGCGAACTGTTTTTCATATGCGCGCAGGCGACTTTCTGCAATAACATAAACCGCACCATCGGCGTCACGCATGCGCAGGTATGTCATGTTTGGATTTACAGCCAGCGCACTGTTTGCCGGCAGTGTCCATGGCGTTGTTGTCCATGCAATCGCACGGTCGCCATTTTCCAGTTCGAACCAAACCGTCACCGCATCATCAACAATTTCACGATAGTCCTGGGACGCTTCGGAATTTGATACAACCGTACCGTTGACCCAGTCATATGGATTAACACTGTAATCTTTGTATAACAGGCCGCGGTTATATAATTCTTTTAATGTCCACAGCATGGATTCCATATAGTTTTTATCCATGGTTTTATAACCATAGCCATCACCAATATCAACCCAGCGACCCATGCGGGTGATAAAGTGATTCCATTCATTTGTATATGTCATAACGTCGGTGCGACACATATCACAAAATGCCGTGATGCCGTCGGTGGCAACGATATCTTTGGCGGCGCGATTTTGCTTTTTTTCAACAGAATTTTCCGCCGGCAGACCATGACAATCCCACCCCAATTCGCGCGACACATAACGGCCAGACATTGTCTGGAAACGCGCAACCATGTCTTTGACAACCGATACGCCCAAATGCCCCCAGTGTGGCATGCCATTTGCAAACGGTGGCCCATCATAAAATGAAAATGGACGACCAGACTTGGTTTTATCCAGTGATTTATGAAATGTGTTTTCAGATGCCCATTTGGACAGCATTTGTTTTTCGACCGCTGTAAAATCTGGACGTGGGTCTGTTTTTGTGTATGCCATGTTTTTTAGTCCTGTTTTTTATATTAAAAAAGGGCGCACATGCGCCCCAGCCACCGCAGAAGCGCAGTTGCCGTTTATTTAATAATAATTATTGTTGTTTGTTTCATCGCAATACAGATTACAATGGATTTATACAAAATGCAAGTTTATATAATAAAAATCCCCAGACGGGGATTTTTTTAGAAACCTTTTGGTGTTTCCATCTTGACCTTGGATACTTTTTTATCCAATGCCTTAATCACTTCGTCTGTGATGTCCAGATTCGCGACATCTGCACCTGTGCGTGCCATACGGCCATCAATTACCAGGGACAAATTCTTTTTGGCAATAATACCTTCGATAACCGGGTCTAGGTGCTTGGACTGCAATTCATTCAAGGCCTTTTGATACGACATTTCAATTGACTGGGCACGTTCCGTCAAATCACGTTGCAGTTTGGTAACCTTGTTTTGATAGTCAACAACGCGGCGCTGTAATGCTTCGCGGGATAAAACATCCTGGGACTTTTCAATTTCGGCCTTTTCTTTTTCTAATGCCTTTTGATCACGGGTCAATTCATCGCGCAATTCATTTTCATATTTTTCCTTTTGCGTGCGCAGGTCTTTTAGTGCGGTGGCATCTGTCTGGATTGCATCCATGCGAACAACCGCAATGCGCAGATTTGCACCGTTTGCGGCATCTTCGCTGACAACTGCGACCGCGTCAGATACAGATGCGCCCGAATTAGAATTCAGCGCCGACACCGCCCAAACGCCCAAAACCGCCACAGCAATCACAATTGCCGCAATAATGCCTGTTTTTTTATAGTTTTTTACAGATTGATTTTCTGATGTTTTCTTGACCATTTTTCCATCCTTTGATTTTGTTATACGTGTATAATAACAACAATTATTTGAAAGTAAAACAGAAAGTTGTCTGGTAATAAAAATCCCCCCGAACGGGGGATTTTTTATTTTTGGTTTGCGCCATATTTTTTCAAAATTTCCGTCTGGACCGCGGTCGGTTTGATTGATTTTTTAATACGGCCATATGTTTCAGACGTTGGTTCAACCGCAAAATCACGCACCAATTGTTGTTCACGATCAATGACAACAACCCCGGATATATTGTCACCGGCCGCAATACGTTTGGCGGCGTCGGTTAATTTTGCGCGCGCTTTGTCTTTGTTCGGTTTTGGTGCATCTTTCAGGCCAAACGTTTCCGCCATATGTGTGGCCAGGCGGGCATCCTTGGCATAAAAATGCAAGCGACCGATGAATTCTGTGACCTTTTTATTATGCTTGAATTTGTTATAGTGTGGCGACAATGTATCGAACATTATGCGAATAATATCCTGGTTTACATAGCCATCGCCCAGCACTTTGTTCAGTTCTGTCACAAATGGGGTGATGTCGCGTTCGGCGGCTATGATCTGTTTCATACGACGCGCAACTTGCAGGGCACTGCCATAATTTTGCATTGCGTTCCAACCGACTGCTTCTAATAACCCCTTGTCAGACAGGGCATCTACAATCTTTTGCCCGCCGGCACCAACAAATATCCCCATATTGCCGGTACGCAGATAATATTTATATTCCAGTGCATCACGCAATAAATCATCAACCGCGCGGGCGATGATTAAATCAACACGTTTGGGCGAATGATCAATCTTTGGGTAATTGCGCGCCACGGAATCGATGTAATCGTGGGCCTCGGTATTACAGGCGTCAAAAGACAGGATATAATTGCGTTGGGATGCAAATTCACGCAAACGCTTTACCACCGGGGCGGGTAATTTTGCAATATCCTGTTTAATCTGTTTGTGTGAAATGCCGGATGCAAAATCATGCATTGATGCAGAAAATGGATATTTTGTACCTGTTAATATGGCCTGGACACCTGCGGGTTCAAATCTGGACAGGGCCATCAGTGCACGCTTGTAATATTCGGCGTTAACCAGTTGCTGGTGATATTCTTCGCGCGCGTTGATATCATTGGCGATTGTCGCATCAAACGCCAAATATTGATTTTTAGGATCAATAAATTTGCTTATTTTTTCACGTGCGGATGCAATACTTTCATCTGGACGGAACGAAACACGCGCAACGCGTTCCGCAATATATTCTTCGGCCTGGGCCAATTCATTGGCCCTGTTTTGATAATCACGGGGTGTGCCGCGTGACTGGTCATAACTGTATGCATAGCGGCCACGGGTTGAGTCCGCATGAACAGTTATCAGTTCGCGTTCTTTGTATTCTTTGCCAGCGCTTTGGATATAATAACTTTTACCGAATTTATATTGAATCATGATGATATTCCCTCTGTCTTTTTGGGTAATTATATCATAAATCAGGGATATTTTTTATTAAAAAATCCCGCGCGGGCGGGATTGTTATCATGGTGCCGGTGATAGGACTTGAACCTACGACCCCCTCATTACGAATGAGATGCTCTACCAGCTGAGCTACACCGGCAATGGTGAGATGACTATAATCTATCCCCAGAATAATTTCCAGTGGTTTTTTATACAAATTGTTATTCTTGGTTTTTTTGGATTTTATCTTTCCCGCGCAGGCGGGAGGCTGTGATTTTTATGCCTTGATTTTGCGCAGCACGACCATAATGCCGGCGGGGGTCATGCCCGGTATGCGCGTCAGGTCGGCAATGTTTTCCGGCCGTGTTGCCGTTAATTTTTCAACCAATTCATTGGTCAGACCCGGCAGGCCCGAATAAACAAAATCAGACGGAATCTTTAATTCCGCGTCGCGTTTATAGGCGGCAATTTCGCGTTCATTACGCGCGATATAGCCCGCATAGAATTTATCGTTTTCGGCAATTTGGTCGGCGCGCGCTGCCAATTTGCGTTCGTATGCCGCTGCGTCAATTAACCCCAAATCCACACCGATTTTGCCCAGGCGCGCAATCGCATTGTCCGCCCGCAACGACAATCGATATTCCGCGCGCGATGTGAACATACGATATGGTTCATCAACCCCCAATGTTGTTATGTCGTCAATCAGTACCCCAATCATTGAATTTGTGCGGTCAATTTCCAGGTACGCCAGGTTCAGCGCAAACGCCGCAGCATTTGCCCCCGCGACCAGGCCCTGGGCCGCCGCTTCTTCGTATCCGGATGTGCCGTTGATTTGCCCCGCAAAAAACAGGTGTGGGTGATCTTTGGACTGCAATTTATCATTCAGGGCGCGCGCGTCAATCGCATCGTATTCAATCGCATAGCCATAGCGCGCAATTTCGCAGTTTTCCAGACCCGGAATTGAACGAATCCAGATGTCCTGGATGTCGGCGCCAAAACTGGTGGAAATGCCATTGGGATAGATAAGGTCGCTGTTGTACCCTTCGGGTTCAAGGAACACATGGTGGGATGTGTGTTCGGGGAAACGCATAACCTTGTCTTCTAAACTCGGGCAATAGCGCGGGCCAGTGCCACGAATGTCGCCGTTGTACATTGGCGCGTTTTTGATGTTGTCACGAATAATCTGGTGCGTGGCCTGGGTCGTGTGTGTGATATAGCAGACCGCATCATAATTATTGTTTTCGTCGCCGTCGGAAAACCAATCGTGGGGCGTGTCGCCGGGTTGAATTTCACAGACGGAAAAATCAATCGAATCGCGTTTTATGCGCGCGGGTGTGCCCGTTTTCAGGCGCAACATATGAAAGCCCGCGTTCTGTAAAATATTTGATATGCTTTTGTCGGCGTCTTGGTATGTGCCGTCGTCCATCAATCGGCCCGATGGAATTTTTTCCGCACCACGGGTAACCGTGCCATTTAAAAATGTTCCCGTTGTCAGAACAACTGCGCGCGCATGATATTTGTTGTTAACGATTGCGTTTTCTAAATCCACAGATTCAACCGGTTCAAATACAACATCCAGATTTTTATATTCCGACAAAATATCAACAATCGCATTATGATATAAATCACGGTCGATTTGCGCACGCAAGGCACGCGTCGCCGCGCCATGGGTTGCGTTCAATGTGCGCCAATGAATCCCCGCGCGGTCGGCGGCACGTGGCATAACACCACCAAACGCATCCATTTCCGCCACCATCTGGGATTTGCCGGGGCCACCAATACTGGGGTTACACGACAACGCCCCCAGGTCAGATTGTGCCATGGTTAACAACAATGTTTTCGCACCACGACGGGCGGCCGCGGCGGCCGATTCCGTGCCCGCATGTCCACCACCGATAATGATTACATCATAGTCTTGCATTTTTTATTCGTTTTGATTCTAAAACGCGTTGCGTTTTATCTTATGGTACATATCATTTTGGGCGACTGCGTCGCAACCTATTTACCTGGATTCCGACCTGCGTCGGAATGACACGCCACTGCGTTCGCGTTCCGCTCATCCGTGGCTTTAAAATTGCCAGGGCAATTTTGATTCTAAAACGCGTTGCGTTTTAGAATCGTCCCATTCCACCATTTACGTGTAATGTTTGGCCGTTGATGTATGACGCTTCGTCGGATGCCAAGAACACACACGCGTTCGCAATATCGTCTGGTTCGCCAAAACGACCCGCCGGAATTTGCGCCAGATATGTTTTTTTCAGTTCGTCGGGCAGAACATCCGTCATTGGGGTTTTGATAAAGCCCGGTGCAATCGCGTTGGCGGTGATTCCACGGGACGCAACCTCGGCAGCGATGGATTTTGTCATGGCAATCATACCACCCTTGGATGCCGCATAGTTTGCCTGGCCCGGGCCACCGATTGTGCCGATGATTGACGCCATGTTGATGATACGACCAAAGCGGTTCTTCATCATTGGCATAATTGCCGCACGGCACATCTTGAAACAAGAACGCAGGTTGGTGTTGATGACTTCGTCAAACTGATCATCCGTCATACGCATTAACAATGTATCGCGTGTGATGCCCGCGTTGTTAATTAAAATATCGATTTTGCCCGCTGCTTCGATTGTGTTCATAACCAATTCAACCGCGCCGCCGTCCGCCGCCAGGTCGCATGGTATTTTAATATATTCATCGCCAAATTCTGCGTCCATTTTGGCGACATTGCGGCCCGACACAACAACGGTCGCACCCGCGGCACGCATTTTGCGCGCAATTGCGCCACCGATACCACCGGTTGCGCCTGTGATTAAAGCAACTTTGCCAGCTAAATCAAACATAGTTATATCTCCAATTTCTGTGCGGTTATTTTATCTGTAATACGGGAACACAGACCGGTTAAAACAGAACCGGGCCCAATCTCTATCATTTCTGTGATGCCAAGGTCGGCCATGTTCAAAACACTTTCGCGCCAACGAACACCATGTGTCATTTGATAGACCAATGCTTCTTTGATTTCATCAATATCCGTTGTGGGTTGGCATGTTTTATTCAATATAATCGGAACAATGGGCTTTTTAAATTCAACCGATTCCAATGCCGCGCGTATCGCGTCCGCCGCAGGTGATTGTACACGACAATGAACCGGCACAGACAATGCCAATGGCATTGCACGCTTGGCCCCGCAGGATTTTGCCAATTCCATTGTTTTTTCGACCGTTTCACGCAGGCCTGAAATTACAACCTGGCCTGGGGAATTGTCGTTGGCAACATCGCAATCGGTTTGTGCGCAGATTTCACGCACCGCATCAATATTCAATCCCAATATCACCGCCGTCAGGCCGTCGCCCACCGGCACAGCAGACTGCATCGCGTTACCACGCACACGCAACAATTTTGCCGCGTCACCCACCGATAACGCACCCGCCGCACACAACGCGGTATATTCCCCCAGGGAATGCCCCGCCACATATTCTGGGATGGTCGCACCCGCCGCACGCATCATAGCAATAGAGGTCGCCATAATTGCCGGCTGAACATTCGCGGTCAGGGTTAATTCTTCGGCTGGGCCATTAAAAATAGTATCAGACAATTTTTCGCCCAGTGCCGTATCCACCGCGTCAAACACAGCGCGCGCGGCGACATTGGTTTCATACAAATCGCGCCCCATGCCAACGCTTTGTGCGCCCTGGCCGGGGAATACAAATATTGATGACATATACAACCTTTTGTTAAATTATGTATGGATTATACTTTGCGAATACTAAATTCGCAACCGCAATAATTTTGTCGATAAAAATCAGATGCGCGGTTGATTTGGATGCGTAAATTTTCATCCCAATTAATTGGCAAATATTCAATATCGTCACAGGCTAATGTGGCGGCGTGATCCACCTGGGACTGGTCCTTGTGACGGGATACGCCCAGAACACTTGCAATTGCGTTATATCCGTTTTCACGCGCAAAACGCACTGCACGGCGAAAACGGTATTCAAAGCACAGTGCGCAACGCGCCCCGCGTTCGGGCGCGGTTTCAAACCCGCGAACACATTCGCGCCATGCGTCATGGTCGTATTCCAGAACTGCGTATTTTACACCCAGTTTTTCGCAATATTTAATCTGTTCATGCATGCGTTTAGTGTATTCTGATTCTGGGAATATATTCGGATTATAGAACAAAACGATAAATTCTGATACGCATGGCACAGCACCGTCCGCCAACTGTTTAATCGCGCCGGCCGAACACGGCGCACAGCAAGATAACAAAACCAGTTTCGTCGCGTTCATTTATAAAGTTTTTTGATATAATGTCGCACGGTTCGAACGCAGACGCTGGGCACGATTAATTACATTTAACGCACGTGTGCGCGCCGCTTCATCCGGCACAAATACCGTTAACAATGGCGCAACACCGTTAAGTTTGTACGTAGTCTGTGGAATGCGTTCGCGAATATAGTCTACAAAATGACAATTCGCAGGATTTGGGCATTCGTGTACACTCTTGCATTTGGCACAGTGATAGTGCGCAATGTATACAGGATTGTCATCCTGGGTTACAATTACTTTGATATTTCTGTTTAATCTTTCTAGCATTTATATTTACCACCAATTTCTGTATTTTCATCCAATTCGATTATTTTATCACCATCATCACCAATCCCCAGTTCCGACGGGCTGCACATCATACCATATGATTCGACGCCTGCAACCGTTCTTTGGGCCAATGGTTTTTTCATGCCGGGCAGTTTCGCCCCCACCGGCGCCAATACCCCACGCAGGCCCACGCGCACATTTGGCGCACCACAGACAATCTGAACCGTGTCCGCCCCAGTATTTACCGTCAAGATATGTAAATCATCGCGGGTTGGGTGATTTTTTACATCCGTGATTTCTGCAACAATTGGGGTTGGGATGTTTTCATCCTGTTTCGGGGCATATTTTTCGGTCAACATCGCAACCGTTTCATCATCAATACGGTTAAACAGGTTTTCAGGCACAGTAAATTCCGTACCGTCTTTGACGCGATGTTCGTATTTGGTTGGCCACGATAAATCATGTTTATCCGCAAAGATAGCCTGCATTTTTTCCGCGGCATTTGGGATAAATGGTGCAGACACGCGTGCAAACAGGTCAATCATCTGCATGCATTCGTTCAGACACGCCGCCGCACCCGCCATGTCACCATTTTTTACCAATGCCCATGGTTCACATTTTGTCATGTATTCGTTACCAATCGCGTACAGGCCACGCAGTGCCGCAATTGCCGCACGAAATTCACACGCGTCCAGCGCAGATGTTAATTCAGCCAGTTTTTCGTTAATCTGGGATTCCAGTTCTGGGTCAGCCGTGCCGTTAGATGGAACATTGTTCCCAAAATTTTTCGCAGTCAGTTTACATACACGCGACACAAAGTTACCCAACATACCGTTCAGGTCTTTGTTCACAACGTCTGCAAAACGCGCAATTGTAAAATCGTTATCGTCTGTTTCAGGCGCATTTGCCAACAACGCATAACGCCAATAATCCGCCGGCGCAACCGCAATCGCAGAATCCAAGAATATGCCACGCTTTTGCGATTTCGAGAATTTGCCCCCTTCGAAATTCAAGAAATTCATGCCCTTTAACATATCAACTGTTTTCCAGTTATCATTCATGGCAAGTTGCTGTTCTGGGAAAAAGACTGCGTGGAATTTCACGTTGTCTTTGCCCATAAACTGGGCATAGTGCGTGTCTGGATTTTTCCACCAATCGGCCCAATTTTCATTTGCGGCCTGGGAAATAGAGACATAACCCCACGGCGCGTCAAACCATACATAGAAAACCTTGTTCTCGTACCCGGGTTTGTTCACAGGTATTCCCCACGGCAGGTCGCGCGTAATGGATGTATCACGCAACCCTTCGTTCGCCCAGCCGCGCGCAATCGCCGCCGCAGAACGCGACCATTTTGGCGCGTGTGTGGCCAGCCAATCTTTCCAGGTATCTTCGACACGCGACGCCAGAAAGAATAAATTCTTGGTCGGGCGCATTTCGATTTTATCGCTGCCTGAAATGGTGCTGCGCGGGTTTATCAGTTCGGTCGCTTCGTAGGTTGCACTGCATTTATCACACTGGTCGCCACGCGCGCCGTCAAAACCACATTTTGGACATGTTCCAACCAATTGACGATCGGCCAAGAACATATTGTCATCAATTGAAAAAGGCTGAATTGTTTCGCGTTCTTCGATTAGGCCCAATTGGTCCAATCGGGAAAATAATTCATGGATTAATTTTTCTTGTTTTTCAGTGTGGGTGCGACCGTACAGGTCAAATGACAAATTAAAGTCGCGCACGGCACGCAAATGTTTTTCATAATATTTATTATTATATTCAATAACTGGCATATTTTCCGCCGCCGCACCAACAACCGCAGGTGTGCCATGTTCGTCCGCACCACATACATATAAAACATCGCGGCCGCACGCGCGACAAAAACGCGCATATACATCAGATGGCAACCAACACCCAATCAAATGCCCCAGGTGCAATTCCCCATTTACGTATGGTAATGCCGATGTAATTAAGTATTTCTTTGCCATGTTTATGTGCCTTTTATTAAAAAAACAGACGCCAACGGGGGGCGTCATTCGATTCCCGTTGATTTGTTGCCTAAGATTAGATTTGCATTCGCATGCACGGTATTATAAAACATATTTTTGACAAATCAATATTTATAATATCGCCGATTTTATCGGATCAGGTGTTTGTGGGGGATGTGATTGGATTACATGCTAAAATCAAAAACACCCCGAATGGGGTGTTTGTGTTTGTGGTGGATGTGATTGGACTCGAACCAACGACCCCCTCCATGTCAAGGAGATACTCTAACCATCTGAGCTACACATCCGATAAAGCCAGTCGATTATAACAAAGTTTTTTTCAATTGCAAATTATTTATATAATTACTTTTAACGGCATTCTGATACCAACTGTTGAATCTGGGCAGATAATACCAGGTCAGATGCCAATTGCTTTTCAATCTGTTTGATTGCATATAATACAGTTGCATGATCGCGACCACCAACAAAATTGCCAATTTCAGACAATGATAACTGGGTCGCCTGTTTCAATACAACCATCATTGTCTGGCGTGCCAATACCAATGCACGGGAACGGCCCGAACCACATACCGCGTCGTATGATACCCCCAGTTTTTCACACATTGAACGCACCATTGCAACCGGTGTTTTTACAGTCTGCAATGTGTCCGCCAACAAACGCGTCGCAACCGCCATATCCACAGACGCACCCATCAAGTCAACATAGGCACGAATCTTTTTCGCAACGCCTGCAATCATGTGACCATCGTTCGCAATGCGCGCACACAATGCATCGGCAACATCCGTCGCAACACCCGCACGACGCAACATAACAGATTTTACATACGCGTTTGGCGATGCAACATCTGCAACCAGGCCAGACGCCAACAAAGATTGTGCGTGACGATCAAAACCCGTCAGGTTGTTTGGTGCCGCGTTCGCAGTCAGAACAACGTTTTTGCCCGCGTTGCGCAAATCAACAATCAATTGCATAAATTCGTCGGTCGATGCACGTTTGCCAGATAAGGCCTGGACATCGTCCAAGATAAATGTATCACATTTGCGGCAGAAGTCTTTGAATGCAAAAACATTGTGTTCTTTTAGGCTGCGGGTGAATTCAGATACAAATTGCGCCCCAGACATCTTTACAACGCGACCAGTCGCCGCACCCGAAATACATTCGGTCAACAGTGTTTTACCACAACCCGCCGCACCGTAAATGAACAAAGGTGAAAATGGAACAGATGCGGTTGCAACCTTTTTACAGGCGGATACAACAAATAAATTTTCATCACATGTAACAAATGAATCAAACGCAACCGTTGCCGCAGGTGAAACAGTCGCCGCAGGCGTATATGTTTGTGTCGTGTTATCATTTGCAACCGGCGCCGACGATACAGATGTGTTGCGTACAACAATCTTTAATGCCAGGCCAAATGTCGATGCAACAGATGACAACGCACCAAAGTGTACACCGTTAATAAAGTTTGCAGAAAACTGATTCTGTGCACCCAAAACCAATGTGTCGTTTTCAATATCAAATGTCAGTGGTGCAATCCAAGATGTATATGTCGCAGTGTCAAATTTTGCCGCAATCGCCCCCTTGATTGTTTCCAAATCTGCGTTCATTGCCATTGCCACTGTCTGCATACCTTTTTCTCCTTTGCTTCCCACACAAGAGATTGTACAAACCACCCACATAAAACGCCATTTTCATGACATTTTCTGTTGCATCTACATTCCCCTGCCCCAGTAAAATTTGTTTCAAGATGTATCTTTATTTGTTAATAAAAATTCATCCCGTTTTTTGATTACCTTCTTTCGTTTTGGATACGTCCAATAAGTTATAAGATAAAAATCAATTTGCAACAAAAGGTTGATTGATTTTTGATGAATGATTGTTTGACAACGATTCGTTTTTTTGCCAGATTTTCGCACATTGTATATACACTGTATAGACAACACACAAACTAGGCACGAACATAGCCGCCATCAATTTTTCGCACAAGTCCGCCTAATTCCAAAATTACCAATTCACTTTTGATTTCCGAAATCGATTTTTTGACAATTTCTGCCAATACAGATTCCGAGACAGGAATTGTTCCAATCGCATCAATTAAATTATTTTCGGCATCAATTTTTTTTGAATTTTTTTTCTGATTTGTTTCTGGGTGGGATGCGTCAAAAAAATCATTCGCACCCATACATAAACGCGCAACGCCAGACTGGATAAGGGAATTTGGACCAAAAGCCCTTAAATCCGATGGGTGTGATGGAATTGCCCAAATTTCACGATTTAATTCATGTGCGAATCGGGCCGTTGTCATTGAACCTGATTTTATATCCGCTTCGCCCAGAATCAGGCGACGCGACAAACCCGCCACGATTCGATTACGCTGAACAAAGTTTGTTGCAATGGGTGTAAATCCAACGGGCATTTCACTGATGACTGCGCCGTGCGCAACAATATCCCAATACAACGATTCGTTTTCCAGTGGCCATATATAATCCACCCCACCCGCCAAAACCGCAATCGTTCCTGCGCCAGGCGTTGCGCGCAACGCACCGCGGTGGGCGGCGGTATCTGTGCCAATCGCCATACCAGATACGACAACGGTGTTATTTTCTGCAAACTTTTGCGCAATATCGGCAACCAATTCCATACCGGCCGCCGTCGCGTGACGTGTGCCAACAATTGATACCATATCACGCGTCAATATATCCAGATTGCCACGCACCGTTATGACGGGCGGATGATTTTTTGTCGCACGCAAATGGTCTGGATATAAATCATCGGTGTCACTTATATAATATATATGCTGTTCGGTGGCGCGCGCCATTTCATCAGACACTGCGTCACGCAATTTATCGGTTGGGCACAGCGCGGCAACCACATCATCAAGCGAACCAAATTTCTGAATCAGTGCGTTAAATTTCGCCGGACCAATGCCTGGGGTGCGCAAAATCAATAATCTGTTAAATATATCTGACATGTTTGATACCATAGGAAAAATACCATATTAAATAAAGTATATTATTTGCAAGCCATTTAAAAATCCCGCAAACGCGGGATTTAAACTAATTCTTGGCACACATCTTGTTATTAACGCCGGGCAATACAAACGCATATTCATATTCGGTGCATGCGGCCGGTTTTTTTGATGCATCGGGCCAAACACTGTCATCACAGGCACATTTTAAGTCGCCCAGGTATTTGATAAAGCGGTTGTATTCAGCCTCGCTATCCTTTTTCAATACCGCCAATTGGGATTCCAGCAGTTCAAGCCCTTCTAGATCCTTTTGTCCCATAACCTTGCCACCGATTAATTTGTTTCCAAATAATTCCATTGCGCCAACACCAATGGCCGCACCACCGACCGCACCACCAACGGTTGCCCATGTGCGGGCAGATTTCTTGGCATCCAGAATCCGTGATTTCAAGGTGTCATAATTTGCCCATTCGCCGCATGTAATGTCGCGCCCCATTTCAAAATATTTAGACGGGACGTCGGCAACACTGATTTTTGGGTCATCGGATTTTAATTCAACCTTAACAAAACAGGTGTTGTTTTCAGGTTCTTCGACGTCTTCTATCATTGTAGAATAACTGCCTAAATTACTGTAACGCGATGCCCAAACAAATGTATTGCCAATGCCGATGTTATTTTGCAGGCATGCACGTTTTTCGCGTTCGCGCATATCTTTTTCAGCAGGCTTCATTTCATCGGGCGTGACCGCCAGTTTATCGTCAGGTGTCGCAACAGGCGCGGCGGGAACAGTTGGCGTGGCAACTGTGCCAGACTGATACGCAATACCAGACAATTGATTCTTGGACGCAACCGCACGTGGTGCCGCCATCATTTGATTCGACATAGACGCGCGTCCACGACCCGTGGCGGGTGTCATATTGGGCGCAGCCGCAATTGCGGACGTAGCAACCATGCACATTGCAATTAATGATAGGACAGATTTCATATTCCCTTTCCCCTGTATATAATCTTTGGAATGTATTATATCACAAAATGCGTCAAAAAACAACAAAAAACGGGGACGCGCCCCGTTTTTCTTATTTTTTCCATTTCCATTCAATCTTGGATTCTGTACCTGACAGCAAACGCTTGATATTTTCACGATGTCGCCACATGCACAACAGACCAATGGCCAGAAATGCAAAACCAACATGTGTGTTAATCGCAAATCCTAAAATCGGAATCAAACAAAATACAATTACCGCACCCAAAGATGATATCCCGGACGTTAGTGCGACCAACAACCATTCAATACCACACACCACAAAGGACACAGGACTGACCGCCAACAGCGTGCCGAACAGGGATGATATCCCCTTGCCCCCTTTGAATTTTAGCCAAACCGGATAACAATGTCCGACAATCGCCGCAAAACCACACCACGCACCAAATGCATCGCCTGCGATATATTTACCGATGAATACGGCGGCGGCCGCCTTGGCCATGTCAAGAATCCAAACCAGACCCGCCATACGCAGACCACCAACACGCATTACATTTGTTGCGCCGATATTACCACTGCCGACGCGGCGCAGGTCGCCCTTGCCCGCCAGGCGCGTCAACAACAACCCCATGGGAATTGACCCCAATAAATATGAAACAATAATACCAATTAAATACATCATGTTATTTTTCCTTGATTTTGTGTTTGTTTGTTATAAAATACCAAAATCAAAACAAAAATAAAAGGAAAATAACGTGGCAAATCATAAGTCATCAGAAAAAAGAATTTTGGTAACTGCCAAGAAAAATGCAATTAACACATCACGTCGCAGCGTTGTTAAGACCGCGACTAAGAAAGCATTGGTTGCAATTGAATCGGGCGACAAAGCGGCGGCAACAACAGCGGCCCGCAATGCAGAAAGCAAAATCATGAAATCAGCCGGCAAAATCATGCCAAAGAAACGCGCAGCGCGCAAGATTTCAAGATTGGCTAAGAAAGTTTCCAAAATGGCATAAATAAAAAATCCCCCGATTGGGGGATTTCTTTATTTAGCAAAGCGTTTCTGGCTCATATCTCAAAAAAAAATCCCGCGATTGCGGGATTTTATTATTTACGCAGACCTAATTTCTTAATCAGGGCTTCGTAGTCAGATGCATTACGCTTCTTGATATATGCCAACAATTTCTTGCGGCGGTTAACCATCAACAACAAACCACGTTTTGAATGATTGTCTTTGTGATTAGCCTTCATATGTTCGGTCAAGTTGCGAATGCGTTCTGTCAAAACTGCAACCTGGGATTCAACAGAACCGCCGTTGTCAACGTCAGACACTTTGTATTCCTGAATCAATTCAGATTTTTTTGCTTTTGTTACGGACATTATGTTTTCCTTTTATTTTTTATATTGTTCGTTTTGGTCGCAAAACGCCATCTGATACCACACCAATTCCAATAAAGTTCTTATCAGAATAAATACGATACAGACCGTTATCTGCGCCCGTTTCGATAAAGCCGCCGCTTCGATAAAAATCAGCGTCTTTACAGACAAGACTTAAAACCGGAATGTCCCCCAGTCCAAAGTCCGTCGGTTTTAGGTTTTCGCCTAAATTTCCACTATTATTAAATACTTTTTCCAAAAAATCAAGTTTTACGGCATCTTTTATATCAAATCCGTTGGTCTGGGTACGACGTATCATATCGACCGTCGCCAGGCATCCGCACATTTTCGCAATGTCACGTGCAACAGACCGCACGTATGTGCCGGGCGAACAACGCATGCGAAAATGCCACGAACCATTGCAAATACCAGTCAATTCCAGCGCAAATATTTCAACATCACGCGCAGGGATTTTAACCGCCCGTCCCCGACGTGCCAATTCGTATGCACGCGCGCCGTCCACATGCACCGCCGAATAAATTGGTGGAATCTGCGAAATATGCCCAATGAAATTTGGCAAAACAGCGCGAATGGCGGTTTCGCTTGGGACAATATCATTGCGTGCGATTTCTGTGCCGGTAATGTCCAACGTGTCTGTTTCAAAGCCAAACACACATGAAAACAGGTATTCCTTGGTATGATTGCCCATTTCTTCGACAAAGGGTATCATTTTAGTTGCGTCGCCAATCGCAATCGGCAATACACCCGTGGCCATGGGATCTAGTGTGCCAATATGTCCAAACTTTTTCGTTCCCAACATGCGCGCAATGCGACCGCCCGCCGTTCGTGAAAACAGCCCTGAATCTTTGTCTAAGATTATCCAGCCAGATTGCGACATGACCTATCCAAATAAACTTAATTGCGGGGACACATTATCCGACACACTT
Organism: Alphaproteobacteria bacterium; assembly: GCA_015062495.1. Lineage (NCBI taxonomy): Bacteria > Pseudomonadati > Pseudomonadota > Alphaproteobacteria > Alphaproteobacteria bacterium. Next base: position 274,841 of record SUUN01000002.1, on the reverse strand, counting down.
TGTTTTTTTGTGCTGGGCGCGGGTTTTGGCGCACACGTCTGAGAGGCTTGCACAGGTTCGTGCGATTCCAATGCAGACAACACACATTCGGCGCGCGCAATCACAGATTTTGGCATGCCCGCCATGCGCGCCACATGAATACCATACGACCGGTTCGCAACACCCGCAACAATTTTATGCATAAATATAATTTCATCGTTATGTTCGCGCACATCAATCGTCAAACACGAAACGTTATCCATACTTAGTGCGGTTAATTCATGATAGTGCGTCGCAAATAATGTGCGCGGACACATCGCGTCCAGGTATTCCAGAACCGCCTGGGCAATTGCCATACCGTCGTATGTCGCAGTGCCCCGCCCTATTTCGTCAAATATGATAAACGAACGGTTTGTCGCACGGTTCAGGATGTTGGCAGTCTCGCTCATTTCCACCATAAATGTAGACTGGCCCGCCGCCAGGTTGTCTGATGCGCCAACGCGACTGAATAACTGGTCACAAATACCAATGGTCGCGCGGGTTGCCGGCACATATGACCCCAGGTGCGCCAACACCACAATCAATGCATTTTGGCGCAGATACGTTGATTTACCCGCCATATTCGGCCCTGTTAGCAATGCAATTGCGTGCACATTTAAATTACAATCATTTTTTACAAAGTTATCACCACGCGCACGCAGCACGGATTCAATCACAGGGTGGCGACCACCGACAATATCAAACGCACAATCGTCCGTCATGACGGGACGTGTCCAGGAATATTTGTCTGCAACGTGCGTTAATGCCGTCCACACATCCGCATCCGCCAATAAATCCGCCGCCGACAACAGGTCGTCTGCAATATCGCGAATACGTTCTATGAATTGTTTTACGATTTCATCTTCGATGGCGGCAGCCTTTTCAGCGGCACTGCGCACATCGTTATCCAAATCAATCAGGCGCGATGTGGTAAATCGCATGTTGCCCGCCATCGTCTGGCGATGGATAAAGCCCGAATCTGGCGACATCATAATATCGGCGCGGGAACTGGGAACCTCTATAAAATACCCCAGGATATTGTTGTATTTTATTTTCAGCGTGTTTATACCTGTCTGGGTTATGTACTGTGTTTGCAGACCAGCAATCGTTTCGCGCGCGCCATTCGACAATTCACGCATATTATCCAACGCTATATCAAAGCCAGCACGAATCACGCCACCATCACGGAAAAATGTCGGCAGTTCATCAGACAGTGCACGCGTTAACGTGGCACACAGTTCACCATGTGTATTCAATTCGGCAAAACGTGCGGCAAATCCCGAATCCAGGCGCGATGCCAATAACTGGGCCCGGGGCAGAACCGTTATAAAATTTGTGATATTGCGCATATCGCGTGGTGTGCCCCGCCCCGACAGTAATCGCGACAGGCAACGCCCAACATCGGGTACATTTGCCAAAATATCTTGGACCATTGCGCAGACGTCTGGGTTTAACATAAAGTGTGAAATGTGCGATTGACGCATGTTAATTTCATCAATATCCGCCGATAAATTACGCAGATATGCACGCAATTTGCGCGCGCCCGCCGCCGTGCGCGTTTCATCCAGCACATCAACCAGACACGCGCCACCGTCGTTTATCGGGGCGTCGATTTCCAGACTGCGCCAGGTGGCAGAATCAATCAATAATTGCCGACCAGACTTGAATGTATATGGCGCACGAAATGTGATTGATGCATCACGCTGGGTATTAAATAAATATCCCGCAAGCAAGCATATCGCACCGTCTGTATTTTTTGCCGCCACACCGGCATCAACCGCACCACCAAATACACGCGACACAACCATGTCTATGTCGGCGCGATGATACAGTTTTTCATAGACCGGTGCGGCCTTGAATAATTCGCGCAGTTTGGAAATTGTTTTTTCTTCGGCGGTGTGGAATGGGAATATAACCTCGGCTGGGTTGATTCGTACCAGGTCATCAATCGCATCCGATGTTTGACCAACAAAAAATTCACCCGTCGAAATGTCACAGCCCGCAATATCATACGCACCGCCACCAATCGGCGAAATCGCAACCAAGAAATTAGAGTTTTTTGGTGTCAGTAAATTTTCATCCGTCAATGTACCAGGCGTTAAAACACGCACAACACGACGTTCAATAAACTTGTGCCCGCGGGCCTTGGCCTGGGCGGGGGTTTCCATTTGTTCGACCAGTGCAACCTTGTACCCGGCACGCACCAGGCGACCAAAATAGTTGTCCGCCGCGTGCCACGGAATACCACACATCGGAATGTCGTTTCCGTTACCATCGGTGCCACGCGCAGTTAAAACCAGCCCCAGTGTCGCACTGATTGTGCGGGCGTCTTCAAAAAAAGATTCATAAAAATCCCCCAAACGAAACATCAACAACGCGTCTGGATTTTCAGACTTCATGTCGACATATTGTTGCATTACGGGGGTCAGTTTACCTTGGTCTGCCACGATAATATCCGTTTATTTTTGTGTTTTATGCGCCCACTTTCAGGGTTTCGATTTTTAATTCTGCTTCTTTTAACAATTGTTCACAGTACGCCTTTAATTTTATACCCTGTTCGTATGCGGCAACAGAATCAGCCAACGGTAATTCGCCCGATTCCATTTTTTTTACCAATTCCATCAGTTGTTTATAGGCATCTTCGAATGATAATTTTTTGTCGTCCATTGTGTATTTCCCCTGTGATTTTTATTGTATGTTCAGACTACAAAAAAAATTGCAGTTTTTCAATTAAAATCCCATTAAAGGCAAAAACACATCAAAAAAGCCGGCAAAAGCCGGGAATTAATCAACATTTTTATTTATTTGGTCGCATATACAAAAATTGCCGGCTTTTGCCGGCTTTTTTGAACATTTTTATTTGGTTAAACTGTCCACCAATTCATACAGTTGCGTACGGGTGGCAAATGATAATGTTATCGTGCCCGCACCACCACGACGTTCGGTCAGTTTCACAGGCACACCCAGGGCGGTTTTTATGCGGCCTTCGATTTCGCGGACGGACGCAGCATCAATTGTTTTTTGCGCGTGCGCACGCGTATTTTTTGCGCGTGGCGCGTTTTTCACCAATCGGTCTGTTGCAGCAACCGATAATTTTTCCGCAATAATTTTGTGCGCCAATTCGGCTGGATTTTCCGCAACCGCAATTGTACGCGCGTGGGACGCGGTCAGTTCGCCCTGCTCTACTAACCCCTGGACAGATTCCGGCAGTGACGTCAGGCGTAACATATTGCGAATATAACTGGCCGATTTGCCAATTAAACGCGACACATCATCCAATTCATAATCACAACATTCCATCAGATTTTTATAGGCGTTCGCTTCTTCGATTGGGTTCAGGTTTTCACGCTGAACATTTTCAATCAACGCAATTTCACGCGCATTATTATCATCCAATGATTTTACCAACGCTGGAATTTCGGTCAGCCCCGCCATCTTGGACGCACGAAAACGCCGTTCGCCTGCAACAATTTCGTACATATGTGGACGCCCCGATACACAGCGCAACAAAATCGGTTGCAAAACCCCCCGTTCACGAATGGACGCCGCCAATTCATTCAATTCCGCATCAGAAAATGTCTTGCGCGGTTGGTCTGGGTTTGCACCAATTTGTGCCAATGGAATCTGTTTGACAACAACCCGGTCATTTTGGGTTAATAATGATATATCAGGTATCGCGCCACGCGACGCACTGATATCCGCCAAGCCACGTCCCAATCCAAATTTATTCGCCATCTGTTCCCCCTGTGGTTCGTTCGACAACCTCGGTCGCGACACGTAAATACGCCTGGGCGCCGGTTGAATTAAAATCATAGAATAACGCTGGTTTGCCGTGGGACGGCGCTTCGGACACACGGACGTTGCGCGGAACAACCGTTTTAAACACAGTATCGCCAAACGTTTTGCGCACATCTTCGTCCACTGCACGCGTCAAGCCATAACGACGATCGTACATGGTCAGCAACACGCCCAATATTTTTAAGTCTGAGTTCCATTTGCTTTGCACAATATCGATTGTGTCGGTTAATTGCTGAACCCCTTCGAGTGCGAAAAATTCACACTGCAACGGGATTATCACAGAATCAGCCGTCGTTAATGCGTTAATTGTTAAATACCCCAATGCCGGCGGACAATCCAGCAGAATATAATCATAATAGTCCATAATCGGCCGCAACGCATCACGCAGGCGAAATTCACGGTTTGGCATATCCAGCAAATCAACATCCGCACCGGCCAACGCCTGGGACGACGGCAACAAATGTAATCCGGGTACTGCTGTGGATAAAATATTATCCGCCGCGTTTGCAGTCCCCATAATCACACCATAAACACTTTGGCGATGTGACGCACGTTCAAACCCCAATCCCGTTCCGGCATTACCCTGTTGATCCAAATCGACCAGTAAAACACGCTTTTTTATCGCCGCCAGGGATGCACCGATATTAATAGCGGTTGTGGTTTTACCCACCCCGCCCTTTTGATTCGCAAATGCAATAATATGTGTCATAAAACCCCTTCCGTTTCATGTAAAGATTATAAAAACCGGTCGATTCGGTCAAGAGTTTATATTTCACAACGCAAAAACAAAATAAAAACAAATATTTATTAACAATTTCACATGAAACAAGGCATACTTTTCAACAATTAAAAATACCGGCTTTTGCCGGCTTTTTTGTAATATTTTTAAATTAACAATGTTTTTTCAACAATTTAACACGTATTTCATATGAAATTACCGGCAAAAACGCACAGAAATTATAAAACCATCACCTGTTTTGGACGGTGTTAAATCATATTCAAAATCATACTTGGTTTTTGCAGCATCGATTTCCCCGGCAATTTCGCGACCTTTTAACAGAAAAAGCCGGTATTTTGTATGTGCGACATAGTCCATAATCTTGGTCAAGGATGCAAACGCACGTGCAGTGAAGACAAAATCATTCGAATTTGCCGGTAAATGCCGGACATAATCTTCGACACGGCCATGATAAATTGTCAGGTTATCCAGTTTTAATTCATCCTTGACCGCGTTCAGAAACGCAACCTTTTTACCAATTGATTCAATACACGTCACGCGCCAACCCAGAATCGCCAAAACAACCCCGGGGAATCCCGCACCACTGCCTAAATCGATTATATTTACATCGCGTGGCAAAACGTCTGCCAATTGGGCAGAATCCGCAATGTGGCGCGTTTCTATGTCGTTTAGCGTGCTGGGCGCGACAAGATTCATGCGCGACGACCATTGGCGCAATAAATCTGCATATCGTTCAAATTTGACTTTATTACTCATAAGTACTATTCTAGCATAATCATGAAGAAAATAGAAAGTTTATTTGTCACAATTAGTTTATTTGCCGCCATCGCCATAACAAGTGGTGCGATTTGGAACGCAACACACACAACGGGGCAGGGCGAAAAATATGAATTCCCCACCACAAAATACGGGGCATTTTTGGCTGCACAACACGCAATATACGTTAATGATTTCGATACTGCGAACAATTTAACCCAGAATTTGCGCGATATACAATATCCAATTGTGCAAAACACAATTTATATTTCTGATTTTTTAAGCGGTCGCATGCCGTTTGATGCGCATTTATTAAAAAACGAAAAGGGAATGCCGGCACAGTTGGTCTATGATGCATATCTGATTCAGAATGACATGTGGAAAGAATTACACAACCGGCACAAAACGGACGAATCTGCATTGGCCGCACCGCTGCGTATTTGGTCGGCAATTGCAAATGATTGGCGCACAAATACGTTTAAATTTATAGACCGCCTGCCGACAAATGCGTCGTGGAAATCGTTTGTACGGGGACAGATTTATGCCGAACTGGGTGACACAGATACGGCGGCCGAAAACTTTGCCGCGGTCAGTCCAGATTTTATGAATATAAACGATTATTTGTACATTATGTCGTTCTATACGCATCACAATATGACGGACGCGGCGGCACAACTGCGCGATGATTTTACCGCGCGACCAGGCGGTATGTTCATGCGCGGATACGACAATATTCCAGATTGGTCTGTGTATGCGGGGTATAAAAACCAACTGGCGTTCAGTTTGGTGCAAAATGTATCGCATACCCAGATTATGATGTATTCTGATTTGGCGATGCTGTTGTTGCGATTTGCCCAGATTACCGCGCCAGAATTTGCAGAAACAAATGGTGTTGTTGATTATTATCTGGGGAATTATTTTTGGAATAATCGCGGTGATTACGGGGCGCACTTTGCCCGTATCAGTCCGGACAGTCCTTTTTATCTGTTTGGCGTATTGCGCAACGTAGAAAAGAATGGAAATATCGACGAATTGCAGGATGCGCTGCGTGAACACCCGTTGTTTGTACCGGCGGTAAATAAACTGGTGGGGTATCATATTCAGCATGGTAATAAACGGGCCGCACTGCGTGTGATAAATCGCGCGATAAAGGACAAAAACCTGAACGACGCGGGCAGGGCATTCTTTACCAAGGGACGCGCACAAATACATTTTGCATTTGGCGATATGGACGCAGCCCAGCAAGATTTGCGCGACGCGTCCGAAATACTGGTTATGGATGCAGAAATCATATCTTTGCAGGCAAAAATTTGGGCCGCACAAAACCGAGAATTGGATAATGCGTACGATTATGCAATGATGCTGGTACAGCAAAATCCAACAGATATTCTGGCGTGGGATACACTGGGGGTTGTGGTTGCACAACGCGAAGGGGTGGATGCCGCACTGGAAGTATTGGAACGCGTTGGCGAAGTATCTGAAACGTGTTCTTCGTTGTTCGAGCACTTGGGGGACATATATGCAATCACGGGCGATGTTGACAAAGCCGTTGAGTCATATATGCGTGCAATTGATTTATCAGATGATGGATTAACAGTTATCCCTGTAATTGAAAGAAAAATAAGGAAAATAAAATGAAAGTTGGTGTAATTGGCGCGGGCGCATGGGGCACTGCGTTGGCAATCGTGTCCGCACAGGGCGGGGCAGATGTTGTGTTGTGGTCTTATGACGGCCTGCACAAGGATTTTGATGGCGTAGTAATGCCAAAAAACATTCGTATGACCGCGAATATGGCCGATATGCATGATATGGACACGTGGTTGGTGGTGACGCCGGGGGCTTTTTTCCGGGAAACAATGCGTAAAGCGCGTAATGAATATAACGGCCAACCGATAATTATTTGTACCAAAGGGGCAGAAAACACCACAGGCCAGTTTATGTCTGAAATTTTGGCAACTGAAATTCCAGAATGTGTTGATTTTGGCGTTTTGTCGGGCCCGCAGTTCGCCGCCGAAGTTGCACAAGGGGTTCCAACCGGGTCAACACTGGCCGGAACGGACAAAGCAATTATCGCAGGGCAGGGCGCACTAAACAAACTGTATCTGGAAACAAGTTCCGACATTATCGGCACACAGGTGTGCGGCGTTGGCAAAAATGCAGTGGCATTGATTTGTGGATATAACAGTGTCAAGTGCGCAGAAAACGAACGTGCACTGATATTCACACGCACATGGAACGAAGTTATGGCAATAGGCATTGCAATGGGTGGCCAGATGCGATCATTTTTGGGATTGTGCGGGATTGGGGATTTGTTCCTGTCGGCGACCAGCGCAACCAGCCGGAATTTCGCGGGCGGCATGGCAATTGCCAACGGCAACCCACCACAAGGCACAGTTGAAGGGATATTCGCGTTGGGCGGACTGATTGCCCGTGCCAAAGATTTAGGAATAGACGTTCCTGTGTTAACCGAAATGCAAAAGAAATTAAATATATAAAAAATCCCGCACATGCGGGATTTTTTAGTGGTTAGTGTAAGTGGTAAGTAATGGCACTATGGTGTGCGACATTTGTCGCACGCCGCCACTAAATTTTATTTATATAAGCAATTGTGTTTTTGATTGCGGTGGCATATAATACATATGAATCCAAGTGGAAGTTGGGTTCGGGACTTAGAAAATCCCATAATTTGGCGGTGCAGAAGTGCGCTGTTATCCGATCAGAATATTAGAAGGCGTTTATTACGCCAACTTTTTCTGTATCCCGACCGAATTGGTCGGGAAGTTGTGGCTATAAAACAGTGCATACGCACGAAATCCACAAGGTCATTCCAAATTATGATTTTTCTAACTTCCCGACCGTCAAATTTGACGGTTTTGTTTTTTCAAAACAAAGGGAGATAGAAAATGAAAAAAATTTTATTTTTAACAACGGCGATAATGGTGACCGGAAATGCGTTTGCGATTACACTAAATCCGGCGGCCTGTTACCTGAGCACATGCAAGAACCAACAAACACCCGACAGCACCTGTGATAACATATGCAGTTTTTGTAGTGGTACAGCAACAACACCCGATGGATACGTATATCAACCTGCGTTATCAGCCGGTACATACCAAACATCATTTACACGACAAATCAGTCTGGATTGTGGCGAAAGTACATATTCGTGTAACTGTGGTGTTTATGGCGGGGATAATCTAATTGCAACTGGGACACTGCTATGCGACACAGGATATTACGGCACACCAACATACACATATACAGAACAATACGGGGATTACTTTGCCGGGTGTTATCGTTGCCCATCGTCAGGCGGGGTATATGGCACAACCACTGGACCGGGCGCAACCAGTGTTACCGAATGCTTTATCCCATCGGGCAACACGTTTTCTGATGACAGTGGCAGTGGTGAATATTCGGGCGATTGTTATTATACAAACTAAAAAAACCGGCGATTGCCGGTTTTTTCTTATTTATTTGGAATAATCTTGATTTCAACACGACGGTTCAACGCGCGACCATCGACAGTTGAATTCGACGCGATTGGATTAGATGACCCCAGCCCCATAACCTCGAACCGGGATTGTTTTACACCCTGGCCCTGGAGGTATGCAGCCACAGACCCTGCACGTTCACGCGACAGTTTCAGATTGTAATCGGCACTGCCGGTGCTGTCGGTATGGCCGGATACCATAACTGTTGAATTTGAATACTTGTTCAAAACGCGCGCAACCGAATTTAAAACCGGATAGAACGATGAATTTATATCCGCAGAATCCGTTTTAAATGTGATATTGCCCGGCATAATTAAACGAATACTGTCAGAATCTTCGACAACCTGAACCCCGGTTGACACCAGTTCCGCGCGCAGTTCCGCCGCCTGGACATCCAGATAATAACCAACACCGCCACCAACGGCCGCACCCGCCAGGCCACCGATTAATGCACCTTCGCTGCTTTGCGTGCTGCCAATCAGGGCGCCGGTCGCCGCGCCAATTGCAGTGCCCCATGTGGATTTTGCCGTTTGTGTCTGGCCTGTATATGGATTAACGGTCGTGCAGGCCGAAACCAATGCCAAAACCGCAAAAATTGAAATCGTTCTTTTCATATTTTCCCCTTTGTTTTATTACCGTGTTTATTCTAGACCATATTATTAAAAAACACAAAAAAATTAACGCCCGGATTTCCGGGCTTTTAAACTATTTATTTTTTAATTTTGTTTCACGCATGCACAACAACTGTAACATTTGCATTACTTTATTACGTGGCAATTTTGGTATAACCGGCGTACCACGGTCAAAGAATACACCCGGTAACATATGCTGGGCCGGGGAATCGTACATGTTGGGTTCAAGGCTTTGCTTTTCCCGCGTAAATTCAGACAATTTTGTTTTTGATGCATCTAATTGCTTTTGCAGGGTTTGCTGTTTTTCAGGCGTCGCTTCGCGCGAAATCGCGCGTTCCAGTGATTTTTCCTGGCGCGGCAAGATATCATATTGCAATTCTTCGATTTTGGCGGTCAATTCTGCATAACGTTTTTCAAAGGTCTTTTTCTCAATATCCAAAACACCAAATTTGCGACCATATTCAATACCCAGCTCATCCATCTTTTTTCTGTATTCGGATTGATAGTATTTCATATCACAAATCATCATGGATGAAAATACGCGTTCAATGGCATACCACACGCACTTGTTAACATAGTCTTTAACACGTGAATGCAAAAAATCTGGTAAATATGCATTTTTATCCAACATACCCTGAACCAAAATCGCATTTTTTCGTATCATTATTGGATGTGGACGACAGTATGTACGCATATGCTGGGCGGCGACAGAACGATATATTTCATACTTGGCATCCGGCGATACGTTTTGTGGGCGCGTCAATTCATATGAATAAATGTAATCAATCGGCAATGCACCCTGGGACATATGGGACGAACGACGCGTCATCAAACCACCATAAACATTGTCCAATAAATCAAATGAAAAACACGATAAAAAAGGACCAATCGGCGACTGATTTCCCATAAATTCCGGCGCATACATCGCAATGCGCCCTTCGTCGCCAATTGCAACAAATTTATAGCCACGCGGTGCATGTTTGTTCATTTTATGCAAAAACCATCCCCTTTCAAAAATCATATAATAATCCCTTTGATTTATAAATAACCGTGAATTTTTGGATAAAAAATCCGCCGTGTGGCGGTTTAATTTTTGGTGGGTGTTGAGGGACTCAAACCCCCGACCCTCTCGGTGTAAACGAGATGCTCTAATCAACTGAGCTAAACACCCGAAGCCTTAATAGCGGACGAATGATATAATATATTTTTTTATTTGTCCAGTATTTTTTTGCCGTCTGATGCATTAAACACTTCGCGGCCAACCGTTATGCGCCCATTTGCATAGGTTGCGCCCGTTTGTGATTCTACATCTGTACGCCAAAAAACCGTCCCGTCACGCAAAGATACCGCGTACAGGTTCGAATCTGTACCAACAACAAACGCGTAATCACCCGCAATCACAAATGGTGATGCAACACCGATATTTACACACCATTTTTTTGCACCTGTGGACGCATTTACACGACAAAACGCATCCGCCAAACCACCCACATAGACGGAATCGCCATAGGGGACAACGGGTGCAATAATATCAACCATCGATGCGCCACCGGTCATATTGCTGGCACGATAAATGTCTGCAATCCACATAATCTGGCGATTTTTTGGGTTTATTTTTACAAGTTCACCGGTCGACAGGCCCACATAGACATATTTGCCACTGCAAACAGGATGAACGGGGGCCGATACAGTATTGTTTGTTGGAAAACCACTGAAAATTTTGCGCGTACCATCCCATACAACATTGTCTGAATCGCGCGTATAGGGACAATCGGAATTATCGACAATATGCGCAGATTCTGGTATCTGTTCAATGACTTTGTTTTGAACGCTTACACGGTCTGTGTCAAAAATTGGTGTACGCGTGCCTGGCAAAATTGGGTCATGCTTGTCACAGGACGCAACCGCAAATAAACAGCACAAAATCGCAATAATCCGACGCATAATAATCACCATTAACGCAGTGTCGCCGCGGTTGCCGCAATTGTTGATGGCGCATTTTTATCGGCAATTATTTCGTCCAGAATTTCATTCGCAGCAGATGTGTTGTTTTCTGATAAATATTTCTGGGCCAGTGTTATACGCGCACTGTAATAAAATGGTGATGATTTTGAATCCATATCAGACAGGTATTTTTTCATATCCTGGGCCGTCATATCATCGCCACGGATACCCACAATATGCAGGCGTGCTAAATCACGAAAATCACGTGTATTGCCGTCGTTTGCCAATTTTTCCAATTTGTTTACATCGTTGTCCAACAAATATGCCTGGAACAAGGCCAGATCCGCCGTTGCGCCCGACGCATTATCCGCCAACGCCGCCAATGCATTTGCATCCCGGTTTTCAATCGCCATTTCATAGGCGTTTGCAGTCGCAATTTTGTTTGCACGATGTGTACGAATACCAATCTGGATACCCGTTGCAACAATCAAAATCATCAGGGCAGCAACCATCATATGCTTGGAATATTTTTTGATAAACTGCATCGTTTTTTCGTTGTTGACATCTTCCCAAACCTCGCGATAAAGGGCGTCTTCCATATGTTCGGCGCGGGTTTTTTGTGGGGCTTTGACTTTTTTATTTCTTTCCAGCATGGTTGCCATGATACTATTCTCCTGTGCTTGATAATTATTAATTTATGATATACTATAAAAGTTATGAGCAAGGAAATCAAGACCACATTACCAGCAAAAAATAATACCAATATCGTTGCCGCACGTGGCGTCAGCGATGATACGTCGCTGGCACAGTATATTCAAAATGTGCAAAAAATTCCTGTCCTGACCGCAGAACAAGAATATGAATACGCCACAAAATGGGTGCAAAACCAGGACAAGTTTGCAGCGGAAAAATTGGTGGCCAGTCATCTGCGCCTGGTGGTGTCGGTGGCGTATGACTATAAGAACTATGGAATTCCCGTCGGCGAATTAATCGCCAGTGGTAATATGGGGCTGATGCAGGCATTACAAAAATTTGACCCAGACAAAGGGTTTCGGTTTTCTACATATGCGATGTTCTGGATCAAGGCCGAGATTTATGAAACAATTTTAAACAACTGGTCTATTGTGCGAATTGGAACAAGTGCAAATCAAAAGCGTGTGTTCTTTAATCTGGCACGGGCAAAACGGGCGTTGGGGATTATGGATAACAATCTGTCAGACGAGCAGACAAAACAAATTGCCGAATACCTGGACGTGCCGGAACGCGACGTGGAACGCATGGCAACACGTGTTGGGGCACGCGATGTTTCGCTGAATGCGCCACTGAATTCCGAAGATGGGGCGACGGATATCCTGTCGAATATGACGGACGGGCGCGAGACAATTGAAGAAACACTGGAACAAATCGAATTTCGCCGACGCGGATATGATTTATTGAAAAAACATTTGGAAAAAATGTCAGAACGCGACCGCGCAATTTTAACCGCACGCCGATTACAACAACCAGTGGCGACGTTGGAATCGCTGTCCCAGAAATATGGCATTTCGCGTGAACGCGTACGCCAAATCGAAGAACGCGCATATAACAAACTGCGTGATGCGATTTTAAAGGAAACAGGGGAACAAAATTAAATGTTCAAATTAATGAAAATATATGCCGCTTTGGCAATGTGTGTTTTGATGCCAAATGTGGCACATGCGTTGCAATATGATATGGGAAAATTTTCCGCAAAACTTACCGGATATGCAACGGGCGGGGTGATTAATCCAGACTTTGAAACACCACTGGGGATTGGGGATTGGCGCGGGCGCGCACAATTAACGTACGCGGCAAATGATGACTATAAAATTGGGGCGGTTTACGCACTGGACAAAGCGGCGTTGGACAAAGGTAACCTGTCGCGTGAAGTGTTTGGATATATTGAATCGCGTGAATTGGGGCGCGTCGAATTTGGTTTAACGGATTCAATTGCACGAAAACTGGGGGTTGGATTGCCGGACGTTGGGGGACTGCGCATAAATGACCGACCGTTGTATAATGAAAAAATTATCCCAGATGGCCCAATTATCGCAGATACAACACTGACATCTGGGCGGTCTGACCCGCGTGTTAATATTGTATCAACGCCAACAAATGGCGCACAGTATGGTATTTCCGCATCTGGGTTTGCAAATAACTATGACTGGGCAGTGGACGCAGGGTTAAAAATACGTCGCCCATCAGGCAAGGTCAAGACCGCATATGCGCTGGGGATGTCGTTTATGGATAATCCACGCGATTTTGATAACGAAGTGTACACCCCAGGCGTCACCGCCGATTGGCGTGCACAGATGTCAATGGGAATGAACCTGCAATACAACAGTTGGGTTTGGGGATTGTCGGGACGTGTGATTTATGATAACAACCCAGTCGGCGATATTTCAGACGGATTCGTCGTTGGAACAGGGGTCAGTTATGATTTACTGCGGTACAGTGTTTCTGTGACGTATATGATGTCAGACACAGGCGTGTGGCAATCAGATGTGGATGACTTTATCGACCATATGGGGATTGCTTCGTTCCGGTATAAATACAGCGAAAATGTAGACGGGTGGATATCAGGTGGATTAACATCAAAAACACCTTTTATTTCAGCCGGGTTACGATTGACTTTTTAACTGACTTAATTGTTTTTTTATGATATAATTCGCGCAAGAGAATGAAAAAACTGCTGACGTGTTTTTTGGCGTTGATGATTGTTGCGCCCGCTGCATTTGCAGATGGGGCGACTGTGTCACGTGCAATTCCAACAGGTAAAGACACCGCAAAACCCACAGAATCAACGGCGCGTACAACATCGTCACGCACAACTGTTCAGACGCGCGGGGCGGTATCACGTGTTTTTTCGGGCGACAACAACAATAACGTCGCTCAATCACGCACCGGGGTAATTTCACGCGCAGTTAGCACAGGCAAGACAGATGTTAATTCCGCGCGCTCGAATTTAGAAGCGACCGTGAACACAGTCGGGCGCAATAAACGCGTGTCGGATGCCAGTATCAACAACAATCCCACAGTGCGACGGGCTGGACTGGTTCTGCGGCCCAGCACGGCCGAGGTTGGCGGACGCGCCGTAATTGATGACACAGGCGTCCAGACCGGTTCGAACATAGACGAAGCGGTACGCAATGTTAAATCGCGCGCAGCAGCCAAAGCCACCGCCGAAAGTATTGCAGAGGCAACCAGTCGCCTGGAACAAACAGCAACACTGAATAAATCATGCCAGGAACAGTATAACGAATGTATGGATCAGTTCTGCGCGGTTGTTGACGCAAATCAGGGACGCTGTTCATGTTCGGCAAACCTGAGCCAATATACCAAGGTGGAAACCGCCGTCAAAGACGCAAATGCACAATTGAACGAGGTTGCACAACGTATCAGATACGTCGGATTATCTGCGGATGAAATTCGCGCAATTATGACCGAGACTGAGGCCGAAGAAGCCCTATCGGGGGCGGTTGACACGTCTGAAACACGCAATATGCTGGAAGAAATTGAAGATTTAATCCGCGATCCGGTATCGAATTCATCTTATTATTCTGATACGTCGATTGGTCTGGATATGGATTTAGATTTTACGTCGGATACGGCCGATATGTTCAGTCTGGATTTTCTGAACACAGATTCGACCAGCAGTTTTTCAAACCTGCGCGGGCGCGAGTTATATAATGCAGCAAAAAGACGCTGTAATACTATATTGACCCAATGCAAAAGTGCAGGCGCAACGCCCGGCCAAATTACAGGGAATTATGACCTGGCGATTGACAAGGATTGCGTGGCATATGAAAACGGTTTGAAAAAAATGAATGAAACACTGGTGTCTAATGTGCGCAGTGCAAACCGTATGTTGCAAAAGGCGCGATTGGCCGTGTTGCAAAATAAAAATACATATGATGCCAAGGGATGTATCGGCGCACTGGAAGCGTGCATGAAAGACGATATGGTTTGTGGCGAAAACTATTTCAAATGTGTTGACCCAACAAAAAAATATATCGACGAAAATGGCGAAGTTGTTCTGGGGCAAAATATTTCAGATATTACCACATTTATGGCGGGGTACAATAACGCAAAGATTGATGATGATTTTTTAAAAAACGCGTATGAAAACCAAACCATTAGTGACAGCACATCAGACGGCTGTGCAAAAACATCATCGGATAGTGCCGACGGTGGCAATGACGGTTCATGCGTTGCAAAATATTTATTACAAAAAATTGGTACAAAACAAAATGTAACAGACGAAGGTCTGTGTCGCGCTGTTTTGGATAAATGCCAGCGATACACATACAACGCCGATGGTACGTACGAACCATACAATGATGTTGTTGTAAACTATGTTCAGCGCGCCATGACAAATATTCGCGCCGCGCAAAACCAGGCAATTTCAGATTATGCGTCCAGTTGTATGGTTGATATTGCACAATGCTATAACCAACAGGTGACCCAGGTAAACGCATGGTCTTCCAGTGCCAGTGTCAGCAGTATTTATAACGTTATGCGTGGCGCGTGCCGGAATGTCGCATTGACGTGTGCGTATGCGGTGTTTTATAACAGTGATGTAAAGTTGTGTTATGACGCAAATCAGGATGGTAAAGTTGACAATAACAGCGAATGTTCAAGTACAACAACCCCCGCAACAGAAAATCAATACATAGAAGGTATTTCTTCTATGTTCTATCAGTCATTATTATGTCCGGACAATTCAACATATGTCGCAACGGCGGCAGCGGACACCGATATTGGTAACGGCAAACAATACGTTAATTCACATTGTAAGTGTAATGATTTTGGCAGTGCCAAGGGGTACGAGGCATGGGGTACAGCATGTATGTTAAAGTGCGATACTGGTTATACCCGCAATCAGTATGGAACATGCCAGAAAAATTAGAATCAATCTTGACTGGGCTTAGATAAATAAAAGTTTAGCGAAGTAAAAAATCCCCCGAACGGGGGATTTTATTCGTCTTTGCTTAAAAACTTTTCCAGCCATTTGTTGTCAAAGTTTAGTTGCTTGACATCCTTGTTCTTTAACAGGCGTTGTTGCAAGGGGATTGTGGTTTTTACCCCTTCGATAACAAATTCATCCAGCGCACGCGTCGCACGCATAATGCACGCAGGGCGACTTTGCGCGTGAACAATTAATTTCGCAATCATTGAATCATATGTCGGCGGAATTGTATATCCGGTGTAGACCGCACTGTCCACACGGACACCCAAACCGCCCGACGGTGCATACAATGTTATTTTGCCTGGATTTGGGATAAATGTTTCAGAATCTTCGGCATTGATACGAAATTCAATTGCATGACCGTTTGGAATTACGTTCGATTGTGTGTATCCCAGTTTTTCCCCGGCGGCAATGCGAATCTGTTCACGAACCAGGTCAACACCATATACCATTTCGGTCACAGGATGTTCAACCTGTAATCGCGTGTTCATTTCCAAGAAATAGAATTTGCCATCTTCGAACATAAATTCAAATGTGCCGGCATTCGTATAGCCCATTTTTTTGGCGGCAGACTTACAGATTTCAATCATATCGTCGCGCTGTTTCTGGGTTAAAATGGCGGCGGGACATTCTTCCATAACCTTTTGATTGCGGCGTTGCAGGGAACAATCGCGTTCGCCAAAGATTACAACGTTACCGTGTTTGTCGCCCAGAACCTGAAATTCAATATGACGCGGGTGGGTCAACAGCTTTTCCATATATAATGTGTCGTCGCCGAATGCGGATGCAGCCTCGTTCTTGGTAAGTTGGTATGCGTCCGCCATTTCGTCAACGTTGTGTACAGGGCGCATTCCGCGACCACCGCCGCCGGCAGATGCCTTTAACATTACTGGATATCCAATTTTTTCAGCAATTTCCAGCGCATGTTCCAATGAATCAACCGCGCCATCAGACCCCGGCACAACCGGCAGGCCACATTCAATGGCGGTTTTCTTGGCGTTAACCTTGTCCCCCATTTTGGTTATCATATCGGGCGACGGGCCAATCCAAATCATGCCATGCTGTTCAACCTTGTGCGCAAAGTCAGCACGTTCAGATAAAAATCCGTATCCAGGGTGAATCGCATCAGAATTTGTTAATAATGCCGCCGTCAATATCGCAGATTCATTCAAATAAGAATCACGGGCCGGCCCCGGTCCAATACATACAGATTCATCCGCAAGTTGCACATGCATTGCATCACGATCAACCGTCGAATAAACCGCAACCGTGCGGATTCCCATATCGCGACACGCGCGAATAATACGCAGGGCAATTTCCCCACGATTTGCAATTAAAACTTTTTTTATTTGTGGCATTGTGTATGCTTTTATTCAATTACAACCAAGGCCTGGTCAAATTCGACCGCCGCGCCGTCAGAAACCAAGATTTCTTTGACAACACCATCACGGTCCGATTTGATTGGGTTAAAGGTCTTCATCGCTTCGACCAGGGCAACTGTGTCGCCGGCGTGTATCTGTTGTCCGACTGTGACAAATGCATCTGCGCCGGGTTCAGGTGCCAAGTAAACAACCCCAACCATTGGGGACTTTAACGCATAGCCATTAATTGATGGCGCAGCGGTTTCAGACTTTGCAACCGGTGCATCCGATGATGTGGTTGTCGGCGCAATGGCCAGTGCCTGTTGCTTGGACAAATGGATGTGTTTACGATATACGCCGAATAAAAACTGACGTTCCAAATCAAGTTCAGTTATGCCCATATCGTCCATGATTTTTGACATAGATTCAACGGTTGCACGAAATGACATAGTTAATCCTTTATGTATAAATTGCAGTCATGCATAGTTTAAATTGTACCACATTGATGCCCTTTGTCAAGGAACAGGGTCGTAGCCACAGCCACCACCCGGACGACAACGACATATACGTTTTAACCCCATCCAACACCCACGTATCGCGCCATATTTTTCAATCGATTGACGGGTATATTCACTGCAACTGGGGGTAAAACGACACGCCGCACGACCGCCAAATATCGGCGACAAGGCGCACTGATAAAAACGCACCATACAAATCGCCACGCGTTGAATTAGTGACAGGTTATTGGGCATTTATTTCCTGTTTACGCAGATAATTTAGGGCCTTTTTCATTGCAACGCGGCCAGATGTTCGGTCGGCATCAATTATCGCACGACGAATTATAAACACATAATCCCATTCAGGACGCAGCATATGTTCATTAAATGCCAGCCAATCACGCAACATGCGTTTTGCACGGTTGCGGTCAACCGCGTGTTTAAATGTTTTTTTAGTCACAATCATGCCATAGCGCGCATCACCTGGGAATTTTGCATTTTTTGCACGCACCAGGAAATATGCACTTTTTGCCACGGGGTCGTTTTCACCCATCGCAAAGTCAGAATGATTTTTAATCGTATCACGTTTCATAATGTGCGTATAATACCATAATATCCTGTAAATCAAATAAATTTATGGGGGCGTCTTGATTTTTTGAATATCGTGATTTATAGTTCAAAAAAATCGTAATTTATGGGGAAAAATATGTATAACTGGTTGATGAAATTCTTTTCAGCAGATATGGCAATTGATTTGGGGACGGCAAACACACTGATTTATGTCAAGGGACGCGGTATTGTCTTGAACGAACCATCGGTTGTGGCGGTGGCTGAAAATCGTCTGATGGGGCGCAAAGAAATCCTGGCCGTGGGGACTGAGGCTAAACAGATGTTCGGCCGTACACCGGGTACTATTTCTGCGGTGCGTCCGTTGCGCGATGGGGTTATCGCAGACTTTGAAGTCGCCGAAGAAATGATTAAATACTTTATCCGCAAGGTTCATCATAAAAACCCATTGGCCGCACCACTGATTATTATTTGTGTGCCATCATGCGCGACCCAGGTGGAACGACGCGCCATTCAAGAGGCCGCAGACGCCGCCGGCGCACGCAAAGTATTTATCGTCGAAGAATCAACCGCCGCCGCAATTGGCGCAGGATTGCCGGTTGAAAAGCCAGTTGGTTCAATGGTGCTGGATATCGGTGGCGGTACGACCGAAGTGGCGGTTATGTCCCTGGGGGGGATTGTTTATTCAAACGCTGTTCGTACGGCCGGTGACCAGATGGATGTTGATATTATTGACTTTGTACGCAAATCTAAAAATCTGTTGATTGGTGAAAACACAGCCGAAGATATCAAGAAAAAAATTGGCACTGCAATCGCCCCAAAGGACAAGGCGAACGAACTGACCATGAAAATCAAGGGACGCGACCTGTTGTCGGGTACGCCACGCGAAACAGTTATCACAGAATCGCAAATCGCAGGTGCGTTGGCCCAGACCGTGTCTAAAATTGTTGACACAGTGCGTCAGGCGTTGGAATTAACACCACCTGAACTGTCGGCCGACATTGCAGATTTGGGTATTGCAATGACCGGTGGGGGGTCTATGTTGCGGGGGTTGGATGTTGCTATTCGTGCTGCGACCGGATTGCCGGCGTTCTTGGTCGATAATCCATTGGCGTGTGTCGCATGTGGCAGTGGAAAAATGTTGTCAAACCTGGACAAGAACAAACACGTGTTGCAGACTATGTATTAAAAAGAACGTCCCATATGGGGCGTTTTTTCTTGGACGGTGGGTTATTTTTCTTGTATTATTGGCGCATGATTAATCGTATCAGTTTAACAGATTTTCGTAACCATACAATGTGTCGTATCGAAACATATGGACGGCGCAATGTGATTATTACCGGCCCAAATGGCGCAGGCAAGACCGCCGTGTTAGAGGCCGTATCCATGCTGGGTGGGGAACGTGGCATGCGTGGGGCAGGTATGGGTGATGTTGCGCGATTTGATGGTTCGGGGGGATTTAGTGTTTTTGCAAACCTGGCCGATGATACAGAAATTTCCGTTCAATACACTGGGGGTGACGCAAATCGACGCGCAAAAATTGATGGCGATAATGCGGCATTATCTGAACTGGCACGACATGTACGGGTGGTTTGGATTACACCACGCGAAGACAGACTGTTTGTAGACAGTGCCGCAGACCGACGTGCGTTTTTTGACCGACTGTGCGCCAGTTTTGACGCCACGCATCCAGGACGGACAGCCAGGTTGTCTAAATTACTAAGCGAACGCGCGTATGCGCTGAAAACCGGGACGGATGCGCGCTGGGTTGATGCGCTGGATGTGCAAATCGCAGGCGTGGCCGTGGCCGTCGCGGTGGCACGTATTCAATATGCGGGGGAACTGAATTATTTTTTGGCGCGGTGCGCGGTATCTGTGATGGGAATTGTTGAAAAAATGCTGATTGATGGTATGACGGCCGGCGACACAGAACGCGCATACCTGGATTATTTAAAACAAAACCGTACATTGATTGGCGATAAAATGGTTCTGGATGGACCGCATAAATCTGATTTTGGGGTGTTTAATAATGAACTGGGGCTGCCGGCGCACTTGACCAGTACAGGTCAGCAAAAGACCGTGATTATTGATTTGATTTTGGCACATGCAAAACTGGTTCACACAAAAACAGGACGCAGCCCAATTATTTTATTAGACGAAGCGGCGGCACACCTGGATAAAAACGCACGGGAAAATATGTTTCGCGAACTGGCACAATCAAATGCCCAAGTGTGGGCAACGGGACTGGACCCGGATATTTTCAGTAATATCGAAGATGCTGTATTTGTTGCTTGCGAAAATGGGGAAATAAGTAATATAGTATGCGCGGGGTAAAAAGATATGGCACGTATTGATTATCAAACTTTGTTAGACAATGCTTTAAAATCAGTGGTCAAGGATGCACTGGTTCATGCACAGTTTAATGGACTGGGGGACGGGACACATTTCTTTATCACGTTTCGTACGCGCGACAGTGGTGTTGTGTTGCCGGATTTCCTGCGTATACGATATCCAGATATTATGACAATTGTGTTGCAGTATTCGTATAATAACCTGCATGTTTCAGATAAAGAATTTGGGGTACAATTAACATTTGATGGACGACCGTTCTTTATTCGTGTGCCGTTTTCAGCACTGGTTGAATTCAAAGACCCTTCGGTTGATTTTATGTTGTCTTTTCAGACGAAAATTCAGCCAGCCGCCGCGGACAACGATATGGAATTGCCACTGGATGAAAAACCAGGGACTGTTCCAGACCCAGGACGCGTTGTGTCGTTGGATGAATTTAGAAAGAATAAAAAATAACAAAAAGGCCGGCAAATGCCGGTATTTTTATTCGGAAATTTTTACAAAATCACGGGCGACTTTTTTTATGCCACGCAATTTGAACGCAATTGTCAGAATTGCGCCGGCGTCTTCGATAACAACACCCGCACCCAATTCATCGTGCGATACCAATTTACCAACCAGGGACGCAGGGCGTGAAATTTTGGGTTTTATCGCGGGGGTTGGATTATAAGTGTATGTGGGCGCGTATGTGCGGGGCGCGCCACCCTGAAAATCCAGATAGCGATTATCCATTTCGGTGATAAAACGACTGGGTGAATTATATTGGCGCGACCCAAATACAAATCGCATCATTGAATTTGATATTACACAGCGACGGCGCGCACGTGTTATCGCAACATAGGCCAGGCGGCGTTCTTCTTCGACGGCGCCTTCGTTTATCGCGCGGTCATTTGGGAAAATGCCTTCTTCCCAGGCGGGCAGAAACACAGTGTCAAATTCCAACCCCTTGGCCGCATGAATTGTCATTATGCTGACCGTGTTGGTGTTTTGTGGCGTGTCATTTACATCGTTATCGTCGGTCATCATCAGCGCCGCCTGTTCCAAAAATTCGGGCAGGCTGTCATACTTAGAAATAACCGATGTTAACAATTCGCGGATGTTTGATATACGGTCGGGTGCGTCGGCGTCTTTGGATTCAGACCACATTTTCATGTATCCGGTGCGTTCCAATAATGTTTTTGCCGCGTCGCGTGGGGATATGGACGCCCATTCAAAATCAAATGCAGATAAAAATTCGTCCGCCGCCGCGCGCAATTTTGGTGCAAGTTTTGCGTTACGCAATCCGTCCATCAGCGTGCCACCCGCCGCGCGCAGGTTCGCAATTGCGCGTTCCCCAAATCCACGACGCGGTTTTGCAATCACACGCAGAAAAGACATATCGTCAAATGGATACACCAGCAGGCGCAAATATGCAATAACATCGCGGATTTCCATGCGGTCATAGAATTTTGTCGCGCCAATCAATTTGTATGGAATGCCACGGGATGCAAATTCTTCTTCGAATATGCGGGACAGACTGCCCGCGCGAATTAACAGGGCGAATTTCGTAAAATCGGTGGTGTCTTCGCGGATTATTGCGTCGGCGATTATGCGCGCTTCGTCCCGGTCGGTCGGCAGGGTCAGAACATAGACCGGTTCGCCAACTGAATCTTTGTTTTCAGCACGCAAATCTTTGCCCAGGCGGCCCTGGTTATGGCGAATAAGGGAATTTGCCGCGTTCAGGATGTTTGATGTACTGCGATAATTTGTTTCCAGGCGAATTATCTGGGCATCTGGGAACGTTTTTTCAAAGTTCAATATGTGTTTGATTTCCGCCCCGCGCCATGAATAAATCGATTGATCGTCATCGCCAACACAGCATATGTTTGGACATTCAATGCCACGCGTTAACATTTGCAAAAATTCCATCTGGGCATTGTTGGTGTCCTGGAATTCATCAACCAGGATATATTTAAATTGGTTTTGATAGCGTGATAAAATGTCGGGATTTTTATCAAATAATTCCAAGACATGCAAAATAATATCACCAAAATCAACCGCGTTCAGACGCATCAATTCTGCATTATATGCGTTAAACAGTTTATCTGTGTTTTTTAGTGCTATTAACCCCTTGTCCTTAATTGCGGAAAATTCTTCGACATAGTCGGCGGGCGTCTTGGTAGATGACGTCAGTAATGATTTGATGACGTTTTTCTGGTCGTCTTCGCCATAGATAATAAAGTCGCGGCGCAAGCCTGCACGTTCAGCGTTGGCACGCAATATACGCAAACAGATTGAATGAAATGTCCCACACCAAACGCCATCTGGATACCATTGACCATTTGACAACTTCGCTAAACGCGACTTCATTTCATTTGCAGCCTTGTTCGTAAATGTCATTGCCAGTATTTCATATTTGCTACATAATCCTTTGTTCAATATGTATGCAATGCGCGTTGTTAAAACACGGGTTTTACCGGTGCCTGCGCCCGACAGAACTAACAGCGGCCCCGCAGTTGTTTCAACCGCTAAACGTTGTTCATTGTTAAGATTTTCTAGCATTAATTCCACCGTTCTATTATAATACCCGCGACAATTATTATCAAGGGTTGGGATTGGATATGAAACGTGTTATCTGCTTTGACATTGAAACGACTGGATTTGAATATATGCGTGGCGATCGCGTTATTGAAATCGGCGCGGTCGAAATAATTGATGGAAATATTACAGATAATAATTTCCACGAATATATTAATCCCGAAGGGAAAATTATCCCGCCAGATACATATATGGTTCATAAAATATCGAACGCGTTTTTGGAAGACAAACCCAAAATGAGCGAGGTTGCACCGCGGTTCTTGGAATTTATTGGCGACAGCCCGATTGTCGCACATAACGGATTGGACTTTGACTTTCCATTTGTAAACTTTGAATTGAATAAGTTAGGGTTAAAAACAATTCCGCGTGAACAGATGATGGATACACTGGTTATCGCGCGTAATCGTGTGTTTGGGCCGAAAAGTTATACGCTGGATGCGCTGGCAAAATGGTATGGGATTTCATTGACGGCGCGTGCAGATGCACACGGGGCGTTAATCGACTCGGAAATTCTGGCACGCGTTTATCTGGAACTGGAAAATACCGCACCAGCCCCAGATGTGTCAGAAATTATTGCCAAGCAGCATGCCGCCATGCTGGCCCACCCCAAGGTTGGTGGTGATTTTCCATATCGGAAATTCGAAGTGCCGGCGGCAGATTTGGAAAACCACACGGCATTTATGGAAAAGATAAATAAATAAAAAACCGGCATTTGCCGGCTTTTTTGAATCGTTTTATTTGTCGCGGATTTGTGCGTTGCACTTTTTTTCAACCGCAGATATTACCGCGTTTTGAATTGTCATCAAATCCGTGTCAGACATATTGTCAGTTGGTTGAATTGTAATCGTAAATGCAACAGACTTTTTGCCGTCAGGTAATTCAAACGAATCAAAAACAATAATGTCTGTTATTCGCGAATCCGCAGAACGTGCGGCGGATGTTAATTTTTCCGCCATTGTGTCCGCATCTACAATAAACGCAAAGTCACGCGTTATCGGTTGAAATTCAGACAAATGTGGTTCAATGCCACCCCTGCGCGACGGCAGATTTTTAACATCGTCCACAATCGCGATAACTGTGTTTGTTTTGATACGTAATTTTTTCGCAACAGATGGATGCAATTCACCAAATTCAGCGATTTTCTTTTTACCCTGCATCAATGCGGCATAGCGATATGGGTGTGCCCAACGCGGCGCGTCGTCTGTCGAAATTGTAAAACGGCCACCCGCCATTAATGCAATCAAGTCAGCCTTGACATCATAAACATCAACGTTGCGGGTGCGTGATGCCCAGTGCTTTGGTGATGTTGCGCCCGTGCGAACAATACACAGTGAAGTATGCTGCATATTCGGCGCATCGCCATCAAAAACAGTTCCCAATTCGAACAGATTTAAATCGGAATATCCGCGCTTTTCATTATTAGACACAGCCATCAACAATCCGTACATCAGGCCATTGCGCATTGTGTCATAGTCCGATGTGATTGGGTTTGCAATTTTTATGTTTGGTTTGTCTGACAACAACTGTTCAATTGTCAGATTCCCAAATCCGAACGAACGACATTCGTTTAACCCGCGTGATGCCAATAATTTTTTAATATCAATTTCATGCGTATCATGTGGGCGTGCATCACCAATTGTGTGCGCAGACGATGTTGCGATTTTTTCATAACCATAAATACGAATCAAATCTGCAACAACCGTTTCTGGGATTTCAACATCAACACGCGCCGGTGGTGGCGTTAATATCCAATTGTCCCCTGATGCCTTGATTTTATACCCCAGACGGGTCAAGATTTCATGCTGGGTATCAGATGGGATATCAAAGCCGGTCTTTTTCATGAAATATGACGGCGTGTATTTGATTTTAACGTCTGGCGCTGTGTCTGTGCCGGCGGCGTATGCACCAACAATTTTACCACCGCACGCATCCATTATAATCTGGGCAGCACGCATAGCGGCCACGCCCGTTATAGTCGGGTCAATGCCGCGTTCATAACGATATGACGCATCGGTCGATATCCCTAATCTTTTTGCAGATTTACGAACAGATACCGGGTCAAAATACGCCGATTCCAGAATAATATTTTTTGTTTTATCCGTTGTAGACCC
Source organism: Alphaproteobacteria bacterium (assembly GCA_015062495.1). Lineage (NCBI taxonomy): Bacteria > Pseudomonadati > Pseudomonadota > Alphaproteobacteria > Alphaproteobacteria bacterium. The sequence continues at coordinate 249,011 of SUUN01000002.1, read as the reverse complement.
GCGCGCGCCACCAATAACACCCGCCAATGCCAGAATTCCAGACGCGTCGGTAATAACCATATCGGTTTCGGACAATTGGTGTTCGTTGCCGAACAGGTCTGTGAATTTTTCATTAGTTTGTGCCATACGCACAATAATGTCGCCATTGATTTCGTCTGCGTCAAAACAGTGCATAGGTTGCGCCATATCATAACAGATATAGTTCGTCGCATCGATTGGTGCGTTTTTCGGATTTATACCAATCGCCGCCAGGCGCGATGCGATTTTCTTGTCACTGGGGTTCACAGTTATGCCGTGAATTTCAATCATTTTATACGCACGACATTTGTCGGTTTCAAGTTTGACAGAACGCGCGGGCGCAATATTTTTAAATTCTGGGTCATTTGGTGCGATATATTCACCCAGCCCCGCCGCAGACAAGTCACGCGCAATACCGCGAACCGACAAATAATCTGGACGGTTTGGTGTAATGCCGGCATCAAAAACTGTTTTTGCATCAACAACTGGTGTGCCAATTTTTGTATCAGATGGTAATTCGATAATACCACTGTGGTCATCACCAATACCCAATTCGCGGGCAGAGCACATCATTCCATTTGATACAACACCGCGCAATTTACCGGACGCGATTTCATGTCCGTCAATAACACAGCCCGGCACAGCCAGCGCAGATATTAATCCCACGTGCGCGTTGGGTGCGCCACATACAACCTGGCGCAAAGTACCCGTACCATCGTCCACCATCAACACATGCAGATGATCGCTGTTTTCGTGCGGTTTGCATTCAACGATTTTTGCCGCAATCGGTGGGATGGGGGATTGTAAATCTTCGACTTCAAGCCCGATACGGGTCAGGGTATCTGCGATTTGCGCGGCAGACGCATCTGTTTTCAAATATTCAATTAACCAATCATATGTCCACTTCATTTTTTCCCCCGTATTAGAACCCAGCCGATTTTAACCAACGAACATCACTGTCATAAAACTGACGAATATCGTTCAGACCGTATTTTAACATTGCCAAGCGATCCCAACCAAAACCAAAGGCAAAGCCCTGGTATTCGTCTGGGTTTACACCACAGTTACGCAAAACGTTTGGATGCACCATACCTGCGCCCATGATTTCCAGCCATTTATTACCACGCCATTTCAAGTCAATTTCAATAGATGGATCGGTAAACGGAAAGTAGGACGGACGAATACGCAGTTCAACATTATCAATGCCGAAAAAGCGCGATAAAAACGCACGAACATCCGCAATTAAATCCGACATGGTAATGTTTTTATCGATATACAACCCTTCGATTTGATGGAACATTGGGCTGTGTGTTGCGTCCATTTCTTTGCGATATGTCGAACCAATGCCGAACATTTTAATTGGCACAGATTCAGATTCCATTGCACGAATTTGAATCGCAGATGTCTGGGTGCGCAACACATTGCCATTGAATAAGAAAAATGAATCCTGCATATCACGGGCCGGGTGATGTAATGGCGTATTCAATGCGGTAAAATTATGCCAGTCATCTTCGATTTCAGGACCGGTATGCATGGTATAGCCAAACGATTCTAAAATTGCCGATATTTCAGATAAACTTTGTGTCAACGGATGTAATGTGCCACGGTTTTCAGGTTCTGGATTTAATGACATATCCAGTTTCTGTTTTTGCATTCCCGCCATTAACACCGCATTTTCAATTTCGGCTTGACGTGTTTTAAACAATTCGCGCAGTTCCGTATTTTCACGATTTAGGGCCGCGCGCGCATCATTGTCCAGATTCTTCATATCACGCAGACGTGCCGTCATTGTGCCATTTTTGCCAAAGGTCGCAGTGTACAGCGACTGTAATTCATCCAATGTATTAATATTCTTTATTTGTTCGTGCATAATTTTAACCCCAGAAAATTAAAAAGCCGTCATACGACGGCCTTTATTATTACAAAACAGATACCCCGCCGACAAGGTATTATTTACTTTCGGCGCTGATAAATCGTTTCGCTGTGTCAACCAATTTGACGAAGTTTGCATCACCTGCGTATGCCATTTCGGCCAAAACCTTGCGGTCCAGGGCGATGCCGGCCTTTTTCAAGCCGTTCATAAACTGGCTGTAAGTCATACCGTTCGCGCGAACTGCGGCGTTGATACGGACAATCCACAAACCACGAAATTCACGTTTTTTAACGCGACGGTCGCGATATGCATACTGACCCGCTTTTTCTGTTTTTTCACGCGCAGCGCGATATGTTGAATGATGACGGCCCAGGTAACCCTTGGCACGTGCTAAGATTTTATTGTGCTTTTGTTTAACGGTTGTACCGCGTTTTACTCTTGCCATGACCTGTTACCCCCTTATTTCAAACCGTATGGTGCCAAGATTTTTGCCTGACCCACCATGTTTTCATTCAAATACTGTGGTTTTGCACCTGCCTTGTTTGCACGGGCAGATTTCTTGCGCAACAGTTTTTTATGAGAGTTGCGTGCAACACGGATTTTGCCGGTCGCGGTCATAGACGCACGTTTTTTCAAGTACGACTTGGTCTTTAATTTTGGCATTTTATATCCTTTTATTTTTAGATAGTCTTTGGTGTCTGGTGGCAATGCCTGCCACTTTGACTGACCATATTTTGGCAGATTTATTTCAAAAATCAAGTTTTTATTGAATATCTGAACTTTTGGGATTAAAGTATGCCCCGATGAAGCAAAATAATATATCTTCCAAAATATATCCGATTATTCGTGCGGTCGCAACGGCCGCTGTGTTGCCGGTGCTGTTTATTTATATCATGATTGCCAAACCGGATTATGCAATTATGAATGCATTGGGACATATTGTTGTACCGGTTGCCCAGGTGGTGGGGGATGTTGTTACGTGGCCATTTCGCGTCGTCGGAAATACAATCAGTGGTATTGCCCAGGTTTCATCCCTGCGCGAAGAAAATCGTGAACTGCGGGCACGCCTGGACGCAGCGTTGATTGATAAAAATATGTGCGATGTCGCAATCAAAGAAAATCAGAAGTTAAGCAATGAATTGGGCCTGGTTAAAACACAGCCACGCGATGCAGTTATTGCCGATGTAATTCACGACAATCGCGCAATGGGACATAATACTTTTATAATTAATCGCGGTGGACGCGACGGCGTTGAAACAGGTATGGTTGTCGCAACCACAGATATGAGATTGGTCGGCATTATTATCGACAGTGCAAATAACTTTTCACGGGTGCGTGCACTGACAGACGTGGATACGAATATTGCAGTACGTGTTGTTGGTTCAGAAGTATATGGCTTTATGACCGGAAACGGGTCAAGCAAACCAACAATGGGATTTTTCAGCAATCCTGAATTTAAACCAACCAAGGGTATAAAACTGGTGTCCAGTAATATTTCAGGTGTATTGCCGGCCGGACTAATTGTTGGGGAAATGATTGACGAAACAGATGTCAATGTCGCCAACCCAAATGAAATATCGCGTGTTATGGTACTTAAATTTGACACGCCCAAAAACGAATACAGATGAAAGAAAATATAATTCATTTTTTACGCGTTGCATTTCCGTTTTTGTTAACGGTCGGACTGTGGCGGTTAAGTGGCCCGTTTTGGAATCCGGCGGGTGTGTTGGCGATTATTCCAATCTTTGTTTGTTCATTTGTACGGCCAACAAACTGGTTTTTGTTATTTTCTATGATAATGTGTGTGTGTTTAGATTATAATTTTGAAACAGTATGTTTTTGGTTGGCGATGTATTGCCTGTTCTATGCAATCAACAGTTTTCAAACCTATATCGATATTACACGAATGGATAACCATGGATTATTTGCGTTTATGGTGTTTTTTGGTGTTGCCATTTTTATTCAAACGGTTTCTAATTTTTCATTTATAAATATCCTGCGTGGGGCGTGGATGTTCGTGTGGGGATGTGCATTATATATCCCAATCGCAAAATTAATCAAAAGGGTTGGCGATGATAGATAAAGAAGTCGCAAGAACCTTTGATAGACGCAGTGCACTGTTTTTAACCGCAGGGGCGGTTTTGACGTCTGCGTTGGTGTTGCGAATGTTGCAGATGCAGGTGTTTAGTTATCGTGACTATAAAAAGAAAAGCGAAAGTAATTCATATCGTATTCAAATCGATATGCCAGAACGTGGCAAGATTTTATCACGCAGTGGTGCGCCAATTTCACGCGACGCGCCGATTTATCGTATCTATATCGTACCCGAAGAAGCACATGATGTTGACGCGTTGGTTGATACAGTTGCGGCGGATTTAAATCTGCGGGCAAAGCGCGTTGAAAAGATACGCGCAAAAATAAAAAAACAATTAAAATTTCAACCTGTGTTGGTCAGTGAAAATACAAACTGGAACGTATTGGCAAAATTACAGGCGAAAAATTTACCAGGCCTGCATGTGGAAAGTGGGTATGCACGAATCTATGAAATGGGGCCGGCGGGTGCGCAGATTTTCGGATATGTTGGCGAACCTAAGACACCTGTGCCAAATGCACCGTTTTTAACAACCGGTATCACAGGACTGGAAAAACGTTTTGATGATAATATGAAGGGTACAGCCGGGCAAACTGTTTTGATTTCAAATGCAGTCGGGCGTATTACCGGCGAAGATAAATCACAATATATTGCGCCAATTGTCGGTGAAAATATCAAAACAACCATAAATGATAACGCACAACGTGTTTTGTATGACGCATTAACCCAGCATCGGTCGGGATGTGGTGTGGCACTGGATATTGAAACAGGCGACATACTGGCCATGGTGTCAACCCCCAGTTTTGACCCAAATATGTTTCGCGAAGATGATGGGGATGAATATATACAAAATCTGCGGGGCGATATTGCAAAACCATTTATGAACAAAGCAATCGAAGGATTGTATCCCCCGGGGTCAACATTTAAAATCGTTGTTGCATTGGCGGCACTGGAATCGGGCGCAATTAATCCACGGGAAAAGATTTTCTGTCCAGGATATTGGGACTATGGCGATCGCAGATATCACTGTTGGGAAGACAAAGGGCACGGGCACGTTGACCTGGCGGGGGCGTTGAAACATTCGTGCGATATATATTTCTATCAGATTGCATTGCGTATTGGAATTGATGCAATCAAAGATATGGCAATTCGACTGGGGTTCACAGAAAAATACATGGATGATATTTTGTCACGTGAAATGGGTGGTGTAATCCCAGACAGATATTGGAAAGAAAAACAAATTGGTGCGCGTTGGGTGCATGGGGATACGGTTATATCTGGTATCGGCCAGGGTTTTATTCTGGCAAACTGTTTACAGTTGGCAGTGATGATGGCGCGCACAGCATCAAACAAGCGTGTTGTACCGCGACTGATTGCGGATACAAAAAAACCAAAATTCGAAAGTATGAATTTACAGCCCAAGAATATTCAATATGTGTTAAACGGGTTGGAACAAGTTCTGAAAAAAGGTGGAACAGCCGCAGGCAGTGCAATTAATGTTAATGGTATGCGTATGGGTGGTAAAACCGGTACATCCCAGGTGCGCAGTATTTCAAAAAAAGAACGTCAAAGCGGGGTTCTGACCAATGAACAGTTAAAATGGCAAATGCGAAATCATGGACTGTTTGTAGGATACGCACCAACGGATAATCCACGCTTTGCGGTTTGCGTGGTAACAGAACACGCCGGTGGCAGTGGGCCGGCCGCGCGAACAGTTGCCGCGGTAATGAAGGAATTGTTAAAGGGATTAAAGTAAAAAAATGGCACGACAGACACGCGTTTCAAATGCAAATATGATGACCTTTCCTGAAAAGTTAAGCCGCTTTTCATGGGGGTTGTTTGTGCCGATGTGTATGGTGTTGGCAATTTCAATTGTGGTGCTGTATTCGGCGGGCGGCGGCAATTGGAAACCGTTTGCGTTATCACAGTTGATGAAAATCGTGTTGGGGTTTGGGGTGTTCTTTTTCGCGGCATTTACAAATATCAAAACATGGGTAAAGTCTGCATATGTGATTTATGCCGTTGCACTGATTATGATTATTTTGGTCACATTTGTGGGACATACTGGTATGGGGGCGCAAAGGTGGCTGAACCTGGGGTTTATTCACATTCAACCGTCTGAATTAATAAAAATTGCGCTGGTGCTGGCATTGGCGCGATATTTTGCGTGGTTTAATTCAGTGGAACTGGGGCAATTTAAGAATTATATTGCGCCGATGTTGATGCTGATGGTGCCGTTTGGACTGATTGTTGCCCAGCCGGATTTAGGCACTGCGTTATCATTGGGGATGATTACGGTTGGAATGTTCTATATCGTTGGGGCAAATAAAAAATGGTTTATTATTGCGGCGATTCTGGGACTTATGGCGGCGCCGGTTGTTTGGTTTGGCGGCCTGCACGATTATCAGCGTGGTCGAATTATTACTTTTTTAAATCCAGACAGCGATATCCAAGGTGCAGGATATCAAATCAACCAGGCAAAAATCGCGTTTGGCAGTGGGGGAATGACCGGCAAAGGATATATGGCCGGCACACAATCCCAGCAATCATTTCTGCCGGAAAAGCAGACGGACTTTATATTTACAATGCTGGGGGAAGAGTTCGGATTTATCGGCGCGTTCGGTTTGCTGATGATTTATACATGGATTGTGGTGCTGTTGTTCTGGACGGCGAAAATGTGTCGAAATCGTTTTGGGCAATTAATCTGTTTTGGATTTATGTTGAACTTTTTTGTTTATTACTTTATAAATATTTCCATGGTTTTGGGATTATTGCCAACCGTCGGCGTGCCGTTACCGCTGATGTCGTTCGGTGGCAGCAGTCTGTTATCACTGATGTTTGGGTTTGGGTTGTGCCAAAATGCACATATTCACAAAGACCAACAATTATCTGCAAAGGGGAGTTAAAGGTATGAATTTATTAATTGTGGAATCACCGTCCAAGGCAAAGACAATTGAAAAATATCTGGGGGCAGGTTGGCGTGTTATCGCGTCGGTTGGGCACGTGCGCGATTTGGTGCCTGAAAATGGCAGTGTGGACACAGAACATAATTTCAAAATGAAATGGCAGATTATGCCAGGCAAAGAAAAACAAATCAAACTGATTACAGATGAACTGAAAAAAGCAGATGCAGTATATCTGGCAAGCGACCCGGACCGCGAAGGCGAGGCAATTGCGTGGCATTTGCTGGATATTTTAAAGGCAAAAAAATTATTAAAAGATAAAAAAGTTTATCGCGTTGCGTTCCACGAAATTACAAAAAAAGCTGTCCAGGCCGCAATTGAAAATCCACGTGAAATTGATACAAATCTGGTGGATGCATATTTGGTACGGCGTGCGCTGGATTACCTGATTGGGTTTGGTATTTCACCATTGCTGTGGCGCAGAAACCTGGGGAAATCGGCCGGACGCGTGCAATCGGTGGCGGTTAAATTAGTCGTTGACCGTGAAAAAGAAATCGAAGCGTTTAAACCGGTTGAATATTGGAGTATCAATGCGCAATGTGCAAAGAACAAAGAGCAATTATTCAATGCTGGATTAATAAAATTCAATGGACAGAAAATTGAAAAAATGACCGTTGAAAATAAATCGATGGTTGATGATATTGTGGCAAAAATTGGGACGCCTGAAATTGCTGCTTCGGTTATAAATATCGAACGCAAAAAAACTCAACGCAAGCCGGCCGCACCATTTACAACATCAACACTGCAACAGGAAGCGTCGCGCAAACTGTACTTTGCGTCCAAACGCACGATGAGTGCCGCCCAGCACCTGTATGAACAAGGGTTGATTACATATATGCGTACGGATGCAACAAACCTGAACGCGGATGCCGTAAATGAAATTCGCGGTTTTATTGCACGCGAATATGGTGAAAAATTTGTACCAAGTGCGCCGAATATTTATGCGACAAAATCTAAAAATGCCCAGGAAGCACACGAAGCAATTCGACCAACACACTTTGAAGGGCCGGCAAAGAATTTATCTGGGGACGAAGCGAAATTGTATGACCTGATATGGAAGCGTACAATCGCGTGCCAGATGTGTAACGCTGAATTTGATTCAGTTGCCGCAGATATCGAAACTGATAATCATGTGGCGGTTTTCCACGCGGTTGGAACAACACGTACTTTTGACGGTTTTATGAAAGTATATACCGAAGATAAAGATGACGACGAAGATAAAAAAGATGCAAAATTACCGCCGATGGAAATTGGCGACCGTGTTGCGATTTCTGAAATTATCCCAGAACAGCACTTTACCCAAGCACCACCAAGATATACAGAAGCGTCACTGGTAAAAAAATTAGAAGAACTGGGGATTGGACGTCCGTCAACATATGCGACAATTATGTCCACAATCGTTGATCGCGCATATGTCGAACAGGATAAACAGCGTCGTTTTCATCCAACATCAGGTGGGTGGGTAATCGCGTCGTATTTGAACAAATACTTTACAGATTTGGTTGATGTGAACTTTACTGCAAAAACAGAAGATACCCTGGACGATGTTTCAAATGGAAAACAGGATAAAATTACAGCCCTGAAAAACTTCTGGGGGCCGACGGACGCGATGATTGATGGCGCGCGCGGTATTAAGACATCTGAAATCATTGATGAAATAAATGAATTTATGCACCATCATTTGTTTGGGGATGCGGGTGATACTTGCCCCGAATGTGGCGCAAAACTGGGGATTAAATTATCAAAATTTGGGCCGTTTATAGGTTGCGAAAAATATCCAGACTGTAAATATACAAAGCAACTAAATAAAAACGACAATTCAACACAGCCCACAGAATCCGCCGTACAGACGTCTAAGAACGACACGATAGAACTGGGCGACGGGATTGAATTTCGTGTCGGAAAATTTGGCCCATATGTGACAGACGGCGCAAAAAATGTTGCCGCCAAGCAATATAACAGTGACACCATCACGCTGGATATCGCGCGCGAATTGTTGGCAAACGCGAATAAAAAGGCCGAACCAATTAAAATTGGCGAAAATCCAGAAACCAAGAAAATTATTTACTATTACCCAACGGGGCGGTATGGTGCGTATATATCTTCGAATCGGGTAAATGTTTCGGTACGCGAACAGCCAGATTTAGAAACCGCAATTAAACTGATTAACAACAAGGCAAAGAAGTAATAATGGCGCTAGGACGACACAACTATTCCAACTTTACAGATGAACTGCGTGCGCGGTTGTCGGTTGTGGATGTTGTGGGGCGCGTTGTGCCATTGACACGCAAGGGGCAAAATTACTGGGGTTGCTGTCCGTTTCATAATGAAAAAACCCCCAGTTTTTCCGTGAACGAAGAAAAGGGATTTTATCACTGCTTTGGTTGTGGTGAACATGGCGATATCATTTCGTTCACAATGAAGCATAATAATATGGATTTTAGGGCGGCGATAACAGAACTGGCCAATATGGCGGGGCTGAAAATGCCGGACTATAAACCACGCGACCCAAATGTTGTGCGGCGCGAAGATGCGCTGTTTGATATTTGTGAACGCGCGGCGCAAACATATGCTGAAAAATTATTTACCCCGGACGCGGCGCATGCGTTGGATTATGTGCGCAGACGCGGATTTACAGATGATATGATTAAAAAATATCGTATTGGGTATGCGCCAAAAAATAATATCATCGCAAACAAATTTGCAGAATCTAAATTTTTAATTCCGTCTGGCCTGTGTCGGCGTGGCGATTATGGGATGTATGATTTTTTCCGTGATAAATTAATGTTCCCAATTTTTAACGCACATGGCAAGATTGTCGCGTTTTCAGGGCGTTCACTGGATGGGTCTGAACCAAAATACATTAACACAACCGATACCGATATTTTCCATAAACGCCAGACTGTGTTTGGTTTGAACTTTGCGCGCGATGCGATTCACCGCGCAAATCGCAGTATTGTTGTCGAAGGGCAAATTGACGCAATCAAAATGCAGGTAAATGGATTTGCGGAGACCGTCGCACCATTGGGGACTGCATTGACCGAAGATCATATTGCGTTGCTGTGTAAATCAAATCGAAATATAACATTTTGCTTTGACGGGGATGCGGCTGGGCAAAAGGCCGCCGCACGCGCATGTAATATTGTTTTGCCGTTCATTCGTGATACGTCCGATGTGCGATTTGCGTTTGTGTCGGGCGGCAAAGACCCAGATGAAATTCTGAAAACATCTGGCGCGGATGCCATGCGGAAAATTATTGATGATGCGGTTGGGTTGACTGATTTCCTGTGGGAATTGGCAAATAAAAATTACATTGTTTCAACACCCGGGGGGCGCGCCCAGGCGGAAAAATTTTTAGATGGGCAAATTGAAAAAATTGCCGACCCAGAATTGCGTAAACAGTACAAGCAAGAATACGATAAGCGCAAATTCCAAAATTGGCACAGTTGGAAACGCGTGCCAAAAACAGTCAATATAAAATTGCCCGATATTGATGCGATTACAAAAAACACTTTGGTTTATATTGTGAATAAATATCCGGAACTGGTGGAACGGTATTTGGATTTCCTGGGCACGTTGGGGGTGGATTTTGATGGGACGGCGCCTGATTTGAATATGGATATTGGTGCCGCAGAAAAATATCTGGTTTCATTAAAACTGCAAAGATATTTAGAAAAGTTAAACGCACAAAAACGCGAATTTACAAACCAACTGTTGGCGGGGGATGACAGTGCACGCGACGAAATTCAACGTATAAACGACGAAATTGAAAAATATAACGAAAAATTAGAAGTTTTGATTTCCATATAAATTCCCGGCTTTTTTGAATATTTTTATCAAAAAAGCCGGTGTTTTTTAACAAATTGATTCGTTTTGTTAATTGTTTGACATAAATTATTTTTGTGTTAATATAAAAATTATGAAACATATTTTATCCCGTACGGAATTTTGTTATTGGTTGGATAATAATTTTGTATGGTCGCCTTTTTTCAAGATTACAAATTTGTGCAACTATTGTTGCGCACACTGTTGTGAACGCAGTGGCCCGAACGAGGCACCGACATTTATTCCAATATCTGATGTTCGCGCGATTACCGAAGATTTTAAGTACACTAAAAACAAAATGCCAATCGCAATTGTCAGTGGGGGCGAACCGATGATGGTTTATAACCATGCGCCACACTATATGTCCCAGATTATGAAAACATTGACGCGTGCGGGGTTCACAATTGAATTAAAGACAAATGCCGGTTGGACAATGACAGACAAAGCACCGGTTATATTTGGTGATTTGGAACAGTTCTTTGTAAAAAATCCAACTGCGTATTTTTCGTATCATTTGTCGCTGGACCGGTTTCACCCACAATCAAAACAGACAACAATCGAATTTCTGCGTTGGTTTTATCAGAACGACAAATTGTCGCGACGCGCAAATGTTCACATATTCTATGATGCGCCAGAATTTTTAACTGATACTTTTGTTCAACTGGCGGACAAGTATGAAATTTTGCTGGATATGGAAAAACAGCCGACAAATGAATTTGCGAAAATCGGTGCAAATTTGTTTCGCGGTAAAGAAAAGTACATTGTTATCGAACCTTACCACGGAATTGATAATCGTGGGCGTGCGCGTGATAACGGTATTGCGACCAAGCAAAATTCAATTATGAAATCTTTTGCCAAGCCGGGCGATGTGCACGCAATCACATTTGACAATTTTGGAAATTCTTATTTTGACTGCGCCAGTGACCGTGTTAAAACACCGTACCGAAATGCGCGCGGCAAGATTAAACCAATTGAACAAATTAAACGCGAATTGTTTAATTTGCTGTACGATAAATATGTTGCCGAAGAAATGGCAAAATAAAAATACCGGCTTTTTTGAATATTTTTATCAAAAAAGCCGGTATTTTTTTAACAAGTTTATTTTTAAGTATTGAATAAGAAGTGGCAGATGTCGCCGGGCTGCATAACATAATCACGACCAACAAGGCGCATTTTGCCGGCCTCTTTAACCGCAACTTCGCCACCCAATTCGATAAAGTCATCGGGGGAAATTACTTCGGCGCGGATAAAACCGCGTTCAAAGTCTGTGTGGATTTTACCCGCCGCCTGGGGCGCGGTCATGCCAGTGGTTATGGTCCAGGCATGTGCTTCCTTAGGCCCAATAGTATAATATGTTTGCAGGCCAAGTGTTTTATAGCCTGTCTTGATAACCTGATCCAGGCCAGATTCGGTCAGCCCCAAATCATCCAAAAACATTTTGCGTTCGTCGGGGTCAACAATTTGGGAAATCTCCATTTCAATCTTGGACGAAATAACCAAAACATCATTTGTCGCACTAAATTTTTCACGAACCATATCGGAATATTTATTGCCGGTGGCGGCGGACGCTTCGTCCACGTTACAGACGTAAATAACCGGTTTGGTGGTCAGCAAATTAAACGGCGTTGAATCAACATCGCCCAGACGCGCTGGAATCGATTTTTCCAGATTTGTTTTAATTACATTTGCATCCGCCAGTAATTTAATTGCATCTTTGTCCAGACCGCGTGCCTTTTTTTCCAGGTTTTTAATCTGTTTTTCAATGCTTTCCAGGTCGGCCAACATCAATTCTGTTTCAATTGTTTCAATGTCGCCCAATGGATCAATCTTGCCGTGGACGTGCACAATATCATCGTTTTCAAAGCAACGCACAACGTGAATAATTGCGTCTGTGGACAAGATGTTCCCCAGGAATTTATTCCCAAGCCCTTCGCCGTTTGACGCACCGCGTACCAGACCCGCAATATCAACAATTTCCAGTTGGGTCGGCATTATTTTTTGCGACCCCGCAACCCGCGCCAATTCATGTAATGTTGCATCTGGTACAACAACACGACCGGTGTTCGGTTCGATTGTACAGAACGGATAGTTCTGGGCATCGGCGGTGGCACTTTGTGTTAACGCATTAAACAATGTAGATTTACCAACGTTTGGCAAGCCTACAATTCCACAATTGAATCCCATAATTAAATCCTTTATAATGCGCATAATATGTCATACATGTGGAACGAATTCAACATAAAAACCAGACCAGCGGAAACTATCGTTTTCCGCGATGGGGTTTATTGTGGCGAACTGTCAACACTGGAAAATGCGCCAATTAATACAAAGTATGATTTGCCGGTTCATATTATTTATGTTGGGGAAATTGCCGGGGATAATAAATTAGAAGTTTTGGTTGGCGTGGAAAACCAGGAAGTTATCATCAGCGCAAATGTAAAAATAAAAAAGCCGGCAAATTTGAACATTTTTATTAAAAATGCCGGTAAAAATTCAAAAGTTTCAGGAACAGTGTTATTGGATAATGAATCTGATTTAACATATAACTGTGATGCGCGGCATTTGTATAAAAATACGGCGATTTTGATAAAAAATAAGGTTTTGGCCGGGAAAAATTCAAATTCTAAGTTATCAGGGTTGGCAACGATTGATGCGGAGTGCGAAGGGTGCGAATCCGATGTTGCGTTTGTTGCCATGGCGGAAGATGGTGCAAAAATTGATTTTATGCCGGGGCAAAGGATAAAATCAGAACCGGCGCGCGCCGACCACAGCGCGGCAATTTATAAACCAACCGATGCCCAGGTATTTTATTTGCGCGGGGCCGGCCTGTCGGGGGCGGAAGTTGACACTGCATTAAAAGAAGCATTTTTGAGTGAGTAAGACTTTATAAAAAAAACCGCCGATTGGCGGAATTTTTATTTCTTCTTGAAACCCTGTTTCGCTTTGAACTTTGGATTATCAGGATCAATCAAGATAACTTGTTTACCACGACGGATTTGTTTAACATTACCGCGTTTCTTCCAAGCCTTTAATGAACTTAAAAATTTCATGTCGTTATCCTTTTTACAAGGCGATTATAAACATATTTTTTGAAAAATCAAATAATATATTATTTATTTAGTAGTTGTTGTAGGGGCTGTTGAAATTGTTAAAAATGGTTTTTAGTTTTTTATTAACAAGTTTTCAACAATTATTTGCCGGGTTTTTCCGGCTTTTTTGTCAGAATGTTGAAAAAGTACCACAAATAATTAACAGTTGAAAAAGTCGGCGTTTTTAACAGTTTTAACAAAAAAAGGTCGGGGGCTTTTTGTACTTGTTGAAAATTGTTGAAATTGTTATAATTATCAACAGGACGGAAAGAGAATGAAACAGCAGGTATTAAAAGCATTGGCAAATCCGGCGCATATTTTTTATGTGCCTTATTCGTTGGCGGTGCTGAATTTTGTTATTCAATTCTTGATTTGGATTGTTTTGTTTGTGGCGTCCTTGATTATTACAAAAGGGGCAAATCCGGTTAATCCAATGTTCTTTTTAGTGTCTGTGATAATCGTTCATTCGATAATTGCGATATTTTCAAAACGCGACCCGCAGTTGGGTCAGATTGTTAACGCAAAATTACAATTGTTAAAACGTAAAATACCAGGGAAATTGGCGGCATGATGAATAATTTAAATGATTTTTTTGAATATTTTGCAGGTGGTGGTTTCCCAATTACGTTGACCGTGTTGGTGGTGGCGGCGGTTTTAGTGTTCTTGGTACTGATGATGTATGTGCCAGTGTTAACAAGGAAAATATTCCCAAAATTTGGATATGCGAAATATTCAAACTATTTGCCGTTTGGAACGGTTTTTAATGATAATTCAATGCAACTGACAGATGGCAGTTTAATTCGTGTTTATCGTGTCGCAGGTTTGCAGACCAGTATGCAAGATGACGCAACCAAAGAAAAATTTTTAGATTTGCGGGCGCAATTGTTTAATCAAATTCGTGATCCGAATGTTGTGTTGCGATTCTATATGGTGCGGGACGCGGCGGATGAAAATACAAACTATGAATTTGACCAGCCGACGTTACAACGTATCTATGACAAGTGGCGTGGCCAGGGATTAAAAATTTTCCTGAATAATTATTATATTGTTTTGTCCGTTGGTGGAACAGATGCGCGGGCAAAACTGAATCAATATGGTAATTATATTGAATCTATTTTGGCGGCATATAAACCACAAGTGTTGAAAAATGACAGCACAGACAATATGGCACGGTTCTTTGGGCGGATTTTGTCGCCAATTAGTAAGCCGGCCCCAAAACGTGCGGATAACAATATTGCAAAATTAACAACGGTTGATGATGTGGAATTTCTGCGCGATGGGATTGTGCGATATGTCAGTGGTGGCAATCAATCGTTCGCGGCATGTGTGTCGTTTAAAATATCACCTGATTATTTAGATGAAGAATTTTTTGATACTGTGTCGACAATTCAGACTGAAATGATCTGTATGAATGGATTTCATATTATGGGGGCGGCAGATGTCGAAAGTACAATTCGACAAAAACGTTCAACCGCAGATGATGAAAAAGCACAATCAACAGAAACACAAATTTCCGAAGCACAGGTTGCAATGGATGAAAATTTAAGCGGTAATCAGAGTTTGGTTGATTATTATCCGCTGTTCGTATTGTTTGGGGCGTCGCGTGAAGAACTGCAAAAATATGTTGATGAATTTAAAAAAATTGCCGCGCAATTTGGTATTTCGCCGGTTGTTGAAACATTTGCGTCCAAGGTTTCTTGGTTTGCACAAATTCCAGGGTTTGATGTATTCCCGCGCAGTTTTAAATTGCTGTCACGGGCGGCGGCGATTTCAATTCCAATGTCAACACAACCACGTGGGGTGGAAAATTCAGATTGGGGGCCGGGGCCATTGGTTGTGTTCCCAACCGCCCAGGGTACACCATATCAATTCCAATTCCATGTGTCGGATAAACCAGCGGCTGTTGGACATACACTGACAATTGGGCCGACCGGTGGTGGTAAAACAACACTGTTTTCGTTTTTGATTGCGCAGAGTTTGCGTCATCCAAAGTTAAAGGCCTTTTTCTTTGACCGAAATAAAGGTGCTGAAATATTTACGTTGTCGGTTGGTGGTAAATATATCACGATGCAAGGGAAAGAAAAAAATTCAGACCCGATGGCACAGAGTTTCTTGACACATTTAAATCCGCTGAAAATGCCGGATACGGCGGCAAATCGTGCATTCTTGCGGCGGTGGTTTGCAATTATTTCAGGGCAAAGTGACGCGGCGTCGGCTGATGAAATTGCGCGTGCGGTATCTGTGAATTTTGATTATTTGTCCGATAAAGATAGGTTGTTAAAAAATCTGTGGGAAAGTTGTTTTTCATCGTCTGGTAATATGCGGTCAGCACTTAAAAAATGGGTTGATCCGTTGCAGTATGGGGATATGTTTAACGAAGCGTCGGATACACTGGATTTGCATTCACGTCTGACCACGTTTGATTTTACCGATATTTTACAGGATGAAGTTTTGTCGCCGGCGGTGATTTCTTATATCCTGCACAGAATTAACAATATTACAGTGTCGGGCGGAAATCCATCACTGATTATGATTGACGAAACAGCGCCGATGTTGGAAAACAAGATGTTCCGTGATAACTTTATCACCGGATTACAAGAAGGACGTAAAAATCGCCAGGCGTATATGGTCGCATTCCAACGCGCAAATGTTTTGGATAAACTGGGGGTGGGGGATGTTGTTCGTGGTCAGGCCCAGACGGTCATGTTTTTCAGAAATCCGGCCGCAGATGCGTCGGATTATGCACATTGGAATTTAAATCCGTTGGAAATGGCGTTTATCCAGGGCAAGGCATATCCAAATCTGAAACGTGCAGTGTTGTTGTCGCGCCCAGTTAATGGGGAATCGGTGATTTTAAATACAGAATTGGGGGGATTGGGAAATTTGTTGCGGTTGTTTGAATCTGGGCGGTCGTCGGTTCTGTTGGCCGAAGAATTGTATAAAATGTATGGCAATAATTTTGTAAATGAATACCTGAAAAAACAAGGGGCGGCGGATTAATGCGGTTATTAGTCTGGGGCGGTTTGTTTTTGTTGGGGGGCCCGTGTATGGCGGCGGATTGTTTGCAATTTAAAAAAATTCCCGGCGTTTATATTAATACACCAGATTGGATAAAAACCGTCGTGCAACCACGCACGCCGATGGATTTGTGGCATGGAAATGTGGTGGCGACATTTGTTGATAATTATCAAATAAATGCAGATGTTAATACGGTGGACGGTGGGTTCTGTGTTGGATTAAAATCTGTAAATGCCGTTGTTGGATATAACGACTTTGTTGTAAATATTGATATTAGAAATGTGCTGGGAACATGTGAGTATAATGCGGTGGTGGCACACGAAGATAAACATATCAATGCATATTTGTCAGTTGTTGATGATTTTAAGGGGGATTTGCAGCGGTCTATTTACAGTGCGGCGCAATCGATAATGCCGCGATTTGTAAAATCACGCGATGATATAGATGGTGTTATAGAAGCAATGAATGATCAATTACAATCACATCCAGATTTAGTATTGGTTAAGCAAAAAATTAATGCCGCCCAGGAAATAAGAAATAAAGAAATTGATAAAATTGAATCAGGCGCAGATTTAAAAAGTTGTAAATAAAATCCCAAAATAAGGGGATTTTTATCTAGAAGTTATATCTGAAACCAACCGAAAATTCAGACATTGTGTTTATAAATTCGTTGTTTATCGGTGTATAATTGTACTGGATAAGGGCGGAAATACTGTCGACTGGGAATGTGTACATCAGTCCAATACCGATGCGGGTGCTGACACTGTTGTCAGATTCTTTGATTTCGGTGGCGTTCAAAGATTCAATATAGTCAAATTTGTTATAGACTTTGTAATTGGCAACACCAAAAGTTGTGAAAAAATCAAATTCGTTTGTTATGTTATAATATCCATAGATATCAAACCCAAATGCCATATAATAAATTTCGTGTTCAATCGCATTAAGGTATTGTAAATACTGAACATTGTTTGTAGATGAATGTGTGAAAAATAATTCCACGCCAAAGTTGCGTCCAATACGTGCGCCGGCATTAATTTTAGCGGAATAATATGTTTCGTCCAGGTCTGTTTGTAATGTGTAATCAGCAATATTTAAACCTGCATCAATACCAATATATGGGCGGAAATTATTGTTGTGTGTATAAATACCAGCGTTCGCACATATTGGTAATAGGCAAGTAGATATTAAAAGCAGTCTTTTCATTTTTATTCCGTTTATTCGTATATTTTTATTGTATTTAAATATGTTTTATATGGCAATGATAAAAAATATCCAGGGTGGTGATTTTTTATTAACAGGGGAATGGATTTCGCTCGCTCGGCATTTTGAACTGGCAACTGACGTTGCGGGGGGTCAAAACAATATGGACATGTCCGTCTGCGTTCGCTTTGCGAACTACGCCGAGACACTGAATTTTCTAAAATAAAAATACCGCATTTGCGGTATTTTTAGAAAATTCGTGGTTGCGGGGGTTGGATTTCGCTCGCTCGGCACAAAGTGCCGGCTGTGCGCAAATTTGTAGTTATTCGAACTGCGCGGGGCTTGTTCTTATATACAAATTTTGAACCGGCAACTGCGTTGCGATGGTTCAAACCAATAAACCACACAATACAATGTTTAATAAAAAATACGCCACAGGGGCGTATTTTTTATTAAAACTGGTTGCGGGGGTTGGATTTGAACCAACGACCTTCAGGTTATGAGCCTGACGAGCTACCGGGCTGCTCTACCCCGCGATAAGGTGTGTGTATTATATATTATTTGTGATAATAGTCAAATAAAAAATGTGCTTTTAGGTTTTTTGACTGTTTTCCTTGGTCTGTCTTGAATTATATATTTTTGTTTGCTAAGATTTGCACATTGTATAATAAATATTAAGGACATAAGTGTGTCAGAAAAAATTACTTTTAGAAAAATCTGGAAAAAGTTTTGGCAGCCTATTTTAAGCCTGGGGATTTTTCAGTGGATTGTCGCGGTGTTTATGGCGATACCAATTTGGTTTACATATTTTACATCTACAAAACGTATTTCTAATATAGAAGTGTTTTATAAATATCGCAAAAAACCGGCGATTTTTGTGTTCTGGCATGGGCGCAGTTTAATGCTGAGTCCGATTATTTGTCTGGGCGGAATGCATGCATATGCAATTGCAAGTCGTCACAAGGATGGACGAATGATGGCAAAATTACAGCACCTGTTTGGATTGCGGGCGATTTATGGTTCTTCGCACAAGGGTGGGGTGTCGGTTCTGCGCGAAGGGTTGCGTATATTGGCGCGTGGGGATCATGGTATATGTATGTCACCAGATGGCCCGGGTGGCCCGTCGTTGCGCGTGAAAGAGGGTGCGCTGTATTTCGCAAAAATGTCCGGCGCGCCGATTATTCCGGTGTGCTATACCGCAAAGAAAGCATGGATTCAGGACAGATGGGATAAATATCTGTTGGCGTTACCTTTTAATAAAATTGTATGCAATATTGGTAATCCGATTTTTGTGCCAAAGCGTGCAAGTGCCGAAGAATTTGAAAAAATCCGCAAGGGGTTAGAGGACTTTATGGTTGCACAAATGCGTGAATTGGACGCAGAATTTGGTTTGCCATATATCGAACAAGATTTAAAAAGTAGTGCGTATAAAAGACAAAAACGCGAAGCAAAAGCCGCAAAAAAAATGCAAAAGAAAGAAGGTAGAAAATAATGAAGACGCCTTGGTGGTTTTTAAGTAAAAATCCCATATCGCTGATGTTGGTGCCGGTGTCGTGGGTATATTATGGCGTTGGACGCGTTGTTTATTTTGTGCGAAAATTGTGGCCTTTGAAATCGCGTCGGCCAATTATATGTGTGGGAAATATTTTGGCGGGTGGTGTTGGTAAAACGCCTGTTGTGCGCGCAATTGCAAATCGGTATGGTGCGCCGGTTGTTATGCGTGGATATAAAAAAAGTGCCAAGACCGGTAATATCGGAGACGAGGCAACAATGCTGGCGCGTACGGGGTTGGCGGTGCATGTTGGGGACAGAAAAAGTAATATTTTGTTATTGAACAAGCAAGATGACGATACACCAATCATTATGGATGATGGTTTGCAAAACCCAACAATTAAAAAAGATGTATCAATCGTGGTATTTGACGAAGGGCTGGGGTATGGAAATGGATTAATGTTGCCGGCCGGGCCGCTGCGTGTGCCAAAGCGTATGGCACGCAATGCAGATGCGATTGTTGTTATTAAAAATAAAAGAGCGAAAAAGAACTTTGTTTTGCCGGTTGGGGTGCCGGTGTTCTTTGCGAAAAATCAGACAACATCACCGTATGATGAAAATGAAAAGTTGGTGGCGTTTGCAGGGATTGGTTATCCAAAAAAATTCTTTAATTCATTGAAAAATGTTGTGGCAAAACGCAGTTTTCCAGACCATTACCAATATACAAGTGAAGATCTTGAAAAACTGATTTCGTTGGCGAACAAGAAAAAAGCAAAGTTAGTTACAACTGAAAAAGACTGGGTGCGGTTGCCGGTCGAAGTTCAAGATAAAATCAAATATGCCCGTCTGGAAACAGTTATCGATTATTCATTTTGGGTTTGGTTAAAGGAGAAATTAGGATGAGCACTTTGAAAAAACAAGTTAAAATTTCAGGGGTTGGTATTCATTCGGGTGCGCCTGTTAATATCGTGGTAAAGCCGGGGACTGAACGTGGAATTTTCTTTAAACGTGTTGATATGCCGGGAACTGGTTTAATTGCGGCAACATATGATAATGTTGGTGAAACAAAAATGCGCAATACAACCGTGGGCCAGGTTGATTCTGCGCATGTGCAGACAGTTGAACATTTGATGGCGGCGTTATTTATTGCAGGAATTGACAGCGCGATTATTGAAATTGATGGGCCGGAAACACCAATTCTGGATGGCAGTGCGGCGCAATTTATTGATGCGTTTGAAAATGCAGGTGTGGTGCGTGGCACAATGCGACGCGTTGTGGTCAAGCGGCCGGTTGTGGCGCACGCGCGGGAAATGCTGCGCGAGTTGCCGTTATTTGTGCGGTTCAAGATTTGGTTGTTTAATACAATTGCAGGACGCAAAAGTAATGGATTTGTTAGTTTAAGTCCAAATGATGGTAAATCATTAGATATCAAGGCGACGCTGATTTATCCAGAAAAAATTATAGGAAATCAGTCTTGTTCATATTCGTATGATAATTCAGCAGAATCGGTTGCAGACTTTGTTGAAAATTTTGCGCGCGCGCGTACATTTGGTAAATATTCGGAATGGGAATACCTGAAAAAACGTGGTATGGGACGTGGGGCAAATGAATCAAATGTTATTGCGTTAAATGATGCAGGGGATGGAACACTGAATAAAACAATATGGCCAGATGAATTTGTACGTCATAAAATTATTGATGCGGTGGGGGATATGTTTACATCGGGTGCGTTTATATGTGGCGCGCTGGAATCATACAAGGGCAGTCACGCATTGAATAATTTAGTGCTGAAAAAATTGTTCAGTAGTCCGGATAACTATGATATAATCGAAGAATGAAAGTAAGGAGAGATAGATGAAAAAGATTTTTGCGATTTTTGCGGTTCTGGTGTCGGTTGCTGGGTGTAGTAATATGATTAAAAATGAAAATGGCAGCCAGTATTTAGTCCAACTGGATGCAGAACCAATTGGTTGTACATTTTTATATAAATTAGAATCCGAAGTGTCGGTCTATGCCGCCGAAGATGCACGCAGATATCTGGAAAACCGTATCGCAGACCAGGCACGCCCAGGTAATGCATACTGGATTACCAGTCAGCGTACAAAACCGAATGAATGGGTGATATTTGGGCCGGAACGTGCATTCGTATTGGTTGCAAATGTTTATGATTGTCCACATGTAAATAATGTGCGTACCGCGCGCGATGGTGGGGCGGCAACTGTGTCGCCAGCAGATGTGCCAAATGGATGTACATATGGAACATGTTATTAAAAAATCCCCGTTTGGGGATTTTTTAATAATGATCATCCGTCTGTGCACAGCACAGCCGAGATAAAAAGCGCAAAGAGCAAATAAAGACTGATGTATAAATGGAATATATTTCGTTTTTATTAGGGTTATGTTTGTGATATAATATGGGGTATGAGAAAAAGAAATTTATTATTTTTGCCGATTTTGTCGTGCCTGATTTCCGGGGTGGCGGTTGCCGATTGGCAGTATCCAGGAACGTACGTTGGGGATGGTTGGTACGAAGATGATGGTTCGCGATTTGTTATTTCAGCGCGTGGTGGTGCGGCATTCGGTATGGGCAAGATAGAAAACCAGGTTGGCGCGGTTACGATTGATTACTATCTGTTGCCAGATTCAGGTCAAGTTATCCCATGGGGACAGTGTTTTGTGACAGGGGAATGTGATGAACTGGACTTGGCAGGGTGGGCAAATTTAAATGAATTGCCAGCAACCAAAGATTTTGAAAGTTTTTCGTTTGCAGCCGGTGCTAGTATCGGTTGGACAATTCCAAATAAATCACAATGGCGTATTGAGGCCGGTTGGGATCATATTTCAGAAAGTGAATATAATTCTTCGCCAATGTTTGCGGGTGAAATACCGTTGGTGGATGGGGTTTTGTCGTCGGCGTATATAGAAATGTCATCAGTTAATTCAAAAATTTCGACAGATGTTATCAGTGTGATGGCGTTCTATGATTTTTTTGATGGTGTGCAAAAACCAACGCGCAAAATGATTCCGTATGTTGGGTTTGGTATCGGGTATGCGGATACGAAAACGGTGTTGAATCTGTTTGACCCGTATGGTGATATCTCTGCGCAAGAAGAATTTGATCAGTATGGTGAACCTGATGAAAAATATGGGCTGACCCGATTTTATAAATCTGAATATGAAACGTCGAATGTTGTGGGACTGGGGGCCATCGGTTTTTCATATGGTATAAGCGAGGCTATATTTATGGACTTTGGTGTGCGCGCGATGTATATACCACAGGTAAAATGGGAACTGTCAAATGAAGATGGCAGTAAACATCGTGAATTTTTCAGCGCAGAAAATATGTTTTATGTTAATGCGATGTTAGGTTTGCGTTTCGAATTTTAATGAAAACCGCCGATTGGCGGTTTTTTGCTGTGAATATTCGTTTGCCATTGTTTGGGATTTTGTGTTATAATTTGTATCAGAATATTCAGAGAGAGAATTTAATTGGCCAGTCAAACTGTGTATGTTAATCGTAAAAGGTATGCGGTTGGGTTGTTTTGGCAACCTGTTTCCGCAGGGTTTAACGCGCGTAACTATGCGCGCAGTTTGTCGCGTAATGTTGATAAAAAATTAAATTTATATACCGAATATCGTGCAATGATTGGTTTGGCCGCGCGTAAAAATGGTGCGCGACCGGGTATGCGTGTGGCCGCCGCCGCAGTGATGGACAGTTTTTCAGAATATACATCATTTTTGGCGGTGTTTGCAGTTGATAAAAAATTCTATTTGGTGGCGGCGCGTAATGGAATTATTCTGGATGATCGGATTTTTGATTCCGAAGATGCGGCGCGCAGTGAATATGTAAAATTGTCTGAGATTCCAGATTGGGGGGCGTTCTTTGCGCCGGGAACATGGGGTATGCCACGGGCGGCGGAACGTAATCTGGCGGATATTTTGGATGGCCATAATAATACAACATTACATTCAATCAGTCGATTTGGTGCGGGAATGGTGTCGCTGATTCTGGTTGGTGTGTTTGTGTTGGGGTTGGGATTGGTTTTTCATGATTCTATTATTCAGGCCATGTCGCCACGGCCTCAGGTGGCAGAATTAAACCCAGAACTGGTTGCAGAATACAAGCGTCAGATAGAGGAAAGTAGCAAGCAATTAGACGAGCAATTTGAAATTGAAAAAACTTTGCCGCCTGAACCGATTGTTATGCCGTATGAATTATTGCCAGATGTTGCGGCGCGTGCAGCGCAGTGTTATCAGGCGATTGGTTTTGTTATGCAACCGATTGCGGGTTGGAATCAAGTGTAC
Organism: Alphaproteobacteria bacterium; assembly: GCA_015062495.1. Lineage (NCBI taxonomy): Bacteria > Pseudomonadati > Pseudomonadota > Alphaproteobacteria > Alphaproteobacteria bacterium. Next base: position 225,137 of record SUUN01000002.1, on the reverse strand, counting down.
GCAACATGTGGTGAAACACATGTGGTGGCGGAATTTGTTCGCAGTTTTGGTACGGTTGGTGAATTTTATGCCGCGGCGTCGGGATTAATGCCGGGCGCATTCGTGACCGAGGTTGATGCAGATACAATTCGTGTGCGCGCAACACTGCCGGCGTTGGATGTGTTTGCGTCCCAAGATGAACGTGATCCGGATACGGTTGTGCGGGATATTACAACGGCTTTCCAGGGGATTGATACAAATGTTGATACCCAGATTGTTGTTGATACATTAACAAATGGTGTGGAAACGGCGTCTGTTAATGTGGTAGAAATTGGTGCGGAATCAAAACTGGTGCCAATGCAGTTTATGAAAATATTTGATGAATTTGGCGGTGTCTATTTAATGCAGGCATCGTGGGATGTGCGTTCGCGTTCCTGGAACTATGAGGTGATTGTCTATGCAAAATAAGAAAATGTTTTTGTTTGGGTTGATTTTTTGTGGGGCGATTTCAAATGCCTTGGCCGCGGTTGATGTGGTCGAAGAAATTGATGTGGATATGGAAGAAATATCGGCCGATGCGGTTGCAGGATATGATGTTGATGGGTCGCTGTTTCAACAAATTACAGACCTGGAACAGGAAAAAGTTTTAATGCAGTTGGAAAAAGAACGCGCGCAGTTGGATTTAGAATTAGACCGTTTGGCGGCCGAGAAAATCAAATTGCATATGGAAATTGATACACTGTCAGGGCGTGCAGAACAACAGCAACAGGAAATCGAAACACAAAAGGCCAAGTTAGAGGCCGAAGCTGCACGTATCGAACGTGAAAAAGAATCATGGTTAGCGGATTTAGAAGAACAAAAGTCAGCCAAGGCGACATCGGTGTTGAAAACCGCAGATGAAGAACCGGAAATCGATATCGCAAAGAAGTATCGCCTGGTTAATGTTGTGGGGGCAGGGGCGCAATTGCAGGCAACCGTCGAAGATTTAAATACGGGTCAATCAAAACGCATTAGTGTGGGTAAATCATTGGATGGGTTGACGGTAAAGTCTATATCGTTGTATGACGGGGTTGTGTTTGTTGATAAAAATGGTAATACGCAAAACCTGAATGTTAGTAATGGGAAATAATTCTTATGGTGCAGAAAACAGATAATTTTGATGATATCGAATTTCAAAACACGCCGTCGATTCCGGTGGGGTTGGAATCGGCCGAGTCCAAGGATATTATCGATTACTTGTTTTCAAATGGGAATCGTTTGCTAACAGCGACTGGGGCAATGTTTGAATTACCCCGTGATACACAGAGTTTGATTGCGTATTTCACCGGTGGTGAAATTATTGTTTCGCGAACACATCGTTATGATGGGCGTGTGTTGGCGTTTTTGGAATTACTGAAAAAACGTAATCGCAAAATGCGCGCGCCGTTTTATTCGGACCTGGGATTAATTTCTAATATTTACAAATCGTATGAAAGTCATTTGGGTGGGGCACATCGCAGTCGTGCAGATTTTGATAACCAAATGCAGAAGGACTTTGTTGATATTATCGCCAAGGCCGCCGCACAGAAAGTATCAGACGTTCATGTCGAGGTTGCAGACCAAACAACAATATATTTCAGAATAGACGGCAGTATGCAGCCGGTTATGGAATATAATTCACAGTGGGGGGAATCGTTCCTGCGTGCGGCATTTGCATCGGCGGATATTTCAAATGCGAACTATGCGGTCAATGAATATCAGTCAGCACAGAAAGACGGACGCACACCACTGCGCGGGACCAAGGATTTATACCTGCCGTCGGGGGTGTTGGGGGTGCGTATGCAGTTTAACCCGATTGCGTTTGGTACGCGATATGCGGTTATGCGTTTGCTGTATGACAATCCGTCCGAAGGTATCAAGACAGAACAAGAATTTGGCCCATATGAACAGCGTCTGTTGGCGCGTATGCGTTCGTTTCCAACAGGGTTGGTTATTGTGGCGGGGCCAACCAGTTCAGGTAAATCGACGACGTTGGTGCGGAATATGTCGTTGATGCTGAAAGAACGTAATTATGAAATCAATATGATTACGGTGGAAAACCCCGTTGAACAAAAGATTTTTGGCGCGCGTCAGATGCCGGTGGTTAATGCTATGAACGAAGAACAACGCGAAGATAAGTATGTCGAAGCATTGGCGGCGGCGTTGCGCAGTGACCCAGATACGCTGATGGTGGGGGAAATTCGTACGTTGGCGGCGGCAGAACTGACGGTGCGTGGTGCATTGTCGGGGCATAATGTTTGGACGACATTGCATGCAAATTCGGCCATGGCGGCGTTAACACGTTTGCTGGATTTGGGTGTTGAACCGTTTAAGTTAAAAGAAGAAACGCTGATGCGGGGGTTGGTGTCGATGCGTTTGTTCAAAAAGGTTTGCCCACATTGTCGCGAGCCTTTGGCAAATCATCCAGAACGTGGGGCATATCGGCGTGTGATGGATGCATATGGTGAAATTGGTCTGCGCCAGGTGTATCAGCGGGGGCCTGGCTGTGCACATTGCAAGGGTACGGGAAATATTGGACGCGTCAAAGCGGGCGAGATTATTGTCACAAACAGTGAATTTTTGCGCCTGGCATTGTCTGGAAATACAGATGGGGCGATGCGATACTGGCTGGAAGATATGGATGGACGCACGTTGAAAGAGGCCGCCGCGTCATTAATGTTGCAGGGAATTATCAGTGTCGATGAATTAGAACGCTGGGTCGGGCAATTAGACCAGCCGGGGGCATATTGATATGAATAAACTGGAATTATTATATGCAAAAATGATGTTCCGGTTAAATACGGAAAAGCGTATGTCAATTTGTCGAAAATTGGCGTCGCTGTTGCGTAATGATTTTACATTGATTGATGCGCTGGAACGATTGGAAATGGTTGAATCACACAATGGTACAAAACCGCGTGAACCGTTTGCAATTGTGATGCGCGAATGGCAAAAGAATCTGGAACGCGGTATGACTTTTTCCGAAGCGACGCGCGGTTGGGTGCCAGAAAATGAAACGTTGTTGGTGACATCGGGGAATTTATCAAACCTGGTCGTGGCGTTGGAAAATGTTGGGCGCGTTGTTGATGGAACACAACGGATAAAACGTGCAATGGCGTCTGCGATTGGGTATCCAATGTTTTTGTTGGCGTTGACGTTCGGTATTATCATTATGGTGGGGTTGTATTTGGTGCCACCGTTGGCAGAAATCGCAGGAAACGATGTTGTTTGGCGCGGGTCGGCGCGATCACTGGTGTGGTTGTCGGATTTTGCGATTGAATATTGGTATATATTCTTGGTTGTGTTTGCGTCCGTTGTTGCGGTTGTATGGATAAGTCTGGCAAACTGGTCGGGACGATTGCGCGCAATGTTTGATAAATTACCGCCGTGGAATGTTTATAAAATCCAAGTGTCGGTTGGTTGGTTGATGAGTTTGGGCGCAATGGTCAGTGCCGGTGTTACAATTCCGGATGCGATGCGAATGCTGGCGGACAGTGCAAACAGATATCTGAAAAGTATTTTAGAACGCGCGTTAAAGTATATTGCAAATGGTGAAAACCTGGGGCGGGCATTGGCGCACACTGGACGTGATTTCCCGGATTCTGAAATTATTGGGGATTTGACAATTTATGCCGATATGAACGAATTTGATGAAAATCTGAATCAGGTTGCAAATGATTATTTGAATGAATCAGTGCGCAAAATGGAAAAGATTTCCAGCACATTAAACAGTTTGGGAATTTTGTTGGTGTCTGCAATAATCGCCTGGGTTGTATTGGGGACGTTTCAGATGCAGGACCAGATTACAAGCGTATTATCATAAAAATTAAATATAATAATTCATCTACGAGCGGGGGCGACAACTCATGTAACTTTTGTACACTACGTTGTCACCCCCATCTCGTATCTAAATCATTCTATTTAATTTTTTCCACCGCAAGAGGTTGTGGTTTTGAGCGCATCTATACCATTATCTTTATTTTTTACCCCACTGCTAGGAATAGCGCGCTAAAAAAGCGTTACACCATAAATGGCAGGTTTTCCAATGTGCCTTCGGCGACGCGGACGTTGACGTCAATCATCATAAAGACAGAATCTGGTGTGCGCGCAGCGTGATTAGCAAATATTTCTGAATCCAGCAGGTGGCTGGTGTTAACAGATAATTTGGTAATCAAATGGTCGTCATCCAGCAGTGTATAGATTGGCCCAATGTCACGTGGTGTGTTCGCGCCGATTTCATGTTCGTTCTGGGGGCAACGCAGGCCGTCCATTATCGTTTTAACACGGTTGTCGATGTCAGAACGCGGTACACCAACGATTTCTGGGTGCAACATTTGAATGTCCAGTTCTGCAATCAATTTCAGATTTGGTGTAATAATTGGATTCCAATCGATTCCACCGACGTGGCGGGTGGTAATTGGGCTTTTAGTTGGGTTGGGCACCATGTACTGGGTTAAATTGTTCCAGGGACTGTGTTCAACCAGTTTTTTTAGTTGTGGATGAAACTGCATACGAATGTCGGCAATATGCTGGGCCCGTTTTTTTGGATTAATCAAAATATCGCCAAAATATAATAATTTAAATTTCATATTATTTACCCCTTTGTTCTAGGATTTCGCGGAACATTTCAAGCCCCAGTGGGTGCAGTTTATAAAAGTTTGCATGGTGCGAATACTTAGGCTTTATAATAAGTTCGCGTTTGCGCGATCCCTGGATTATTTTAGTGCCACGTTTGAATTCGGATGCCATGGTGGATTGAATTGTTTCTAGGTCGTATTTTTTATCAAATTTTTTTACCAAATCGTGTGCAGTCATAAAATCGTCTTTGGTAAATTTTGGTGTTGTGTCAACCATTGTTTTTATCCCCTTTTTCCTTGATAATTATACCAGAAATTGCTATGTTTTACACAGAAAAAAGAAAGGAATGTTATATGGCAGTTAATAATGAATATACAGGTGATTCGATTAAAGTCCTGAAAGGGCTTGATGCTGTTAAAAAACGCCCGGGTATGTACATCGGTGACGTGGGCGAGGGTGGTAACGGTCTGCACCATATGATTTATGAAGTTGTGAATAATTCTATTGACGAAGCAATGGCGGGTTATGCGGATACGGTCTATGTTTCGTTGAATCCAGATGGGTCTGCGACAATTCGTGATAATGGACGTGGTATGCCGTTTGATATCAATCATGATACAGGGCGCAGTGCGCTGGAACTGATTATGTGCGAATTGCATGCCGGTGGTAAGTTTGATAACGAAGGCAGTGGTGCGTACAAGGTTTCGGGCGGTCTGCACGGGGTTGGTGTGTCGGTGGTGAATGCATTGTCAACGTGGCTGGAAGTTAAGGTGTGGCGCGGTGACAAAGAAGCGTTTATGGCATTTGCCGATGGTGTGCCGACATGTGATTTGAAAATTACTGAAAACAAGTCTGGAATTGAACATGGAACGGAAGTGACGTTCAAACCGTCGCCGGATACGTTTACAGGGACTGAATTTAGTTTCGATACATTGGAAACATGGTTGCGTGAACAGTCTTATTTGAATGCAAATGTTAAAATTGTTCTGGAAGATTTGCGTGGCGGGGAAAAGAAAGAACGCGAATTTCACAGTGTTGACGGGTTAAAAGGGTTTGCGACATATCTGGATAAGTCCAAAGAACTGTTGAACAAAGAACCTATTCAGATGATTAAGCAGATTGATGATACATATATCGAAATTGTGTTGCAGTGGACGACGGCGTATACGGAAACATCGTTATGCTTTACCAATAATATTCCAAACCGTGACGGTGGAACGCATTTGGCGGGATTTCGTGCGGGACTGACGCGTGCGATTAACAAGTATATTTCTGAGAAGGGTACGAAAAAGGATATCAACCTGTCGGGGGAAGATTTCCGCGAAGGTTTAACCAGTATCGTCAGTGTGAAAATTCCAGATCCAAAATTTGGTTCACAGACCAAGGATAAATTGGTGTCCAGTGAAGTGCGTCCGATTGTGGAAAGTACTGTGTCGGAATTGCTGTATGAATTTTTGGATGAAAATCCAGCAATTGCAAAAACGATTGTTGATAAGATTATCGAAGCCGCCACCGCACGTGAGGCGGCGCGCAAGGCACGCGAATTATCGCGCAAGAAAACAGGCCCAGAACTGGGTGGTTTGCCGGGTAAATTGGCGGGGTGTTCAGAACGCGATCCGGCAAAGTGCGAACTGTTTATTGTTGAGGGGGATTCGGCGGGTGGTACAGCCAAACAGGGGCGCGACCGCAAAACCCAGGCGATTTTGCCGCTGCGTGGTAAAATTTTGAATGTTGAACGTGTGCGCTTTGACAAGATGTTGGGGTCGGATACGATTGGTGCGCTGATTACAACAATGGGTGCAGGTATCGGCAAGGATGACTTTGATATTGAAAAAATGCGTTATCACAAAGTTATCATCATGACCGATGCGGACGTTGACGGTCAGCATATTCAGACGCTGTTGATGACGTTCTTTTATCGGCATATGCCACAGGCGATTGAACGTGGGTACATCTATGTGGCGAAACCACCGCTTTATGGTGTGACGCGTGGTAAACAACAAATCTATTTACAGAACCAACGTGAAATGGATGACTATTTGATGGAACAGTTGGCGACCGACGGTATGATTGAAACATCCACAGGTGTCCAGGTGTCTGGGGCGGATTTGAAACGTCTGTTGGGATTGGTGTTGGATATGCGTAATATCTTGCAACCGCTGAATCATATTATTCCGTTGCGCTTTGTCGAAGCGTTGGCATTAAATGGCGCGTTCGAAAATGAAAGCGCGGATGTGTTCGAAAATGTTCAGCGTATGTTAGATGCCCAGGAATTAGAATTCGAACGTGGGTGGAAAGTATCGTCCAATGAACATGGTATCGAAGTGACGCGTACATTGCGTAGCGTGCGTGAAACATATGTGTTACCACGTGAAAAATTAAACGGTATGGAAATTCGCGCGTGGCACAAAATGGATGGACGCGATGAATTAATGGAAACATTTAGTAAGCCAACAGTACTGCGCGTAAAGTCCAAGAATCAAAAAATCTGGGGTGCGTTAAAGTTGCTGGATACGGCATTTGAATACGCGAAAAACGGATTAAAGATTCAGCGATACAAAGGTTTGGGTGAAATGAACGCCGAACAGTTGTGGGAAACAACAATGGACCCAAATCATCGTTCTTTGTTCCAGGTTACGGTTCAGGACGCGACCAAGGCAGACGAAGTTGTGTCTATGTTGATGGGGGATGTTGTTGAGCCACGTCGTGACTTTATCGTAGAAAATGCGCTGGATGCGAATTTGGACGTATAATGATAATGGCGCGGGTGACCGCGCCATAAATTTGTGGTGATTATTATGGCAGATGGATTTGTTAAGTGGGGCAGGTCAGAGAAAGAAAAACTGACCGAGGAATTACATAAATTAGAGGCCGAGATTGAAGCGTTAGGAACGGCGGTGTCTGATTCACAAATTTGGCATAAAAAATCGCGGATTGAGTGGATTAAAAAACGTATTGCAGAACTGGAATCGCCGGCGGGTAAGTTTAATGCGGGGACTGATAAGTTAAACGATATGATGGCAGCGCAAAATCAGCAACCGCAACTGACCCCGGAACAAATCGCAGAATTGCATGGTGGGCGCGGGTAATGGATTTTTCGCGGGATTGGTTTTTTTGTTTAGATGCGCGACTGCGTGATGCGGGGTTGGACAGTGATGCGCAAAGTTTTGATGAGATTTTGGAAAACCTGCGTGCGCGAAAAATTTATGATGCAGATGCGTTCGCGGGGCACTGTGCTTATGTAATTCTGGCGGGTGGGTTTTCACAAAAAACAGCAAAAAAAATTCATGAAAAAATTATGAATGTTTTAGATTCAGCCGGGGCAGATTTTGATGCACTGATAAAAATTTTTAACAACAAAAATAAAATTAATGCGATTTGTAAAATATGGGAAAATCGGGAACAGTTGCGCGGGGAATATTACAAATTAGAATTACTGGATGATAAATTAAATTTTTTGCAAAAATTACCACATGTTGGAAAAATAACAGCAAATCATTTGGCGCGAAATCTGGGCGAAGATGTTGTGAAATATGATATTTGGATTCAGCGACTGGGGTGTGCGTTTGTTGGGAAAAATTTGCTGATTGATAATGCTAAATTATCACCGGATGTAAAATGTGCATGCGATGATATGTTTGCGCATTTGGTAGCACAGACCGGATTGCCGCGTGGGTATATAGATGTGGTGTTATGGAAATCTTGTCAGGTAAAATTAATTTCTATGGACGATTGCTTGCACAAACCGCTGGTCATGTAGCGAGTGGTACACTCCCTTTGGTTTGTGCGGCGTACTCATCTCATATAAATTAATTTAAAAAAAAGTATGGACGATTACTTGTACAAACCGTCGGTCATGTAGCGATATAATTAATTTTAAAGTTGATTGAGGTTGATAGAACTATGAATGTGAAAATTGAACAATCTTGGAAAGATGCGTTGGGTGCGGAATTTGATAAGGATTATTTTATCAAATTAACAGACTTTGTGCGTGGGGAATATTTGTCTGGGAAAACGGTGTATCCTGCGCCACAGAATATTTTTAATGCGTTTAATTTGTGTCCGTTGGATAAGGTTAAAGTTGTAATCATCGGGCAAGATCCATATCATGAACCAGGCCAGGCGCATGGACTTTGTTTTTCAGTGTTGCCACCGACGCCAATCCCGCCATCGTTGCAAAATATTTATAAAGAGATTGAATCAGACCTGGGGCGAAAATCGGTTACAAATGGTGATTTGACACATTGGGCAAACCAGGGCGTGTTATTGTTAAATGCGACATTAACCGTTCAGGCACATGCAGCGGCATCGCACGCAGGCCGTGGATGGGAAGAATTTACAGACGCGGTTATTAGTGCGGTTAGTGCGCGTGATAATATTGTCTATATGCTGTGGGGCAGTTATGCCCAGAAAAAAGCAGCGTTTGTAAATCCGGAAAAAAACCTGGTGCTGAAAAGTGCGCATCCGTCACCGCTGTCGGCGTATCGTGGATTTTTTGGAAATAAACATTTCAGTCGCGCAAATCAATATCTGGAAAGTTGTGGTGAAACACCGATAGAATGGTAAAAAAATCCCCCGTTTTTATGCGGGGGTTATTGCATGAATTGGGTTGCAATACTGCCCAATGATTGCAGTGCACCCATGCCACCGCTGTTGGCGGTGCTGCTGACCGTTTGCATAATTGTGCCAGTGTTGGTCTTTTGACCCAGGTTGCCAACGGTATTAATCAGGAAATCACCCCACAGGGCCTTTTTCTTGGCGTTTAATTTGGCGTATGAACAATTTTCAATCTTGGATATCAGGGTGCCGGCCATCTTGGCTTCTTGTTGGGTATAGTCTGATGTGTCAAAGTCAATCAGATTAAATACATCATAGATGTTCGATACATATTGTTTATGTTTATCTGAACATGTTGTCAAAGAACCGTCGGTACAGTAATAGGTGCTGACCGCCATGGGAAATTTTTCCCATACCATGTCTTCGTTACCACTGCCACCGAACCAGTCATAGCATAGCATATCCTTTTCATCAGTGCCGGCGGCAAGGCGGACGTTTGCCTGGTATCCACCGGTTGGGGTGGTGCAACGCTTCATACCAAGGGTGGTTTGAACCTCGTCTGCGGTTTTAGCACCGGTTTTTGCCCATTCCTTGATTGTGGTGTTAACAAAGTTTATTTCAGTTGTGCTGGGTATGCATTCGGCGGTCAGGGCCTTTTGCTGTTGTGTTAATTGTTTTACACTGCTGACCAGGCCGACGACAGTGCCAACCAAACTGCCTGTGTTATCGGTAACGGATGTTTGTTTGGTGGCGACGGGTTTAGCCTTGGTAATAGTAATCGCCATGGCGGTATTGTGCGCCATGAACAATGTGCCGATAAAAAGCAGTAAAAATTTCTTCATCTCTCTTGGGTTCAATTATAACACAAAAAACAGTCCCGACAAATATAAAAATTGCATTTTCGTTATTTAGGGACTAAACTGAGAATGTGCACAAAGATAAACGCAATTTTATTATATTTACAAAACACAGACGGTTGAAACGTCTGTGGCAGTTCTTTTTTACAGGATGGGGACTGGTAATGGTGGCGGCGTTGGTTGCGGGGTCACTGTTTACAAAACAGATTTTGTGGACGCCAATATCGGCGATAAATATGACGGATATTGTCAGTAATCAGTTTAAAATGTCCGGTGCGTCGTTTGTGGGGACGGATAAAAATGGTGAACCATTTAAATTGCGTGCTAAAACAGGGTATCAGGAATATGATAACCCAGATGTGATATTTATGGATACTGTGTCGGGGACTTTGCGGCGAACAACAAATGAAGTCAAAATAACAGACAATATTACCGCAAATCGTGGACAATATAACAGACGAAAAAAAACAATAACACTTAGTGGAAATGTGCGGGTGGATTCCAGTAATGGGGATAAACTGCGTACAGATGAATTGGTGATAAGGCTATGAAACAATCAGTATTGCGTGTTGAACATTTGTCAAAATCGTACGGTAAACGTATGGTTATCAAAGATGTGTCACTGATTGCCCGCCAGGGCGAGTCGGTTGGACTGTTGGGGCCAAATGGTGCGGGAAAAACCACGGCATTTTATTGTATAACTGGACAGTTGGCGGCGACCGGTGGACAGATTTTCTTGAATTCTCAGGATATAACGCATTTGCCTTTTTATCAGCGGGCGCGGTTGCATATCGGATATCTGCCCCAGGAAAACAGTGTGTTTCGTGGACTGACAGTGGAACAGAATATTATGGCAATTCTGGAAGTTGTCGAACCTGACAGAAAAAAACGTATAAAAAAACTGGACTCGCTGTTGGATGAATTTTCAATAACGTCACTGCGGCGCAGTCCGGCAACGGCACTGTCGGGTGGTGAAAGACGGCGTGTTGAAATTGCGCGTGCACTGGCAAATGATCCGAAATTTATCTTGTTAGATGAACCATTTGCGGGTATTGACCCAATTGCAGTGAATGAAATTCGCAGCCTGGTGTCGCAATTGAAAAATCGTGGGCTGGGGGTGATTATTACCGACCATAATGTGCGTGAAACACTGGGGATTACCGACCGCAGTTATGTGTTGCATGATGGGAAAATATTAAAGCATGGCACAACGTCTGAAATCGTTCAGGACGAAATGGTGAAAAAAGTTTACCTGGGCGAAGATTTCGTTATGTAAATTTGCGCCATGCGCCCCTTAGAAATTATATGTCAGGCCGGCACCAAAGAATGCGTATGAATTATTCTCGGGCGCGGTGTTGCCGTTAGAATAGTGTTGCATAAACAATTCCAGATTTGTGCATTCAGACAGTTTATAACCAGTGCCCAGTTTAAATCCAAACAGTAATTTTGAACCAATGCGTTCATTTTGCTGAGCTTGCATGCCGACGGCCAGGCCGGAATAGAAATACCAGTTTTTACCGTGTGCCAATATAACGTCTTCGGACAGAGTGACGATTGGAATCGTATATTTGTCCCAATGCCATCCGCGCGATGTGCCCATGCCCAATGTCTGGGTTATGTTTAATGTGCGGCGCGCTGGCAGGCGAAAAAATTCAGTTGGCTGAGAATAGCCAGCGTTCAGCATGATAAATGGTGCCCATCGAACAGGTGCAGGTAACAGAAAACCACTGTCCACGCCCCAGCCGAAATTGAGAGCAATTTGGTTGTCGTATCCATTAAAAAACGGGTTTGTGTCTGCGTGGGCGGTTGTCGCAGCAGATATTATTAACAAACTACACAAGAATTTTTTCATAAGGTGTATGATACCATAAATTAGGGTTGGGTTCAAATCTATTTTGTTAAAAAAAATAATGATTGTAAATACGAATAAAATCGGCGTGTTTGTTTTTCTTGCTTTTGAAAAAAATGTTGTTATAATGCGTGACGCTTGGCAGCGTAGCTCAGTGGTAGAGCAGAGGAATCATAATCCTTTGGTCGGGGGTCCGAATCCCTCCGCTGCTACCAGAATTTCCCGGTTAACCGGGATTTTTTATTTAGCAAAAAGTTCTCAGTTTCGCCCGAATTTGTAATTTTTAGCAGATGTGTTTACATATACTGGACATAATTTCGGACATAGAAAATATATTTACATGTGTAATCCTTTTGCTTGTTTTACACTATGAATTATAAAGGGAAACAAACAGAAAGTCGCGACAAAAGCTTGCGAAGAATGACAAAGGTTTACAAAGGGGTATGACTCTTTACAAAAGTAATATAAATATAATTAAAAACACCGCCCCAAATAGGCGGTGTTTTTTAAGTTTTGCTCTTTGGCAGATATGTATATGTGCTGGATATAGAAATATATAATTCATGCTTGTATAAAATTCTAACAATGGTTGAATCAAGTGTTTTTTTCTAAAAAAATATTTATTGTTGATAGTATTTTTGTATACGCACTATGCGTCGGTTTGTAGTAATTGAAAAAACAAATCTTCTGTTAATTCGGCGCATTTTACAACAAAAAACCTACATTTTATGTAAGCTAAATTTTCATTTGAACTGAATAATGTTCCTCCATATCCAATTGAAAAACCGTAGTTGCCTAGACCATAAGTACATGAGTCTTGTAACGAGTATAATCCTTCATCTGTATTTTTTGCGTTTGATATTTGTAAAATAAAAACAGAAGGAATTAAGTTTTGTTCAATAGACTTGTCATAGAAATTTTTTATTTTTTTTACAAGAATATTGTATTCTATACTGTTTTCTGGTTGGTCTTTAATCTCTATAGCAGCTACGTAATTACCGTTATATTTATAGATACAATCTGGATTGCTTCCTGTTGAGCACAGATGTTTTCCTTCACAAAAAATACATTGATTTAAAAAATTATAATCATTTTTTTCTTTGCAGCTCCAATCTTTGTTCGATGTGATATTCTCTGCCTCACAGCAACCACATAAGGATTTTTCACTGTTACAAATACTACAAACAGGTGTTGATTTTTTCATTTTATTTGAACTCTGGCAAAAATTTTTTAGACTCATAAAAAGATTTGTAAATAACATCTTCGCCTTTTTCATTAAGGGAATTTACGTTTGTTATCTTTTTATTTTCAGGATCAGCAAAATAAAATTTTGTCTTTTTTACAACGTCTTTAGATTTTGCAAATTGTCGTAAGGCACTTATTAGTGTAGAGCTGTGTGTTGTTAATAATACGGAAATATTATTCTCAACAAGAGAAACCAATATTTCTGCAAGTTTTACTTGCCATTGAGGGTGTAAATGGTTTTCTGGTTCGTCAAAAATTAACAAATGATCAGAAGACAAAAAGCCCATTTTTGATAATCTTTGTAAAATGCCAAATAATTTTTCACCTGAGGCCATATTGTTGACATATAGTTTATTGCTGGTGCCTTTTGGGATAAAATAAAATTCTTGTTTTTCTGATATATGAATCAGTTCGCCACCAAGAATATCAGAAATTTCATCATAGACCCATTTGTTAATACCTGTATTAGCAGTATTTATATCAATTTTCAATTTTGAAAGTAGGTCACTCCAATACAAAGGCAATCCGCTACATTCTGATACTTGTAAGACAAGAGGGGTTTCAACAAATGTAACTCTAGGAAAAATGCTTTCTTTTAGAGGAGAGTCTAAATTAAGAATTTTGAACCTCTCTGAAAATGGCAGTATTTCCGCATTATTAGAAACCATGTATTCTAGGGTAGAACCGTTATTCTCGAACAAAACTTCAGATGTTTCGTGAGTGTTGATATTGTTGATCTGTTCTCTAAATATTTCTTGATACATATATTGTAGAGATTTTGTTATAGCATCATTATCGTTGATTTCTACAAAAACACTCAACAAATTATCTAAAAGCCTTTTGGCAGATAACTTACTTTTGTTGTCTAAAGTCTCCATAGAATCGACTAAAGCTATATTTTTTACTATGCGATTTCTGGCATCTATAAAAGAATTGGATTCTAGACATCTTATCAATGTCATAGCAAAAGGTCTATAGTTAAAGTTATCCATCAGGATGCTCAAGTCTCTGTATGATGGGTCTTTAGTGGTTAGCCCTTTGATATCCAAGTTGTTTTGTATAGCATAAAAAATTGAGCTACATAAACCTTTTATAATTTCTGTTCTATGCTCTTTTATAATTGCGTTTCTTTCACTTATGGATTTTATTATTGAAAAAACAGTTTTGCCAACGGTGCTTTTACCTGTTCCGTTTGGACCAGCAATTACATTTAAGCCAACTAAATCCACTTTGGCTTCTTTTATATACCCAACATTTTTCAGAGTTATTTGCATATGTAATACCTTGTTTTTAGAGAAAATATACTACATAAATAGCATTTCTCAAGTTTATTCTATATTTTTCTAATAAAAAAAACCACCAAAAAAAGATGGTTTGAGTTGCTAGCAAATTTTCTTTGCGTTCATGCTAGCAACTTTATCATAAAAAAATGAAAAAATCAACAAAAAACTATTTGTAGACAAACATAAAATTTGTTGATTTTTTTTCGTTTTGTTAAATCGAATCGGTTAATTCGATTCTATCTTTGGAACACAAACAAAACCACAGCCTATTTTTTTGGCATTTATCTGTTTTTCTTTAATAATTTGTCTAATTGCTTTTTGGCTATTGATTCATCGAGTTTGTGTATGATGTCTTCAAGGTTTTTCATATTTGGTTCGTCCAGGAATTTAGAAACCTCTTTTTGTAAATCCTGGTCGTCAAGATATAATGCCGACACGCGAAGTCCGCGTACAAATACAGGAGGCAAAGTATCTTAAACGCCCATTATTATATGTTGTCTGTGATCATCAAGTTGTTGGCGTATCATATATTTAATCAACAGCTCTATGCGATCTGCGGTTTCTTTGTCTATTTGCTTAAGGTCTAAAATCATTTTCAGGCCCCCGGCGGCTAATATGTCATTGTTGTTAAAATTTTCATACATTATGATTTCCTTTGTTGTATTATTTACAATATACAACACACTTGTCTTGGTAATGTTTTGGTAAATTTTTGGTGTTTTATTTATATTGATTCATAACAATAATACTGTTGGCCACAAATGCAAAGTTTTGTTTCTCTATTTCAAATCTCTTGTCAGCTGCCTCTTGTGTAAAAGCATAAGTGCTGCATGATATTGCTATAACTTTATTTTCATATCCAAAAAAGTATACATTGCCATGAGCGAACATTTCTTGACCGGCGCGGACTGCTAACCCAGTTCCTTCTGCGATAAAGCCGGGTTGTTTATCAAAATAAGTCATTTTTGAAGATAGTACTTTGGCATTTTGATAGGTTGATTCAAAAAACTCAATAGCCGTATTATCTTTTATGTAAACGATTATTTCTTCCCAATCAGATTTTGTTGGCGTCCTTTCCAAAAGTTCTTCCGCGTCCGTAAATTCTTTAATCGTTAGCACGCAAACAGCATTTGAATAATCTGTAGTCTCATTGTTGTAATCGCTGGTAAATGTTGCAAGAGTGTTTGGTCTTTTACCTGATGCAAATATCCAATGATCAGGATATTCAATATTTAACTCTATTCCCTTGCTTTTTGGATGTTCTGCTGTTGAAAATGTTTTTGCATTACAATTCCAACCAATTATTATAAAAAACAGACAAATGCTTATTGTTTTTAATTTCATTTTTACCAATCCATACCACATTGATCAAAAAACTCTTCCATAGAGGGACTTTTTGGCCTTTCAACAAAATATTCCTCGCCACCAATTACGCCCTTAAAACCAGTTTTGGCTGCACACAATGCTATTTTTGGCACAATCTCTTTGACCCATTCCCTGTTTTCTTCGTCATAGACAGAATTCAATAAGTTTACTGTACCGATTTCTTTATTTTTGTAAAAAACATATGTTCGATAATCAAATGTTGATTCTGTCGGACAAGTTGCCCAGGTTCTCAAAACCAAGTTGTTCGATTTGGTTTCGTATTCATTTTCATGTTCTTTTATTTCTGAATCCATAAACATATATCCACAGCCTTGGAATTTGTTTGTATTATCGTTTACCTTAAGAGCATAGTATGTTGCTATAAAATCTGAATCAAATTCTTTCTTAAAATCTTTTATCAAAAAATCTAGATTGGAATTATCGCACTTACCATTTTTGTATATGCATACACCATCCGGACCGTCAGTAGGTACAACCGAGGAAAACACTGCTTTGGACGGACTTGGATCTTGTTTTGGAACATCAATATAAAAAGACAAATACTTGGTCCTTGCGCTTTCAACACATCCAGTCAGCAGACAACATAATGACAGAAAATAAAAAGCTTTTAGTTTCATGTTTTTTACCGTATTAAAGGAATAAAATTTCCAAAATGATTCATTTCATAGTCTATCATTAAAAATCAAAAATCTCAATTAGATATTAAAAGTATGGGGTTTGTATTTGGTATGATTAAGTATGGGTAAAAACTTTACATAGAAAAATGGTTAAAAAATGGCAGAAATGTGAGTGGTGTAGCGATTTTTGTTAAAGTGAATTTTGTATTTAATCTGATTGCGTTTTTTCTTTCGGCGGACATATTGCGTACATAGAAATTTTGTATGCTTATGAAAGGTGCGGATTTCTGCCTAGCTCGTGCGGAGAAATTCCCCAGCGCTGGTATATCATAATCCTTTGGTCGGGGGTCCGAATCCCTCCGCTGCTATCAGAATTCAAACAGCCCGTGTGGCGGTTTTTGTGGCAGGTATAAATTCTTGTGTTTGTTTTGTTTGTGTTTTATGCTTAGAGAGACATTTATTTGAAAGGGGTTTGTGATGGTACGAAAATCAAAGTTGCCGATAAGCGTTGCTTTTTGTTTTGATAATAATATGTGGATGTTGGCTGGGGTTGCAATTGCGTCGCTGTTGTATCATGGTCAGGGGCAGGTAGAATACAATATATATTGTGTTGTCCCAAAAAATCTGGGGGTGGCAAAGCGGCGTGAGCTGGTTGATATGGTTGCCAGGTTGGATGAGAATAGCCGGATTGAGTTCCTGGATGCAAATAGTGATTTTGATGCGTCAGTGGTAAGGCAATATACAACTGGTATTTATTTTAGGTTTATGTTGGCTAAATTGTTGCCTGATACGGATAAAATAATTTACTGTGATGTGGATGTTAGTTTTGGCGACAGTTTGAAAGAATTGTTTGCGATTGATATGGGGCAAAATATTATAGCGGGTGTACGTGATGCATCACAGGGGCGTAAGTGGCCAAGTAATAAAAACGGATATGTTAATAGCGGGGTGTTGATGCTGAACTTGGCAGAAATTCGCCGTTTGGGAATGTATGAACAATGGATTGAATTATCAAGAAGTGAAGAGTTTGCATATCCAGACCAAGATATTTTGAATAAAACGTGTGATGGAAAAATTTTGTATCTGCCATTGAAATATAATTATATGTGTGGTGCAGATGGACATAGACTAAGTGCGGTAATTCCGCAGGGTATTTACAGCGCACAAGAAGTTGAAGAAGCCAAAGCCAATCCTGTTATTATTCATTATATTTTACGGCAACCGTGGTTGGGGCGGGCGCATATGTGTGGGGATCAGTGGTGGCGATATGCCGCAATGACGCCATTTTATGCGGCTTTTCAAGCGCGCATAACACAGATGCCGGATGTTGTAATCAAGAAAGTATTGTTATTTAATTGTATAAATTTGATGACGATAAAAATTAGACAGAACAATGTTAAGTACTATTTGTTTGGGAAAATTCCTTTGTGTCGTGTGAAAACAGTTGTTTGATAACCGCCGCCCGTGTGGCGGTTTTTATTTCCCAACCTGGGTGGTTGACTTTTTTTGTGATATTCAGAATAATACAGGTGATTATACGAAAAGGGGAAATGTTTATGCGTAAATTGTTGTTGGCGATGTTGGCATTGATTCCGACATCTGTTATGGCAAATCCGGCGTGTCCGGTGTGTACGATTGCCGTTGGGGCGGGGCTGGATATTGCGCGTCGCTTGGGCGTGCCGGACAGTATTGTTGGACTGTGGGCTGGGGCATTGTTGACGTTGCTGGGGTATTGGATGCTGAAATGGATGGACAAGAAAAATTGGCATTTCCGTGGGCGTGATACAATTGTTATTGTTTTGTCCGTTGCGATGATTGGGTTTGTATATCTGGGGACGGTAAAGTATAATCCGGTGTCAATCTGTGGCGCGTTCGTTATGGACCCGGTTTTGTTCGGGACGATTTGTGGGGCGTTGATATTTGTTGGAACGGGTAAATTGTATCAATGGATGAAGAATAAAAACGGTGGGCATGCGCATTTCCCATTTGAAAAGGTTGTGTTGCCGATTGTGGCACTGGCGTTGGCCAGTTGGGCGATGATGTTGTGTTTCTAAGTAAGGGGTGTTGAAATGAAAAAAATAGAATCTGTTCAGGAATTTGTTGAAAAATTAGATGCGGCAAAAAAGGTTAATCCAAAGGATTTGTCGTCTGACCAGGATTTAACCATTGGGATTATGAACCTGATTTCAATCGAAGAACATTTGATGTTTTCAGGTGCGAAAACCGGCAAGACACAGTTCTATGATTTGATTAACGAAGTGCGTGAAATGCGTAAAAACGCCATGCTGAAAATTATTCCAGCGTACGAAGGTGAAGTGTGGTGTATTTCAAAACACCTGTTGGCGGCGTCTATGCGTGTGTTCGAAGTGGGGACTAAGGCCCTGGCCGCGGGGGATAAGCAGACCGCATATGATTTGTTTGACCAGTCGTATGGATTGTATTCTATGTTCTGGGGGTTAAACATGGGATTGTTGACCGGGGATAAAAAGGATGCCAAGGCAGCAAAGAAATCGGCCCCAGCCAAGGCAGCAGAAGTCAAAGCCGAAAAAGATTCAGGCAAGGTGTCAAAGTTAAAGAGTTGGGTAAAGAACGCCGTCAATTGTTGTATAGAATAAAAATACCGGCAATGCCGGTATTTTTATTCTGTGCCGGACACTTTGTCCTTGATTTTTAATGTGTATCACTTATAATTGGGCGTAATCGTTGCCCTAATAGTCTAGTGGTAAAACACGTCCTTGGTAAGGACGAGTCGCAAGTCCGATTCTTGCTTAGGGCACCATCCGCTTTCGCTTGCGCTACAGCGAGATTGATTTTGAATAAAATCAAGCGAAGGTGTAGGGTTAGAGAAACGGATGTCGCGCTGTAATGAACGTAGTGAATGAAAGCGGACTTTTTGATGTTTTATGTTTATCTTTTGCGAAGTATAAATTTCCCAGAACGTTTTTATGTTGGTTGCACAGGTGATTTAAAAAGGCGCTTAAAAGAACATAATGATGGAAAATCGATATATACCAATAAATTTAAACCATGGACCCTGCATGGGTATGTGGCGTTTGATAGTGAAGAGAAAGCACGGAATTTTGAAATTTTTCTTAAAACAGGTAATGGTAGAATATTTCAAAAGAAATTCTTTTGATTGTATTTTTTTTATAAATTGCTTGCCATTGAGAAAAAAGGTAGATATACTCTTGTCTGTGTGATTCATCTGATTTGCGTTGTGATGATATGACTGACAACCATGGAATGACGCAACGGATAAAAAAGTTATAAATCAGGGTGGCACCGCGCGGCCGGTTTGACCTGCGCCCCTGAAGGTTAACAATTAAATGTGGGTGCCGAAATTCCAAATTCTGTTTTTTCGCGCCCGAAATAAAAAAGGGTCCAAAATGTTGTCTTTGAAATCAAAGTACAGAACGCATACATGTGGTGAATTAAATACATCTAATGTTGGTGAAAGTGTTGTGTTGTCGGGTTGGGTACATCGCAAGCGTGACCATGGCGCGTTGATGTTCGTTGACCTGCGCGATAATTATGGTATTACACAGATTGTTTTCGATGGTGGTAACGAGGCGTTGGAAAAAGTGCGCCCGGAATCTGTGATTAAGGTTATGGGGACGGTTGTTGCACGTGACGCGTCGGCCGTTAATGATAAAATCCCAACAGGTGGTATTGAAATTCAGGCGACATCGTTCGAAGTGTTGACTAATTCAGATGTGTTGCCGTTCCAGGTGTTCGGTGATGATGATTCAGTAGCAGAAGATTTGAGATTAAAGTATCGCTATATCGATTTGCGTCGTGAAAGTTTGCACAAGAATATTTTGTTCCGTAATCGTGTGATGAAATTCCTGCGCGATAAAATGTGGGATATGGGCTTTTCAGAATTTCAGACGCCAATTTTGACCGCGTCAAGTCCAGAAGGGGCGCGTGACTTTATTGTCCCCAGTCGTAATCATCATGGTATGTTCTATGCGTTGCCACAGGCACCACAGCAGTTCAAGCAGTTTATCCAGATTTCTGGGTTTGATCGTTATTTCCAGATTGCGCCATGTTTCCGTGACGAAGATTTGCGCGCAGACAGATTGTTGGAATTTTACCAGTTGGATTTGGAAATGTCGTTTGTGGACCTGCCGGATATTCAGGCGGTTGGTAATAAATTAATGCCAGAATTAATTCGCGAATTTGTCCCAGGGGCAAAGGTTTGCGCGGATATTCCACACATTCCATTTGATGAAGCGATGCTGAAATATGGTTCGGATAAACCAGATTTGCGTAACCCAATCATTATTCATGATGTGACGGAAATTTTCCGTGGATCTGATTTTGGAATCTTTGCAAACGCCGTTGAAAACGGCAGTGTTGTGCGCGCAATTCCGGCACCAAATTCGGCCGATAAACCACGTTCTTGGTTTGATAAATTGGGTGAATTTGCGGTCAAAGAATTGGGACTGGGCGGATTGGGATATATTGTTTTTGCAGATGAAGCCAAAGGGCCAGTTGCGAAAAAGTTAGATGCGGAACGTATTGCAAAACTGCGTGAAATTGCGGGTGATAATTCGTCGTTGTTCTTTGTTTGCGATGAAAAAAATACCGCAGCCAAGGCGGCGGGCAAGTTGCGCAACAAGTTGGGCGATGATTTAGGTCTGATTGACGAGAAAGAATTTAGATTCTGTTGGATTGAAGAATTCCCATTCTTTGAAGAAGATGAAGAATCACCAACAGGGATTGCATTTACGCATAATCCATTCTCGTTCCCGATGGCAACGTTGGAAGAATTGAATACTAAAAACCCGTTGGAAATCAAGGCGGCACAGTTTGACATGGTGTTAAATGGTGCAGAAATTTGCAGTGGTGGTTTGCGTAACTTTAACCCAGAGGTTATGTTAAAATGCTTTGACATCACTGGGTACAGTGAAGAGATTGTTAAGGAAAAGTTTGGTGGTATGTACACTGCGTTCCAGTATGGCGCGCCACCGCACGGTGGATGTGCGTTTGGGTTGGATCGACTGGTTCAGATTATGTTGGATGAACCAAACCTGCGTCAGGTGGTGATTTTCCCAACCAATCAACGTGGGCAAGACCTGATGATGGGGGCGCCGACAACTGTGACAGAAAAGCAGTTACGCGAAGTTCACATTCAGGTTCGCAAAAAGAACTAAATATAAATCCCCCAGGTAAGTGGGGGATTTTTTTTGTGGAATTCATACCTGTTGGCAAAGATTTTTTTCCATATATAATTTTGTGCATAAAAACGAGAGAGAATATATGCACAAAAATATAAATCAACTGTGTGAATTGATGGGACTGAATCAATACCAAAGTGGTAAATTAAAAATGCATTGCGAGCGTTATAATTTTTCACGTCTGGAACAACGTGGTGGGGTTCTGTTTGCGCCCTATGCAACACATGGATTGTGGCAATATATTGGAAAAGTTTTATTTGGCGTGCGTGCGGATTTAATTGGAAAAAATTCTGTGCTGTTGCGGGCGCGGCGTGGAATTCGGTTTTATTCAAATGGATATCATTGTGTGCGCGCGGGACGATATACATATTATGCAGATGCCACAGGACGTATTGTTTCACGCCAAGAATTTATGGATAATAAATCAAATTAAAATTTATTATGCGTTTTTACAAATGCACGCATAAAGCCAGGGTCGATTTGACGCATTATATCGGACAGCGAATATTCACGCATGCCGTCTGGGATAATGCTTAGTTGAATTGTTGCGGGGGTGGGGGCTGTGCCACGCAGGGTTAAATCAAATTCAGCCGTCATATATCCGTCGGTTATTGCAAAGCCGCCAATGCCAGTTGTGTGCCGCATTGCGATTGTTGTTGGTGCAGTGGTGATGAAATTGCCACGTTCATATTCGCCAATAATCTGCATTTGTTTTAGTGCGGTTTCACCCCCGCTTAGCGCGCGTGATAATGCATATTCTGCGTTTAGGGATGTTATGTTTTCAGCCGATGCGTAAAAGCCATCAATCCCAAGGCCCGATAAATATCCGCCGTCAAATGTTAAATCCAGTGTGCCACGCAGGTTGTAATAAATATCGTGTGCGATTTGGCCCGATGTTGTCATTTCAATTTGGCCGGTTATCGTCGTGTCGCGGATGTTTAGTGGCATATTATCGGATAACAAATAACCGTTTATGACAAAGCGATTTAATTGTGCAAAAATTTCATAGTTAATTTTGTCGCGTTCAATTGTGGCCAACATGTTACCACGTGATGCGTCCATGATTGAAAATGTCTGGGCGTTTGGCTTTAATGAATAAACAAAGTTGTTGTATTCATTGCCGTTGTATATTAATCGTTCGGCAGATAAAGCAATGTTTGCCGGAATGCCAAATAATATCAACAATGGTTCGTTGGTGCGAAATTCAAGTTCGGCATAGTTATCAATAAATGCATGATTCTTGAATGCGTCGATTGATAATTGCGGTGTGTGCAGTGTGATACTGTTGTTTGATGCACTGCCGGTAAATTCGTGGTCGTTTATTTTTATCGTCAGGTTGGATATTTGACCGTCTTGGTAGAATCCAGAAACAGTGTATTCGGAATCGTTTATGGATTGTAAATCAATATTTGGCAGCCAGGCCTTGAAACTGTGGCCGGATAGGTGAAAGTAATTGTCATATTGGGACAGTTGCCATGTGCCGTCGTATGGGGTAAATGTTAACATGCCACCACGCCATGCAAAATCACCGTGTGCGTCTTTCATAAATTCGGGTAAAAATGGGATATTCGTCCCCATAAATGCCAGGGTTTTGTTTTTTGCAAAGTTATATTTAGCATGTGTTTTGTCGCCGTTGATTTCGTATGTACCACCAATGTCGGAAAACTGAAAATCAATGCGACCAGATGTGCCCAGTTTTTTTATCATTTTTATAAATGTGTCATCCGTTGGCATTGGTTTGCTGGATTGGACCGATATGTTAAATTTGTCGCCATCAACAGACAGGTGGCCCGACAAGTCGCCGTATGTGAACATGGAGCATGTCCAATTGGTTGGTGTGCCGGAAAACAAGCACATAGAATTTGTGCCGTTAATGGGCATTGTTATCATTATATTTTCAGCACCGTTGGCGGTAATTGTGCCACCAGTGATTGCAATGTCATCGGCGACAATGTTGGCAATTTGCAATTTGTCAGATGTGCCGGTTGCCTGAATCCGCAGGTGATTGAATTTGTGATTGGCAAATGTCAGATTGCCATAAAAATCAAGATTCAAATTGGTTTTGTTGATTAACTTTCCCGGTGTTGTCAGAAACGAAAAGTCATAGTCTGTATTGTCCGAGACAAGTTGTATATTCTTTTCGCCGGTGGGTAAGATATCGATGTTGCCAGATACGTTATCTGTGTTTATGTTTGTCAGTTTATATCCGTTGCCACCATCCCATTCAAAGTTTGCGGTTAGTTTGATTGGTTGGTCCGTTTTTGGGGCGTCAAATCCAAACCATGAATTTATGTTGTCGGTTTCAATAGACAGGTGGCCACGGATTGTGCCGTCTGAATACATTTGGCCGGTGATGTCCAGGTTGTTATTTTTATTCTTGATATTAAATGTGTCACCGATAAATTCAATGTCGTATTTGTGTTCGGATGTACGGATAATGCCGTGAAATTCGCCGTTTGAAAATTCTGCGCGAACTATGTGGAATTTTAATCCCATAAATTCAATGTTACTGTTGTATATTTCAATGGTGTGATTAAAGTCCACAGGGGATAGTTTGTCGATTTTTATATCGGCGTCATAGACAACAACCGCATTCTTTAATTGTGCATGTTCCATGTCAAATAAATCATGGAATGGAACAGACAGCATCACAGAACCAATGCGCGCCGTTGGCACGACAACATCGTGTGCCACAATTGTTGCGCCACCAACCAGGCTGAAATGAATGTCGCCATTTAGTTTTGCAGGTACAGCCATTTGGTCGTAAATCGAACGTTCGATTATTGGCCGGAATTTATTCAGGGTTATCATCGGTGGGATAATTATGACAGCCAAGGCAAGCGCGCCGATGGCGCATATCAGCGTCCAGAATATTCTGCGTTTATGTCTGGGTTTTAATGCCATTCCCGTCCCCTTGTGTTTTCATTATAATGGATTATAATTAATGTTGTGAATAAAAAAATGAAACGTGCGGAATTTTATCTTGAAAGTTCTTATCAGCCGATGGGGGACCAGCCAACGGCAATTGCAGAATTGGTAGATGGGGTGAATGCCGGGAAACAATCCCAGGTGCTGTTGGGGGTGACGGGGTCTGGTAAAACATTTACCATGGCGAACGTTATCGCGAAACTGGGGCGGCCGGCGTTGATTATGGCGCCGAATAAAATTCTGGCGGCACAATTATATACGGAAATGAAGTCGTTCTTTCCACGAAATCATGTGGAATATTTTGTGTCGTACTATGATTATTATCAGCCAGAGGCATATATGCCGACAACCGATACTTATATAGACAAAGATGCATCGATTAACGAACAATTGGACCGTATGCGCCACAGTGCGACGCGCGCCATGCTGGAAGAACGCGATGTTGTGGTTGTGTCGTCTGTGTCGTCGATTTATGGTATGGGATCGCCCGAACAATACGCAGGCATGAAGTTGGTGTTAAAGGCGGGCGATGTGATGTCAATGCGCGATGTGATGCGCGCGTTGGTAGATATTCAGTACAAGCGAAATGATACCGCATTTGAACGCGGTGCGTTTCGTGTACGTGGGGATACGCTGGATTTGTTCCCGTCGCATGCCCAAGACCGGGGGTGGAAATTATCGTTCTGGGGCGATGAAATCGAAGAGATTTGGGAATTTGATACGCTGACCGGGGCAAAATTACAGAAATTAGAACGGGTGGTGGTGTATCCAAATACACACTATGCGACACCGATGCCCAGTGTATTGCAGGCATTGAATCAGATTCGCGCAGACCTGAAAGAAAGGTTGAATTATTTTCATGAAAATATGAAGTATATTGAAGAGCAACGTTTGCGGGAACGTGTGAACTTTGATATCGAAATGATGGAAAGTACAGGGACGTGTCGTGGGGTGGAAAACTATTCACGGTATTTGTCGGGGCGGTTACCGGGACAACCGCCGCCAACATTGTTTGAGTATTTGCCACGTGACGCAGTGTTATTTATTGATGAAAGTCATGTGACTGTGCCACAGATTGGCGCGATGAGCCGTGGTGACCGCGCGCGCAAGGAAACATTGTCGCAGTATGGTTTTAGATTGCCGGCGTGTATTGATAATCGGCCATTGACGTTTGATGAATGGGATAATTTGCGGCCCCAGACAATTTTTGTGTCCGCAACGCCCGCAGAATGGGAATTAGCCCAGGCGAATGGGGTGGTGTCTGAACAGGTTATTAGACCCACAGGCCTGTTGGACCCAGTGTGCGAAGTGCGCCCCACCCAACACCAGGTTGATGATTTATTGACCCAGGTCAGACAGACCCAGGGGCGCGTGTTGGTGACAACACTGACAAAAAAAATGGCGGAACAGTTGACGGATTATTTAAATGAAAATAACGTCAGGGCAAAGTATCTGCATAGCGATATCGAAACGTTGGAGCGCATCGAATTGTTACGTGAATTGCGTATGGGTAAATTTGATGTGTTGGTTGGAATTAACCTGTTGCGCGAAGGGTTGGATGTACCAGAATGTGAACTGGTGGCAATTATGGATGCAGACAAAGAAGGTTTTCTGCGTTCGACACGGTCGCTGATTCAGACGATTGGGCGCGCGGCGCGTAATGCAAATGGGCGTGTGATTTTGTATGCGGATAAAATCACGGATTCTATGCGGGCGGCGTTGGATGAAACAGCGCGCAGACGTGAAAAACAAATGGCGTATAACGCAGAACATGGAATTACACCAAAAACTGTGTCCAAGGCAATATTTGCCGAGGTTGGCGAAAAACAGGAAAAGACCGATAAAGCACGCAGGTTTGTGTATGATAAATCAGGTGGGGTGATGGATGCGGAATCGCTGCGTCGCGAGATTGCAAAACTGACCAAGAAAATGCATAATGCAGCCGAAGACCTGGAATTTGAATTGGCGGCGGAAATTCGCGACCAAATTCATAAACTGGAAGATGACCTGTTATTGGTGGAGTAGGGTATGAAAATAGACGTAAATAAAATTGTTAAAACAAATGGTATTTATTTTTCTCAACTGTGGCAAGATTACTATGCCGTGGAAGTTATTGTTAAGGTAGGGGAAAAATATTTAAGAGTCAGATATCCATACAATGTGCGTGCGGATGCAGAACGTACACTGGAACAAATAAAACAAAAAAAATCTGAAATAAAAACACCAGCATATAAACCGTTGGTTCATTGGATGGATTTGCAAAGGGAAAAAGTATTATGAAAGAATTTGTGTTAAATAATATCAATGAAACACGGGCATGGGCACGGGATTTTGCGAAAACACTGACCGCGCCATGTGTGGTTGCGTTGTATGGCGATTTGGGAATGGGCAAGTCTGAGATTGCACGTGCAGTAATTCAAACACTGCGTGGGGCGGATACGGTTGTCCCCAGTCCGACATTTACAATCGTGCAAAATTATGATGGGATTTCGCACTTTGATTTATATCGGGTCGAAGATGCGTCAGAATTGGCCGAAATTGGGTTAGAACATGCAATGCAAAATGATATAACGCTGATTGAATGGCCACAAATTGCATGCGATATGTTGCCGGAAAATACAATTAGTTTGCATATCACCCAATATGGTGATGGACGAAAGATAGAAGTTAAATAACCGGTATTGCCGGTTTTTTATTTTCCGTGTTTGAATGGGGGCAGATTTTATGATATAATTGACCCTATGAAGCGTTCAATCTGGTTTTGGTTGTGTTTTGTTGTTTCCGTGGTTCTGGCGGTTTATTTTGCGTCCCGGATTATTATGGTTGGAATGGGGCATGGCGATATTTCGCGGGTGCGCAATATTTTAATAACTGCGGATAAAGATAACAAAGATTTATCGGCAATTGCAAATGCGGTGTCAGTAGCACCGGGAACGCGGTCTTATTCGGTAAATTTGGATAATATGAATGCGCGTGTGGCGGCTGTGCCAGGGGTTAAGAAATCCGCAGTACGTAGATTGCCGAATGGTAACTTGGTTGTCCAGGTGTCTATGTATACGGCGGTGGCATTGTGGACAGATGGGGAACATTTTTATCCGCTGTCGGTTGATGGGACAATTGTAAATAAACCAACCGATGTGCGGGACGCAGGACATGTGGTTTTTCGTGGGGTTGTACCGGGTGATATTGATGCAATTACCAAGGCAGCACATAATCTGGTTGGGGATTTGGATTATTTAGAATGGATTGAAAACAGACGTTGGAATTTGCATACGACGGGGGGAATAACCATTATGTTGCCAGAACAAAATCCGGTCGATGCAATTGGACAGTTGGTGTCACTGAATAATAATCACAATATTTTAAGCCGAAAAATCAATCTGATAGATATGCGTGATAGTGCGCGAATCTTGGTAAAGTAAAGATATGAATTTGTTTGATTCGTCTTTTTTGTGTCTGGATATTGGCACGTATGGTGTACGTGGTATCGCACATCGTGTGCGCAGTGCACGAATTGACAAGTCGGCGTTCTTTGCAATGGACAGTTATGACACTGTGTTCGCAATCAAGTCTGTGGTGGACGAGTTGGAAAAACAGATTGGAACACATTTTGATTCAGCGTATATTACCGGTAATTTTGGTGTTTCAAAATATGAAATGTGCGCAAAAAGTACAGTTTGGGGCGGAGAGCACAAGATATCGCCAACCGATGTCAGAAATCAGATTGCCCAGATTGTGCCGGCGGATGGTTTTTTCCCAATGCATATTGTGCCACTGCGATATGATGCGCCACAGGCACGAAATATGGTGACGCCAATTGGACATGTTGATCGACAATTGATTTCTGCTTTTGGGGTGATTTTTTATTCGCGTGACGGGGTGGATGCTGTTTTTGAACATTTGCGCGGTGCACATATTCAGGCGGACGCTTTGTTTGACCCACAGTTTGTTCAAAACGCGATTTGTCGCGCGGAAAAACAGACAACACTGTTTATTGATTTTGGGGCGCAATTTACGGCTGCGTCGATTTGGACGGATCGTGGGCCAGTGTGGCATACCAAAATTCAGCGGGGTGGGACAGACATTACAAATGCAATTGTAGAAAAACTGAATATAGATTTTGATTCTGCCGACCGGATTAAGCGGGCGGTTGCATCATTGGTGCCCAAGGAAATGGATCGGTTTGCGCCCGCCGACCGGGCATATGATTTTTCGCGCGGGGATGTAAATGATGTTGTGTTGCCGATATTGGTTGATATTATTGGACAACTGAAAGATCAATGTTTGCCGTCCTTTACAAAATATCGGCCAACAAAAATTATCCTGACCGGGGGTGGGGCAGAAATCGAAGGTTTGCGTGACTTTATTGAAAATGCGTTCGCAGTTATGACCGAAGTGTTGCCGGTGGACGCAACTGTGCGTGCGTTGTCTGATTATGTTTGGCGGGGGCAGGGTGCACAACGTCAAAGGTATATCGCACGGCACGACCGGTGGGTGCGACGTACAAACTGGATTGGGAAATTGTTTAGAAAAAAGCAGAAAAAGGTTCAGAAATTTGTCCCAATTATGCCCAGCAGTTTATGTTTTGATATGCAACGGGCCGAAACGTATTCAATGTTTCGGGCGGGCGGGATTTCAATGATTCATATCGATATTATGGATGGGTTCTATGTTGACAGAATTGCAGGTGGAATTGATGAATTAAAAAATATTAGGGCGCGAACAAATGCGCATTTACATGTTCATCTGATGACCGAGAGTCCCGTTGTCTGGGCGGCGGACGCGATTGCAGCTGGGGCGGATACGGTGATATTGTCAACCAATACATCTGGGTTAAAGACCGCGGTTCGAAATGTTCGGGCGGCGGGTCGTCGGGTGGGGGTGGCGTTGCATCCAGATTCAAATGTTTCGTTGTTAAAGCCAATCCTGCGCGAGATTGACGAGGTAATGGTAATGGCAGTCGCGCCAGGGGCAGCGGGACAGGCCTTTGATCCGGGGGCGTTGCACAAGATTTCAGTGTTGGCAGGAACGCGTAAAAAGTATGGGTTGCAGTTTACGATTTCGGTTGATGGTGGAATTAATGAAAGTACCGCCCAGTTATGCTGGGATGCGGGGGCGGATTTGTTGGTGTCGGGATCATATCTGGCGCGGGCGGCTGATTTCCCGTTGGCGGTGCAGTCCCTGATGAAAAAGGGCGCGGAATAAAAATCTGTTTGTAAAATATATATAAAATATGTAAAATAGTATTAAGTAGGATTTATCATGATAAAACAATTTATTATTTCCGCAGTTGTAGTTTTGGCGACCATGTGTGGGGCGAATGCAACATTTACGTCGTGTGGGCCGGGATATGTGCTGGTGGAATCGCGAAAAAAAATTGATGGTATCCCATCGGCAGAATGTCAGAAGTTGTGGTGTCGTGATTTGGAAACAGGCAAAATGATGGGCAATGGTGACAAGGCTGGTTCAGGATATGTTTCAACTGGTTCGGCAAGTGAACTGTGCGATGCATCGGGAAATTGTGTTGAATGTTGGGGCGCGCGTAAGTGGTGCGGGGGCGAGGTTGCAGGCCAATGGAACCCAGAATATGGTGCGTATACGCGCGGTGGGGATAATTCGACATATCAATCGTATCAAAAGGGTGCATGCTTTGCATGGCGGTTGGAAAAGCCTGATTGTGATGCGGGAATGTCTGCCATATTGCAGGATGGTAAATGGATTTGCGTCAAAGAAACAAACAAGGCCGAGGCAGCACGTGCATCGACACTGCGTCGAACGGGGGCGGTCAAGCGTCTGGGGCGTTGATTTAGATTTGTTTTCCCGAGCACAGGTTCGGGATAATTTTTTTGCCAAATGTTTGTTTTTCAGGTTTTTTTATGGTATAATATGTCAGACAGAGAGAATGGCAACCGTAAAAGGGTATCCAATAATGCCAAGTAAAAAACTAGATTTTAAAACAGGACAGTATGTTGTCTATCCGACCCAGGGTGTTGGAAAACTGTTGCGTATAGAAGAGCAGACAATCGCCGGGCAGAAGATAAAAATGCTGGTGATTGATTTTGAACGCAATCATATGACGTTGCGCGTGCCGATGGAACGTGCAGAAATTTCCGGCCTGCGTCCATTGACAACCGCTAAAAAATTAGACGAAGCAATCGCATCAGCCAAGGGCAAAGCCGGCGCAAAACGTATGATTTGGGCGCGACGCGCCGCACAGTACGAAGAAAATATTAATTCGGGCGATCCAATGAAATTGGCCGAAGTGGTGCGCGACCTGCAACGCAGAAGTGCGGCGGACACGATGACGTTTTCTGCACGTCAATTGTATTTGCGTGCGCTGGAACGCATGGCCCAGGAATTTGCCGTTTTACATAAAATTGACCTGGATGCGGCATCGGACAAGATTGAAGATATATTGGGAATTCCCAAGGAAATAGATTTGAATGCCGTTGAATCTGATGACGACGACATAGAAGAAGAATCATAGAACAAGACCGCCAATGGCGGTTTTTTTGTACGTTGTTATTTTGTTATTGAAAAAATTTGTGGGGTGGGTATAATTGCCGGTGCAATTGGGGTGTCGTCTAATGGTAGGACAAGAGATTTTGGTTCTCTTTATCATGGTTCGAATCCGTGCGCCCCAACCACACTTCGCCTCTACGAGGCTTCGTGTGGCAGGCCACACAAGGCGAGAAGCATAGGCGAAGTAGTGTCGCCCGAAGTTTTAACGAAGGGGGACTTATAAATGTTTTATGTTTATCTTATAAAAAGTATTTCCAATCCAGAACAAAAATACATCGGTCAAACAGATGATTTAAAGAAACGACTAAAGCAACATAATGCGGGATATTCAATACATACAGCAAAATATAAACCTTGGGAATTGGTAAATTATTTTGCATTTAGTTCAAAAGATGCGGCATTAGAATTTGAACGATATCTTAAAACTGGCTCAGGATACGCATTCGCAAAAAAACATTTTTGGAAATGATTTCCCAAAACACTAGTGGGGAACATCCCCACGCCCCTGTGTGCGCGACCGACCAAAATAAAACAATGCCCGCAGGGGGCATTTTTTTGTATTGAATTTTGGTGGTTTTTCTTTAATCATGCAATTGTTGGAAGTGTCGAGAGAGCGGATTATAAAAAGGTAATGTTAATGTTGGATATTCCGTTGAAAACATCTGTCGTTTTACAGCACAAGGCACTGGCCAGGCCGGTAAATATCGAATTTAGAACCAAGTATGAACGCGATGCACACAGATATGAAGAATGTCTGTTTCTGACACAGTCGGATGGACGTTTGATATATACAACGTGTACCACTGGCTGCGCCATGCAATCGTGGGAAAATGTGGATTTTAAATTGCCGTATTCGTTGGCGTTGAATTTGTCGTCTGTGCCATATAAATTGAATGGTGATTATGTGCACTTGGAAATTCCAACATGTACGTTGGATACAATTGGCGCACTTTATGACAAGGCGCGGCCAAAATATATCAAAGATTCTGATTTGCAGACACGGATTGCGGCAGTCAATGGGAAACGTGTCAATATGGAAATGATTAATTCGGGACGGTTCGTGGATAAATTTGATAATATTGTTCAGGGGGTAAGGGCCAATCAAATTAGTGACCCAATGCAATATCAGTGGTTTTTGCGGGATACAGATGGGAAAATAGATTGTTCCACGATTGGTAAAATTTACAAAATTGTCCTGGGGCGTGATGTGTTTGAATATGAATATGTCCGATATTCTGGGGAAAAAATAATATTAGGGCGCATAAATGATTTGCACCGGGCGGTTGATATGTATGGGGTGTTGGAACGTGCAACAACCAATGGCGCGGATGAGGATCTTTTTAATTTGCCGGTGGCGATTTTTAAAAAGGCACAACAGACCATCATATGGCCGGGCATTGCGCAACGGGTAAAATAGGCAACGAATACACCGCCCAAATTGGGCGGTGTATATTTTGTTTGCGAAAAAAAGAAAAATATCCTAGGATAAAAGTACAACAGCAAAAGAAAGGATTGCCAATGTATAAATATGGTTTGGTAAGACGGGTTAGTTCTGTGGTCGCAGGATTGTTTGGAAAAACACGCGCCCAGCGTCGGTTGAATCGTGATAAAATCAGATACAAGGGATTGATTTCCACTGTGTCCGAAACCAGGATTCCACGCCAAAAATATCCAACCAAGATTCCTGTGGCGTTTTGTTTTGATGCGCGTGGTTGTAAAATGGCCGCCGTTACAATCAAGTCTTTGTTGTTGGCGTCCGCGGGACGTTGTGATTATGATATTTACTGTGTCGTGACCGAGGATGTAGATAAGGATTTAAAAGACATTGTTCGTGGTGTTGTCAAAGGGTCGGGGTCCAAGGTACATTTTGTTGTGGGCAATCATGACTTTGATGAATCCAGTCGTGGTAAATGGCCGGTTGCAATGTGGTATCGTTTGATGTTGCCAAAATTGGTGCCGGATGTGTCGCGAATTATCTATGCGGATTTGGATATCATATTCTTTGGTGATTTGATTGATATTTATGAATATGATCTGGGCAAGAATGTTATCGCAGCCGTGCCAACACGTACAAATATGTACATTAATTCAGGATTCTTGTTGATGGATTTGGATAAAATCCGCAAGGAAAATATTTATGAAAAGTGGGTGTTGGATTCCAAAACACACGACTATTATAACCCGGATCAAGATGTACTGAATTTTACGTTAAAGGGACGAATTGCATTTTTGCCGTTGCGGTATAATTTCCAACTGTCGCATGGGTCGCGTATATTCAAGATTTATTCGGAATCGCAACTGGATGATTTAAAACATAATTTGGTGGTTCTGCATTATTCTGATTATATCAAGCCATGGAGTACCGGTATTCGACCTGTGTTTTCAGAATATTGGTGGGATGTTGCGCGCAAGACAGGCTTGTTCCAGGAGTAGGGCAGATGTTGCATTTCCTGTCGAATGTGATTTGTCTGGTGATACCAAACAGAAAGTTGCGCGATAAAGTGCGGGTGATGATTCGATATCCCCAAACGTTGGCATATATATTGTGGGTGCGCAGGTATGCCGCTGGTATGAAAAAGCGCAAAATTAGAACGCGTGTTGGTCGTGGATGCAGAAATTTTGTGGTGATGCTGAATGACAAGTATGTGTTCAAATTTCCACTGTTTTCAGATGGGCGGGAAATTGCGTATCGGGAACAACGTATTGTTGAAGCGTTGGGGGCTGTGTCGCCGATAAAAATCCCAACAATGAAGATAATTCATTACAAGAATATCGTTATTCGCAGGTATGAATTTGCGCGCGGAACGCTGTTGTCGGATGTGTCGCCCGCCGTGGTCAGTAATCACAGAAAACATATTGCGCGACAGATTGCAAATATGTTGTATGTAATTGGTAAGTATAATCCAAAAGAAATTCAGGATCTGAAAGATAATCCAAAGGATAAACCTGATTATCTGTATGGGTGGTTTCAGGGGGATATTTGGCAAAACTTTATGTTGGATGAACATTGTAATATTACATATTTCATAGACTGGGAAGATACCAAGTTTCAAAGTTTTCTGCCGGCGTTATATGTTGCAACGCGTACATGGGAAAAAAGAAATTACCGATATTTGGGGATTGATGTTTTGGCAGAATATTCAAAACTGTACTTTCAAAAAGCAAGAAAAAATGCATAATCTGGAAAGTTTTGTTTGAAATGTTGTGTGTTTGCGTATAAGATAAAGCGCGTAATGATTGTTGCCCCCATCGTCTAGCGGTTAGGACATCAGATTCTCATTCTGGCAACACGGGTTCGATTCCCGTTGGGGGTGCCAGCCTTGAATAACGGCACAAGAGAGTCGGGTATCCTTGTGATGCGAACCATCCATCCGCTTTCTCTTACGCTACGGCGAGATTAAATGTATAGGAGTGCTGCGTCATGAAAAATAATAATGATAATTTTTGGAAACTTCATGTGCCGTTTATTATGACGGGTGGGATTTTGTTTGTGTTGGCCTTGGTGATGGCTATGGTGTATGACACTAAAAAAATCAAACGGATGGAAAGAGAGCAAAATACGAAAATAGCCAAGATTGATTCACAGGTTAAATCTGCAAATGCCCAGATTGACAGTTTGTATAGTGTGTCAGATTCTTTGATTGCGGATTCGTTGGTGCGCCATCCAGAGTATCAATGGGTCGTGCAAAACCAAGGGGCGATTGACAGTCTGCGTACAGTAAACCGGGATTTAATGACACGTGCCTATAACGCGGCGCAAAAGCATTCTATAATGGCGATTGTAAAAAATAATGAAACGGTATTTAGAGATTTTTCAGATGTCCCAGGGGTTAAAAATGTAAAATGGCAATATTATGCAAATAAAAATAAGATTCAGGAATTTGACCGTCGCGCACCAAATGTTCGTCATGTGCCGGATGCGGTGCGGGCACATTTTGATAAAAGCGCAAATGCCCAGGTGCGCACTTTGCAGGGGAAAATAGATTCACTGTTAAATGAAAAAAATCAATTGATACGATAAACAAATCCCGCCATGTGGCGGGATTTTTTGCAAACATTGCATTACTGGGATGTGGGTTCGGGGCCGTAAAAGACCCGTTGGGTTTGTTTGTGCAGTGTCCGCGTTTTGTATTATGTGATATTTTGGCTGGGGTTTGTATAGGTGTGTTTTCCGCACTACATCGCGCGCAACAGATAGCCACGACGGAACATACATTTGCGGTATGCACCAACTGATTTTGATGTGGTGTTGCGGGGGACGGACATCAGACTGCGTTGGCCGACGTCGCGGTATTCGTTTGATTGAAACGTGACCCACAGGCCGTCCCAGTCAGGCATC
This sequence comes from Alphaproteobacteria bacterium, assembly GCA_015062495.1. Classification (NCBI taxonomy): domain Bacteria; kingdom Pseudomonadati; phylum Pseudomonadota; class Alphaproteobacteria; species Alphaproteobacteria bacterium. The sequence goes on along the minus strand of SUUN01000002.1, from coordinate 189,799 downwards.
AGGCCAGATTGGTTTGGGGCAAGTAATTTAGCAATCCGGGACCGGGGTTGGTACGATGGTTTGTTTATGCCCAGGCAAGATTTGTGATCGCGTACGAACTGTTCGGTGGTGACCGCTTCGTTTTCCCAGTTCAGAACCGTTGCGTTATCAATGCTGCCACGGTTGACAGATGCGCACGATGCCAGGAAAAGCGATAATAAAATGGTCGGAAAATATATTCTCATGTTTTATATTATAATTTAATTGCCTTTTGGGGGCAATAGTTTTTATAATGTGAAAAAAGAGAGAAGGAACAACGCCCATGGCAATTAATATGCAACAATTTATCAAGTTGGCAAATTATTATAATCAGACCGCTATGCTGATGTCGGCAATTTGTGTGCAAAAAGGCGGAATTGCAATGGAAAACTATGTCGGGCGGTTCTATATGGCGGACGTGTTGGAATATGTTGTTGAATATGGACGCAGATTAATAGAGCAAAATAAAAATGTTGGGGCGGAAATTGTTGCGCTGGTCAATCGTTTCAGTGCCCAGTTCGAACGCGTGCGGGATTTAACAACGCCATCGCAAAAACCAATTCATGAAATGACATTGGAAGAATTTGAAAGGGTTATGAATATCTGAGAAAAAGAGCAAATAGCAATGAGCAAAGAGCAAAGGAAATTGGGGATGAAATTTGTAAAAAGTTTATTTGGGTTGTTTTGTATCTTTGGGATGCTGGGGTGTGTGCAGAATAAACAACAGGAACAGCCACTGTATGACAATATTACCGTTGTTGACGAGTTGGTAATTGATGAAAATTCTGTGCCGATTTTTCCGAAAAAGGCCGCGTTGACCACAGATACGGCGCGTCGGTTTTCAGTTGAATTGCCAATGCGGTGCGAGGTGGACTGGAACAATCAAAGCGTTGTGTCGGTTGTGCCGTCGGAACGTATTGAAATGGTGCGTTTAGGTGCGGGTGATCCGTTGCCAGAATTACAGGTGTCAGATTATGAGTTCAAGGATTTGACGGTGAAAAATGCGCTGGATAAATTGTTGGACGGGACAGATATTTCAGTGGTAGAGCAGGGCGCACTGTATGAAAAAATTACAGGCACAATTTCAACGGGCGAACTGTCGGATGCGGTTGAATTGATGACGAAAATGGGGCGTGTGTATTATTCGTATGATGCGCAAAATGGCGAATTAAATTTGTCGCATCGTGGAAAATGGCTGATTAAAATGCCGCAAAATCAGACCATTATTATGGCGTTGTTGGATGCAATGCATGGGGCGGATATGCGTAATCTGTTGGTAGATTGGAGTGACAAAACCGTTGTGTTCGAAGGGAATTATCAGACAGAACGCGAAGTCGCAAAAATAATCGCCGACATTTCGGGCAAGAAATATATGCTGGCGTGGGATATTGATGTGTATCGTGTGTATCCGCGTACAGATAACCCGATTGTATGGATGAATTTGTTGCCGGCGTTCGGTGAAAAAAATATCAAGATGTCAATCCCGGGTGTCGTTGGGCGCGCATTGGTGGTTGGGCCGGAAATCAATACAAAAACATTACAGGAATTTTTAGGACAGCAGGCAAATGTTGTTCTGATATCCCAGGGAACGTTCGCAATTCCAAATGGGTGGCAGTCGCGATTTGATATTGGTCAATGTGGGCGCGAAGAAAGATTGGAAACGGATTTAGTGATTGGGGCGACCGGGACATATGGGGACTTTGGCGGTCGTGACAAGATTGATGCCAAGATTGTTCTGCGTACCAGCCAGGGGGAATTGAGTTCGTTTAATATCCCGTCGACCATTGGTGATAACTATGTGATTATTGGTATTCCAACACATTCATTTGTGACAACGCCGGAAACATTGGTGTCGCCGTTTGCGGAATTGGTTGTGTTTATGTCGCCACGTGTGATTTCAATTGCGGATAATGCGGGTGTTGGGCAATCAAATGAACTGATTGGGGATGCGTTGCGGGATTTCTTGCAGGATTAAGGAAAGATAGGTTATGTTTTCAAAACTGGAACGGAAAATTGCATTTAGGTATTTGGGCGCGAAAAAACGCGGGTTTGGTTCTGTGATTTCGTGGGTGTCACTGATTGGTATTATGTTGGGGGTGGCAACGCTGATTGTGGTGATGTCGGTCATGGGCGGTTTTCATGATACACTGCTGGGGCGGATTGTTGGGATGAATGGGCATGTGGTTGTCTATCACCAGGATGGCGCGATTTCGGATTTTGATTTTCTGATTGATAAAATGAAACAGAACAAAGCGGTTGAACAGCGTGTTGTGTCGATTGTGCCAATTGCCGAAGGTCAGGTTATGGCAACCGCAAATGGGAATAATACGGGGGCGATGTTGCGGGGGATTCGGATGTCTGATTTGGCGGCAAAAACCCAGACCGGTACACGAATTTATGGCAAGGATTTGGCCGCAATCACAGATGGCGAACTGGTCGCGGGGGCGTCGTTGACGCGGGCATTGCGCGTTGGTATGGGGGATAATATTTCGTTAGTGTCTGCAAATAATGCAACGCCGACACCCTTTGGTTCAATGCCGCGGATTATGTCGTACCCGGTGATGAGTTCATTCTTTATGGGTATGTATGAATATGATTCAGGCTATATTTTTATGCCGTTGGAAACCGCGCAAAAGTATTTGAATATTGGCAATTCTGTGACGCATATTGATTTGTTCTTGGATAATCCCGAAGATACAACGGCGGTTGTCGAAAGTTTGGCGCGTCTGTTGCCGGATGGGTTTGTGGTGCGTGATTGGCGCGATTTGAACCGTGGTTTTGTTGGCGCATTACAGGTGGAATCAAATGTTATGTTTTTAATCTTGATGCTGATTGTGATTGTGGCGGCGTTTAATATAGTGTCGTCGTTGGTTATGTTGGTCAAAGATAAAAACAAAGATATCGCAGTGTTGCGCACATTTGGTGTGTCGCGCAGGTCTATGATGAAGATATTTATTTTATCGGGGACGTCGATTGGTGTGATTGGGGCGTTCTTTGGCACGATATTTGGGGTGCTGGTCGCGATTTATATTGAGCCAATTCGTCAGTTCTTTCAATGGATTACAGGGCGTGATTTGTTTCCGGCGGAACTGTATTATTTGTCTGAATTGCCGTCTAAATTGGTTTGGACGGATGTGTTGGGGATTGCGCTGATTGCGGTGTTGTTGGCATTTTTGGCGACGTTGTACCCAGCATGGAAGGCGGCAAACACAGACCCGGTCGAGGTGTTGAGAAATGAGTAAGAAAAAGGCAAAGTAAATGGCGAATATTTTAGATTCTTTGTCAAAGGTACAGTCTGGCGACGCGGTTATGTCGGTGCGGGATATTAAACGGACGTTTGTCGAAGGGGGGCAACCATTGCATATTCTGCGTGGCGGTGGGTTTGATTTGCATCGTGGGGAAATTATCGCGCTGGTTGGGGCGTCGGGTTCGGGTAAATCAACATTGTTGCAGTGTGTGGGATTGTTAGACCGACCCAGTGGGGGCAGTATATTAATTAATGGTGCGGCGGTTCAGAAAATGGATGAAGATATGCGGACACAAATTCGACGCAAAAAAATCGGATTTGTGTATCAAAAGCATAATTTGCTGTCAGATTTTACGGCGCTGGAAAATGTTATGTTGCCGATGTTGGCCAATGGTGTGGATGAAAATTTGGCGCGGGCACGTGCGATGAAGTTGCTGCGCGCTGCAAGTGTTGCGCATCGGGCGTCGCATGTTCCAGGGGAAATGAGTGGTGGCGAACAACAGCGTACCGCCGTTGCACGCGCGTTGGCGAATAATCCAGATATCTTGTTGGCGGATGAGCCGACGGGCAGTCTGGACCCAATGCATGCAGGCAGTGTATTTGATTTATTGCTGGATTTGGTGCGTAAAAACAAGATGGCAATGCTGTTTGTGACGCATGATATGAACCTGGCGTCGCGCGCGGATAGAATTATTACAATTAACAATGGGATTGTGGAATAATAAAAACATAAGGAGAGAGTTGTGAAAGTTAAGCAAAAAGTTCAGGTTGTTCACACCAGAAAAGAGAAGGTGTTTGGATGGTTGGCGTTGGGTGCACTGTTTGCGTGCGGATTGATGGTTGGATTGGGAATTAATGGCCGTCCCACCCCGGTCGCAGAGATAGAGCAGGTCGCAACGCCTGCGCCGGTGGTGGAATCGCAGACAAAAGAAACATGCGCGATAATCGAAGATTTGTTGCTGGGCCGTCTGATGCCAGAGGATAGCCAGGATGTTCGCGATCATGAATATAATATTGGTGTCTATGAAAAATTGGTTATGAATGGTTGTTCCCAGAATCAGCAGAAATATCATAATGCGGCGGCGCGTGAACGTGAAATTGTTGTGGCGTTACAGGATTCTGATGCGGGTCAGCAGACGTGCGAACAGATTGAAACACTGTTGTTGGGGCAATTGCCATATGCAAGTGATGATTCTGATGACAGGATTGAAAGGGCAAAAATCTATGCGAATTTGTCAGAACGTGGATGCGCAGAAAATAGTGCCAGGTATGTAGATTTGGCAAAACAAGAATTGGAAATTGCGCGCGCGCTGGAAGATGATGAATTTGATAACCAAGAGACAATCGAGGTTGTAGAAACATATAAAAGGTTGAATATGCAGGCGGCCGCAGAAGAGATTTTTGAAACCGCCAAGCGATTAACAAATCCAGCGATTGACTTCATTCTGGAAGTCGAAAAAATCATTAACGAACAATAGGTTATAGTTATGAAATTACTTTTTACTTTAATGTTAAGTTGCTTTGTGTCGGGGGCGTTTGCCGATGGCGCAGGCCAGGTTGTGTCAGAGAGGATGAGTTGCGCAGACATATCGGCGCGGGTGTCTGAAATTGGTAAAATAGATGAACCAACAGAAGCCGAGACGGCAGAACTGACAAAATTAAAGGCGGAATATCGTCGTACGTGTACGAAATCTGCGCGTGGGCGTCGGACGTCTGGGGAAGCGCGGATAGTTGTTGAAGTGACCGCCGCACCCGAAGAGGTATCGACTGTTGTAGAGGATGTCGTCCAAGAATCGCCAGAGGTAGAATCTGTGGTTCAGCAAGATGTTGTGGAAATTGACCCGATGATAGAGTTGGAACAGGAATTAGCCAATCTGGATGCGGGGCTGTGCGCCGATGGCAGTCAGCCCAATAAATTTGGGTGCTGTGGCGATGAAGTGTTCAAGGATTTGGGGAATACGGTGTTTGCGTGCTGTCCGAAAGAGGGTAGTGGCGACTGTTTCCCCCCGTTGAAATAAAAATAAAATCTAATGGCGTATCTACGGGCGGGGGCAACATCTCATGTAACTTCTGTACACTATGATGTCGCCCCCATCCCGTATCTATACCATTATTTTTTATTTTTTGTGCAAGGGTACATTTTTATATCAAAGGGATAATATATGAAAAAGAATATTAGTTCGTGTGTTGCGATTGTTATGGCTTTCTTGGTTGGATTTGTGCTGGGGATGTGGGCGCATGCGTCGCGTGATACGATTGCGCCGGGTGATGTGCCAATGTGTGATGGGGGCGAAATGCCCGATAAACATGGCTGTTGCCCAGGCGAGGTTTATACCGATATGTATGATTTGGGTTTTAATTGTTGCCCGGAATCAGGTGGCGATTGTTTCCCACCATTGCGGTAAGAATCCCGCATATGCGGGATTTTTGTTTATATAAATCGTGTCATATTTGTGTGGGCCAGGGCGATGGCGATGGCGTCGGCTTCGTCCGCGGTTTTTGGGTGGGCCGTGGGTAATAAAATTTGAACCATTTTATCAATCGCAGTTTTGTCGGCGTGGCCGGCGCCGGTCAGGGCCTTTTTAATTTTATTTGGTTCGTATTCAAAAACGGGGATGTCGCGGTTCGCCACTGCAACAATTGCCGCCGCACGCGCGTGTCCCAAAATAAGTGTGGTTTTTGGGTTTTTGTTCACAAACGTGATTTCAATGCTGCATTCGTCGGGGGAAAATGTTTCGCATAATTCGGACACGCCGCGAAAAATTGTCGTCAGGCGTTCGGCAAACGGTAATGTTGTTTTGGGCAATATAACGCCACTGGCAATATATTTGCGTGTTTGTCCCGCGGTATCAACCACCGCCCATCCGGTATGTAATAATCCAGGGTCAATGCCCAGTACGCGTTTTGTCATTTTCGAAAACTTATTTTGCCGACGGCGTCATAGCCGAAATATTTGTTAATTCGTTTTATTATTTCGTCGGATTGATATGATAGTTGTAATGCGTACGCCGGGTGGGTGGGGCGAATTACAACGTTAAATGTGTTGTCGCGATTCTTTTTTATTGCCGCCAGGCGCGCAACAGACGCGATATCAGTCCCCATGATTTCATCCCAGCGCGCCGCCAGGTCTGAATCCGATGCGCGAATCCCAAAAATTTTAATCAAACCACCCAATGCCCCGCCAATGGTTTGGGGGCGTTTGGTGCGTTCGTCAAATTTTTTATCGTGGTTTGACATAGGTGTATTCTTTGGGCATCAGGATGAACATCTGGCCCTGGGCGTGTTGACCCTGGGCGAATTTATAGGCTTCGTCCCCTTTGCCGAAAAAGATATCTGCGCGAATCCAGCCGCGGATGGCACTGCCGGTGTCCTGGGCAATCATCAGGCGGCGGAACGGGCGACCATCAGACAGGTTGGTATTGATGTATACGGGCAAACCCAGCGTATACAGGTCGTCGTCCATCGCAATACTGCGGATTTTTGACAGTGGTGTACCCAGTTTGCCAATTACGTCCGGTGGGGTGGATTCATAGAAATATACATAGCGTGGGTTTTTGTAAATTACATCGCGCGCAAGTGTTGGATTCGCTTTCAGGTGTTGCCAGACAGCCTCGGAAGAGAAGCCACCGGCGGGGCGAATGCCACGGTTGCGCAATTCTTCGCCAATCGATTTGAACGGCATATCGTTAACGGCGGCAAAGTTTAATTTTACGTCCGTGCCATCTTCTAGGCGCAGGTTGCCAGAACCCTGAATCTGGATATTTTGAACATCAACGATGTTTGCCCAGTACAGGACGCGACCGATTTTCTTTTCTACGATATCTTTCTTGGGCACGCCCTTGTAATTGCGGCCGTCGGTCGGGATGCCCATTAATGGTTCGTTACACTGGGCCGTTTTTGTGCGACATGCGGGAATTATTGGGGAATAATATCCGGTGTATGTGCCGCGATCGCCACCGTTGTCATTGTAAATCTGGTACGGTTGAAAATTTGATTCAAACCATGCGCGAACCGTTGCCACGTCCGCCGACGCACTTGGCAACATGCGACATTTTTCGGCAAATAATTCGCGGTCCGGTATCAGGCGGCCGGTGTATTGAATTTTAGCCTTGCATGAATTACGAAACGCTTGCAGTGCATAGCGCACATCGTCATCGCGCCAACCGGGCAGGTCGTTATAAGATACGCGCCGAAAATTAGATGGTATTACCGAATTGTCGCCCGATACGGTTGGCGTAGAAACATCACATGACGCCAGGATAAATGCGGATAAAATGCCCAGAATCCCATTAAAAACAGATTTTTTTGTTAAAAAAAGCATTTTTGGTTTGTCCCCCCACTTGTAAAAATCTTTTATAGTGTTATATTAACATAAAAGCAGGACGCAAGTCCAGACCACTTTTTAGCCAATAAGACCGAAGGAGAATTTATAATGGCAAAATTTAATATCATTTCACAGTTTCTAAAAGACATTTCGTTCGAAAGCCCAAATGTACCAGAATTGTTCTTTAAGTCCGATAACGGTCAGGCTAAATTAGAAATCAATATCGATATTCAAATCAAGGGTGCAGAAAACAACTTGTTCATGGTTGATTTGATTACCAAGGTTCATTCAAAGTTAGAGCAGGGTGATAAATCAATATTCCTGATTGAATCAACATATTCAGGTCTGGTCCAGATGGAAGAAGAAAAAGACGAAGAAGCGAAAAAACGTACACTGTTGATTGATGTTCCAACATTATTGTTCCCAGCGGTTCGTGCCCTGATTACACGTTTGACATCAGAATCCGGTTTCCCAACATTTGCGATGCAGCCGGTGGACTTTGCCCAGTTATACGAACAGAAACAGGCAAAATAAATTATAATAATTCATCTAAAAACAATTCGGGCATCTCATGTAGCGTCTGTACACTACGATGCCTGATTTGTTTTTATCTAAATCATTCTAATTTATTTTCAATAAAATCTAATGGCATATCTACGGGCGGGGGCAACATCTCATGTAACTTCTGTACACTACGATGTCGCCCCTATCCCGTATCTATATCATTATCTTTTATTTTAATTTATTATAAAAAAAACCCGCCGGTTGGCGGGGTGTTTAATTTTTACAGTTTTTCAACATAGTCGATGTCGATTTCGGTGCTGAAAATGCCACGGTCAACTTCGCCATACATTTTTACTGTGTCGGTTGGTCTGATGGTCTGGCCGCGCCAATTGTCGTCATCGATTTCAACAGTAATAGAACCGGTTGAATCTTCGAACAGGTATTTTTCATCGCCCATGCGCTGGATAATTTTGCCCTGGATAATAACAGGTACATCGTCGCGCATTTCGTTTACTTGTTTTACAGTGACGATTGTTTCGGCGCCGCTAACAAAACCACCACGTGCGTTTGTCGCAGTTGCCGCCGGTGCGTCAGGGCCTGCAAATTCAGCGGATGCCGCGCCCGCAAATAAAACGCCGATTAATGCAAATAAAGAAGTCTTTTTCATATTTGTCCCCTTTGATTTTATTGTTTGTATTTAAATTATATCATATGGATTGTGGCAGTTGTCTAGGATTTTTTGGCATTTTTTATTGCACGTAATAATCACTTGATTTTTATTTCATTTATTATATAATCGTTGGGCTTTGAATTTGTTGCGGGCATAGTACAAAGGCTAGTATGCAAGCCTTCCAAGCTTGAAATGCGGGTTCGATTCCCGCTGCCCGCACCACACTTCGCCAGAGCTTCGTGTGGCAAGCCACAAACAAGAGCATGTGGCGAATAAGTTCGGGCGTGCGCCGGAGTTGGAGAGCCGGGGCAGACTGTAAATCTGTTGGCTTAAGCCTGAGCTGGTTCGAATCCAGCCACTCCCACCAGAAATAAAAATACCCCCGAATGGGGGTGTTTTTATTTTGGTATGGTGGGGTGGCTGGATACGCCAGAGCGTCAGCCACCACGCCAGTGTTTGCCACAAAAAACCGACCATTTGGTCGGTGTGTCATTATCGTGTCATTTCGTCCAGCGTGCGAAGCATTGAATCAATTGCATCGGTGGTGGATTTGATGCCTTCTTGGACGGATTGGTTCATCGTTCCTGTCATCAACATTAAATTGCGCTGTTGTTCCAATGCTGTTTTTGGGGTGTCAAATACAAAAGTGTCCAGTAATTTTGATTGACCTTCTATCATTTGGGATACGATGTTTACACCCTCGTTAAATCCAGGGCCCAGTTTTTTAGTTTTTGATTTCGCAACAATGCGTTTTAATTCACTGGCGCGTTTTGCCAGTTCGGCCTGTGCGGTGTTAACGCGGTCGTTCACAATATCTTCCATGGTAAATCCTTTTGTTTGTTTTAGATTATATCACGATTTTGCAGAAATATCAATCTTCGTACACTTCGTATTCATCGATAAAACTGCGGGATACGCTTTCCAATTTTACCGGGGTAAAGTTCTGGGTTTGGATGGCGTCGCTGTCATCTTCGGGTAATATGGCGACAATTTCACTTTTTTGCACCATTGGGGAAATGGTGATGTTTGTGCCGATGGTTTTGCTGCGATAACTGGACGCAAGGCGTTCGGGCAGACGGATGTAGTTGTCTGGGTCAATGCCGGGCGTTTGTAAATCCATTGCGGGGGCCGGTGTTATGTGACGCTGTTCGATATTATACAGTGGTGACATGAAATCAGACGGGGCGGGTTTGATTTCACGTGGTGTGCCAGATCCATCCAGTTCAACAATACGCAGTGCGCGTTCAGATGCGCCGGTTGGTTGCATACGGAACAGGCCGTCTGTGCCCATATAGCCACTGGGGTCTAATAAATAGGCGGCGGTTGATTTATCAGAATATATCATGCCAATTGCCATGTTGGTGGCGTCGTATCCAAATGTCGCCAGGCGATTTGGCATATCCCCAGAAATCTGTTGATAAAGATTTGTAAATTCAGGATTAATGTCGGGCATAGTTGCAAATTTTGCGCCCATCATTGTTGTGTCATATGCAATGTCAGAACCGTCCCACATCGTTGTGCCATAGAAACGTGCGTCGCGTGCGGGTACGTCAAAATAGCGCAGATATGACGCCAGTGATTTTGTATCGTCGCCATTGCCAAGGAATAACACTGCATCATATGGTATGCGACCGATTGTGTCGACACGTTCTAATTTTTCCAGTTGGGTATTTAAATTTGACTTTTCAACAATGGTCAGACGTTCGTTTGTTAATATGTCGGATAAAACCTGGCGGGCACGGGTGTGGGCCATGGTGCGTGCGTTATGCATAGATGCAGCAGATGCCGCGTTCTTGATTGAATCAGGATTGCCAGATTCATAATAGAATATGCCCGCCAATGGTAATTCGTAAATTTCCGCTGCATTTTTTGCGGTTCCAGCCATCAGACGACCAGATTCTGAATCAGGGGCAAGTATAATAAATTGTTTAACATCATCGGATTTCATTTCGCGTACAATCGTTTCAACGCCGTTTGTTGGCATTAAATTCATTGTCATTAATCCGTTGCCCAGGGCGTCTGCGTCCGATGTAAATGACAGTGCCGGCAGGTGTTCAGGCTTGGTATCGCGCAGAGTTTTTGCATCAGATGAAAATACAGGGCCGATGATAATCTCAGGTTTTTTGGCCAGTGCGTTGTTAATGGTTTCGGTTGTGTTGTCGGCCGTGTCATAGAAAGATACCGTCAGGTTTTTTGGCGCGTTCTGCAATACCGCCATTTCAACAGATGTGCGGATTGTTTTGCCGACCGCGGCGTTGTCGCCCGATAGGGGCAGTAATACCGCCATACGGTGCGTGTCGGTTGATGTGTCGTTTGTGCCATAACCGTCGGACAGTGTGCCGTACATTTGGGATGGTGTGCCGGCCTGCATGTTTTCATATTCGTCAAACCAATCGACCGATGGTGCGGTTGTGTCCGGACCTGTGCATCCCGCCAGGATTAAAAGTGTCGTGATATATCCAAAAAATCTGTTTATATACATTGAAAAATCCATTTTATTTTGTATCATTTTACTATAAAAGGATTACGAATGCAAACGGGGCTTTATGTTGTTGGGACGCCAATTGGAAATTTGTCAGATATGTCGCCGCGCGCGATAGATGTTTTACAAAATGTTGATTTAATCGCTGCCGAAGATACACGCGTATTTGGCAAGTTGGCGGCGCACTTTGATATCAAGACGAAACGTGTTTCATGTCATGAACATAATGAACGCGATGTTGTGGGTGATTTAATCCAAAAAATTCAAAATGGTATGTCGGTGGCGTGTGTGTCTGACGCGGGTATGCCGGGGATATCGGACCCAGGGTTTCGTTTGGTGCGTGCGGCGCGCGCGGCGGGTGTGCCGGTGTTTGTTGTGCCGGGGCCGGTGGCGTGTATATCGGCACTGGTGTTAAGTGGGTTTCCAACAGACAGATTTACGTTCTGTGGTTTCTTTGATGAAAAGAAATTGCGCGATGACAACAAAATTCCGCATACTATCATTTACTATGAAAGTCCAAATCGTGTTATGGCGACAATTGCCGCAATGGCGCGTGTAATGCCAGAACGCAAAATTGCAATTGTGCGCGAAATTACCAAAATTCATGAAGAGGCGATTATCGGCTATCCGGCAGAATTGGTGAATATTGCGCCACCGCGTGGGGAAATTGTTATTGTGGTTGCACCACGGCCAGAAATAAAAATGAGTGACGCGCAGATTTCAGAAATTGTAAATGATATTGCGGCGACATCTATGAAATCGGCGGCGGCTGATTTGGCGGCGCGTACCGGGATTTCAAAAAAAGAAGCCTATAAACGTTTATTAGACAAAGGTGGGGCAGATGATTAAATTTGTAGGCAGTTTTGAAACAGTTAAATCTTTGCCAAATACGCATTTTGCAGAGTATGCGTTTATCGGGCGCAGTAATGTGGGAAAATCATCATTGATTAATGCGGTTGTGGGTGCGCCGGTGGCGCGTACGTCAAATACGCCGGGGCGGACGCAAAGTCTGAATTTGTTTAATCTGGATGACCGGGTGATGATTGTGGATTTGCCAGGTTATGGTTATGCCAAGGTGTCAAAAGTTGATGCGATGCGGTGGTTGAAACGATTGGAAGAATATCTGGTGACGCGACGACAGTTGAAACGCTTGTTCATCTTGATTGATTCGCGAATTGGGGTGAAAAATGCCGATTTAGATTTGATGGATTTCTGTGATGCGAATGCGATTGCATATCAAATCGTTTATACGAAAAAGGATAAAAAAGTACGCGAAGAAAAACAGTTGGAAATAAAGCATACCGATCATGGGGCGATGTTGCCGGAAATTCTGATGACATCGGCAGAAAAGAAAACAGGTCTGGATGCAATAAGGGAAACACTTGGCATTAAATAACAATATCTTTTATGCGACAAATCCGGCGCGGATGGCGGATGCGCTGTGGCGTGTTATGGTGGAATCTGGGGTGGATGTGGCAGACATGCTGATATTTCTGCCCAGTCGGCGCGCTGTGCGCACGGTCGAAAAAATGATTGCGGAACGGTCGGGTGGGGTGGCAATTTTGCCACGTTTGGTTGCACTGGGCGAAGGGGTGGACGAAGATGCAGATGATACAGAAAATTCCCCGGATATTATTTTAAATGTTGAACGTGTTGCGATTTTAACCCGATTGTTGGCGGCGGACGCAAATGTGGGAAATTTGACGACCGCATTGTCTGTGGCCCATGATTTGGTGCGTATGCAGGACTATATGGAAAACGAAGGGGTGGATGCAGCAACAATAGATTGGGCGTCGTTGGTTGATGAAAAATATGCCACACATTTTCAAAGCAAGGCAAAAATCCTGGGGATTTTGTCAGGATTTATGGATAAGTATGCGGGGGGGCGAATTACGGCGGTTGCGGCGCGAAATCGCGATATTCATGCATGGGCAAATCAACTGGATAAATATAAATTGGTGATTGTCTGCGCATCAACCGCCAGTGTGCCCGCCACAGCCGATTTGATGGAATCTGTTGCACGCGCGCCACATGGGCGGATTATCCTGTCGGGGAAAATTGCGGGGCGCGTGGAAGACTTTGAATTAGATACAAATCCGTACAATGCGGAATATAAGTTCTTGTCACGCCTGGGGTTAGGGGCGGGGGATGTTCGGCCAATTGATGTTGGGGCGTCAAAAATAGATTTTATGAATTATGCATTTGGGAATGATTGTGCGGCATGTGATATAGATGCGGATTTATCAAACTGTCACCTGGTCACTGTTCCACGTGAAGGGGTTGAGGCAGACGTGGTTGCGGAAATTGCCGCGCGTGCCGTTGCGCAGAATAAATCTGTGTTGGTGATAACGCCGGATGCGGCGGGAAACCAGCGTATTGCGGCGGCATTGCGTGCACGTGGTGTGGATGCAGATTTTTCAGGTGGTGTGCCCGGCACGATGACGGCACAGGGGCGGGCGATTCTGAATTTATTAGATACATGGATTGAACAAAAATCAAATGCGTTTGATAAAATCTATGCCGAAAATAATCATGATTTATTTAATACAATTGCGATGATTGTGGATTTGTATATGCCACAGTTTCAGCCACAATTTGTCGCGGATGATAATGTGGAAATTTGGTTGGCGTTGCGCGATATGTCAAATGCACTGAATGTGGCAGGGATAGATTTAACATTGTCGGATGCGCGCACGTTTGTTGGAGATGCGTTGTCGGGCGTGTCGGTACGTGGTGCAATGCGTGATGGGGCAGACGTGGTTGTGCTGGGGACAATTGAATCGCGTATGCAGACGGCGGATGTTGTGATTTTGACGGGGCTGAACGAAGGGATGTTTCCATCGCGCGGGTATGAAAATGCGTGGTTGCCACGTGTGGTGGCGGAAAAAATTGGGTTGCCATCACCAAATCGCAAAGTGTCCCTGCAGGCGCTGGATTTTATGAATCTGTCGTGTGGAAAGTGTGTGTATTGGTTGCGGTCGGGTGTGTCCGGCGGTGTTCAGACAACAGAATCGCGTTTTATATCACGCGTGATTGCGCGACGGGGTGTGTTTAATCGGGATACAGAAATTTTGGATGCGGTTTTGGCGCGTGATGATGTGCCGTATAGGCCGCTGGATTATTCTGCGCCTGTGCCACCCGCCGATTGGTCGGATGTATATGTGACAGAGTTAGAACATTTGATTCATAATCCGTATTCATTTTATGTGCGACATATTTTGCGGTTGCGGGTGTTGGATGATTATTGGGTTGGGGTTGATGCGCGTGATTTTGGAAATCTGGTTCACGATGTGATTGAACATGCGACGGATTTGCGCCCGGACGTATTGGTCGCAGAAATGGATCGGCGGGCGTTGGAAAAATTGGGCGCGGGCAGTGTGATATTTCATTTCTGGCATAAGCGGTTCTTGGAAATTGCGCCGGTTATTGCCAATGAATTGACAAGCGTTCAAAATGCGTATGCGGAAATTGGTGGGTGCGTTAAAATTGCGGGACGCAATGTGCGTGCGCGCGCAGATCGCATATGGGATGGTGGGGTTATGGATGTTAAGACCGGTGCCGCACCATCAAAAAGCCAGTTAGAGCAGGGCAATATGCCACAATTACCGTTGGAGGCGTATATTTTACAGTCGGGCGGTTTTCCAATTCAGACAACATCATTGTCGCGTGCGCCGATTATGCGGTTTTTACAACTGAAAAACAATGACGCGCGGGTGATTGAATATGACGCGGAACAAACCGCCCAAATGATGCGTATGGCGGTCGATAAGACAACAGAATTGTTTAATATCTATTCAGCGGGCGCGGCTGCATATGAATATCGCGAAACAGGTGACCAGAAATACAAGGTGTATGATGATTTAGCCCGCATTAAAGATTAAAAATAAAATCTAATGGCATATCTATGGGCGGGGGTGACATCTCATGTAGCGTTTGTACACTACGATGTCGCCCCCATCCCATATCTATACCATTATCTTTAATTTTATAAAATCCAATGGCATATCTGCTTGTGGTCGGTTCGCTCATGTAACTTCTGTACACTACGCTTGCCGACCACGGCGCATCTATACCATTATCTTTTATTTTTTTCGCAATCGGTTCGCGGTGTTGCGATTTGAACTATTTTAATTCCAGCATCAATCCACAATGATCGGTGGGTTTAGAGGCTAGGCGTGGTTCGATATCGATTTCGCAATTCTTAATCATTTTTGCCGCTGTTTTATTGCACAGGAAATAATCCAGGCGCAGGCCCTGTTTATTACCAACGGTGTCGCGGCCACGATATCCGTACCATGTGTAATCAATGTCATTTGGGTGCAGGGCGCGCCATGCGTCAACCCAGCCCGCGTTCAACCAATCGTTCATTATGGCGCGCGCCGCCGGGGCAGAAATGGCGATGCCTTCGTAATTTTTTGGTTTCCAGATGTCGCGGTCTTCGATTGCGACATTAAAGTCGCCGCCGATTATAACGGGTTCTGGGGAATCCAAGTATTGGGAAATATAGTCCGTGAATGCGCGCATCCATTCCAATTTATATGGAAATTTTGGTGAATCCACAGTGTCGCCATTTGGCATATATGTGTTGATAACACGCACGC
The DNA here is from genome assembly GCA_015062495.1 of Alphaproteobacteria bacterium. Taxonomy (NCBI): domain Bacteria; kingdom Pseudomonadati; phylum Pseudomonadota; class Alphaproteobacteria; species Alphaproteobacteria bacterium. Next base: position 173,953 of record SUUN01000002.1, on the reverse strand, counting down.
GACCATCAATCACGCATTCAAGAAAACGGGCGTTTGGATCGGCATAATTTGGCATGCCAAGTATGGTGTCTTCGATTGAATATTTAGAAAAAATCGCAACGCCGTTCCAGGATTTTTGGCCAAAAACCTTGACATTATAGCCAAATTCATCGAGCAACATGTAGGGAAAATTGGCGGTTTCAACCTTTAATTCCTGGACCAGGATTGTGTCGTATTCGCCACCACGCAGGATGTCGATAAAACTTTCAATATGTGCACGGATAGAATTGATATTTAGGGTCAAGATTTTCATGTTTGCTTTCCTTTTTTTCATGAGTATAATATCCGTGTCCAATATAAAAAACAACAAGGAATTTTATAACATGAATATGTATCAGTTGTTAGAACGCGCCGCGCAAACATGGCCAGATAATCTGTATCTGGTGCGCGAAGGCGTTTCGTATAAAGACTTTGTCGGTTTGGTCAAGGCGCGTGCCGCCAGCCTGGATAAAGCCGGTGTAAAAAAGGGTGATGTGGTTGGTATCTTGTCGCACAATATCCCAGAATTTCCAATCACGCTGTTTGCGATTTGGTATTTGGGTGGGACGGTGTTGTTGCTGGATACAAATCTGACCCCGTACGAATATGACAATATGGCGACAATCACAAATTGTAAGGTGGTTTGTTCGGAAAAATCGTTCCAGTACAAAACAGATAAATTTAAATTCTATGATATTACCAAAAAAGACGGCAAGATTGATCCGGATTTAAAGCCGGCGGCGGTGGAATCGCTGGATATTGCGACAATGTCATTCACGTCGGGTTCAACAGGTGTGCCCAAGGTTGTGCCATTGACACACTTTAATATTATTGAATGCGCGAATTCTTTGGAATCAATGGCCGAATGGATTAAAGAGGGGGATATTCTGTATGGATTCCTGCCGATGTATCACGTGTTTGGGTTTGGGGTTGAAATCCTGGCGACAATTCACTTTGGTGCGGGCGTGTTGTTACAGCCAACCGTTAATCCAAAGGAAATTATGGCGGACTTTAAAAAATTCCGTCCCCAGGTTATTCCGGCGGTGCCACGTCTGTGGGAAGTGTTCCGTAACAAAATTATCGACAATGTCAAGGCCCAGAAAAAATGGTGGCTGGTATCATTTGTTTTGAAGTATGGCAAGGTGTTACAGAAAATTGGCCTGGGCGCATTGGTGCGCAAGGTGCAAAAACCAATCTTGGATGTGTTTGGGGGACGCGCGCGTCTGTTAATCGCAGGTGGTGCGGCGACCAAGCCAGAGGTTGAAACATTCTATGAACGTTTGGGATTGACCTTTATCCAGGGGTATGGATTGACAGAAACAGTTGGACCAATCTGTATTTCAAAACCAACCAAGAAACGTTTCCCGTTTGCGTTCGGTGGACCAACACTGAATAATGAATGCGAAATTCGTGATAAAAACGAAGACGGTGTTGGTGTTCTGTGGTTGCGCGGTCACCAGGTGTTTGGTGGTTATCTGAATAACGAAGAAGCGAACAAAGAGATATTCGATGAACGCGGATTCTTTAATACAGGTGATATGGTGACGATGGATAAAAACGGTGAATTGCACTTTGCGGGCCGCAAAAAGCAGGTTATCGTTTTGGACAGTGGTAAAAACGTTTATCCAGACGAACTGGAAGGGATGTATATCACAATTCCAGGCGTCAAGAACGTTGCCGTATTTGAACACAAGGTCAAAGATAAAACTGTTACATATGCGGTGTTCAGTGTCGAAGATGGTGTAACAATTGACCAAATTGGCGCAGCGGTTGCAGCGGAAAATAAAAAGGTTGCCAGTTACAAGTGGGTGACACATTTCGCCATCACAACCGAAGATTTACCATTGACCAGCACGCAAAAGGTTAAACACCATGTCGTGCGTCAGAATCTGATTGAGGGTAAATACCCAGACCGCCATGAATAAAAATCCCGCCATTTGGCGGGATTTTTATTCATTGTGTTTGTGTGTAAGGGTGGGGCTATTTCCCCAGGCACAGTTGGCCAAATGTTTTATCCAGAACTTCGGTCGCGGTGATTGTGCCCAATATTTTGCCAATCGCGTCTGCGGCGCGGCGCGTATGTTCGGCAAATATGTCATAGTTGTCGGTTGCCGATAGTGCCATGCCCAATTCATCGCGGGCGGATTCCAGTAATGATTTTGTGCGCGCGTTTATTGTCAGGCTGTTTTCTGCGCCATCCATTATTTCGTGAATTTTTGCGCGCAGTTCGTTCATAAATTTATCCATCCCATCGCCGGTTTTGGCAGATATACACAAACAGTTTGCAGAGTTCAGAGTGCAGAGTTCAGATTTTGATAATAAATCTGATTTGTTGATTATAATGATTTCATTATCACTACCCCGTCGCATTTGCGACACATCTGCGCTAGACGAAGGGGAATAAATACGTAGAATTATATCCGCATTTTCGATTTCAGATTTTGTGCGTTCGATGCCGATTGATTCAATTTCGTCATCTGTTTCGCGCAGGCCCGCCGTATCAGACAGGTTGATTAAATATCCGTCTATGTCCAGGTTAATTGATACGACATCACGTGTGGTGCCGGCAATATCGGACACAATTGCACGGTTAGACCCCGCCAGGTAATTAAATATTGATGATTTCCCGACATTTGTTTCGCCGACCAATGCGACATTAATACCACCACGAATTGCGCGCGATGTGTGATAATTATTCAGGGCTGTGTCGATTTCATTGTATAATTTTTCTGTGCGTGTGTGAATTGTTTCGCCAATGTTCGCGGGCAGGTCGTCGGAACTGTAATCCAGGATTGCCGCCGCATACGCAGAAATTTCAACCATCTGATCGCGCCAGGTGCTGTAAATTTCGCTGTCGCGGCCCAGCATGGATTTTAATGCGTGTTTGCGCTGGACATCCGTTTGTGCATCCAGTAATGCCGCCAGGCCATCAACATCTGCCAAGTCCATTTTATTGTTATAAAATGCGCGACGTGAAAATTCACCCGGGGTCGCCATGCGCATGCCCAATGTTTTCAGGTATTCAAATGTCGCGTTAATTGTGGCCGGTGCGCCGTGCGTGTGTAATTCGATAATATCCGTGCCGGTAAAACTGTTCGGGGCGGGAAAATATATCGCCAGGCATTGGTCAATTAAATCACCCGCGGTGTCCGTCAGATTACAAAAGTATGCGTGGCGGGGGACAAATTCCGATTTGTTTATGAATTTGGAAAAAATATTGCGTAAATTGTCGCCCGATATGCGAATTACCGCAACGCCGGATTTCCCATGCCCAGATGATAGTGCGAAAATTGTGTCGTTATTATTCATGTTATTTGTTTCCGCTGATTTCTTTTAATGCCATGGGGACCAGTTTGGATACGTCCGCCGTTGGGTTTTGGTTTACCAGTTTTTGCGCCATTTCAATTATGTCCAGACGGCGATAGCCCAATGATTCCAATGCCATCAGCAAATCAGGCAGGGCAGATGATGCAGATGTGGTTGTGCCCGCGTCTGGGGCAAACAGTGTTGCCGATACGCCACCGATTTTATTCTTTAATTCAACAATGATTTTTTCCGCCATCTTTTTACCAACGCCCGGGGCCGTCGCAATTGTTTTTGCGTCACCAGTCGCAATCGCAGACATTAATGTGTCGGAATTTATTGTGCCAAGTATGGCCAGGGCAACCTTAGGCCCGACGCCTGACACCGCCGTTAACATGTTAAACAGGTTTTGACCGTTTAGGGTCGTAAAACCAAACAGGCGGATGGAATCTTCGCGGACAACCGTTTCAATCCACAGTTCAACCGTGCTTTTGTGTGTCAGGTATTCGGCGGTGAATACTTTGTACCCAACACCGTTCACCAATAAAATTACAAATCCGTCGCCGATATAGTCAACTATGCCTTGCAATTTGCCAATCATTTGTTATCCTTTTGGGGTAATTTTAATCTAAATAAATAAAAAGGTCAAATATGAGTGGACACAGTAAATGGCACAATATTCAGCATAAAAAGGGCGCAGCCGACGCAGCACGCAGTGGGCTGTTTACAAAACTGGCGCGTGAAATTACCATGGCGGCAAAGTTGGGTGATAAAAATCCAGATAACAATCCACGCCTGCGTTTGGCGATTTTAACCGCGCGCAAGAATTCTATGCCGAACGACAATATCAAACGCGCAATTGACAAGGCATCGGGTTCAAATACAGAAAATTACGAATCTGTGCGTTATGAAGGTTATGGACCGGGTGCAGTGCCGGTGATTGTAGAGGCATTGACCGATAATCCACGTCGTACTGTGCCGGAAATTCGCAATATCTTTGGCAAAAATGGCGGAAATATGGGCGAAGAAGGTTCTGTTGTGTTCATGTTCACACGCGCAGGCCAGATTATGTACCCCGCATCAATCGGCAAAACCGAAGACGAAATGATGGAAATTATTATGGAGGCCAATGCCGATAATCTGGAAACATCCGAAGAAGGATTTATCATCACAACCAAACCAGAAGACTTTGTCAATGCACAGAAATATCTGGCCGATGTGTTGGGTGAACCAGAACAGGCAGAATTGACATGGTTGCCAAATATGCCAATGGATTTGGACGACGAAGCGTATGCGAAACTGGAAAAGTTGGTGGATGCGCTGGATGCCAATGATGATGTTCAGAAGGTGTTCACCGCCGCAGAATAAACAAAAATAATTCATCTAAAAACAAAACCGACAACTTATGTAGCTTCTGTACACTGCGTTGTCGGTTTTGTTTTTATCTAAAACATTTTTGTTTATTCTGTCTCAAGCGCAAGGGGATATTACCGATTGACTTTTTGCGGTGATGGTAATAATATTGGTGTTATGAAAATGTTTGGTTTATTCTTTACAACAACTACTACAACCCCGTTGGGGGTATAAATTCTATTGCGGTGCGTGGCACAAATTCTTATAATCAAACAGTTAATCAAATTAAAAAAATATAAAATATAAAAAGGCTTTTATTATGGCATATGATATCGAGTTAATGCGTCATTCGTTGGCACACGTGATGGCGGCGGCGGTTAAAAAATTACACCCAGATGTTAAATTCGCGGGCGGTCCGGCGATTGAAAATGGATTCTATTATGACTTTGATACGGAATATCGGTTTTCCGAAGATGATTTTGAAAAAATCGAACGGGAAATGCGTGATTTAATTAAGTCTAATGGCCGTTTTGAACAGAGAAATGTTTCGTTGGCCGAGGCCAAAGAAATCTTTGCAGACCAACCATATAAAATGGAATGGTTGAACGAATATGATGCGGCGGGCGAAGCATTGTCAATCTATACTTTCCGTGATTTTGTTGACCTGTGTCGTGGACCACACGTGGAAAGTTCCAAGGATTTACCACGCGACAGTTTCAAAATCCGCAGTGTTGCCGGTGCATACTGGAAGGGGGATTCAAAAAACAAAATGTTACAGCGTATCTATGTTGATGCGTTCGCAACACGCGAAGAATTGGATAATTTCCTGAAAATGCAGGAAGAGGCCGCCGCGCGCGATAACCGTAAATTGGGCAAGGATATGGATTTGTTCCACTTTGAGCCAGAATATGCGCCGGGGGCGGTTTTCTGGCACGACAAGGGGTACAAGATGTATCGCCGTCTGATTGAATATGTACGTGCGCGCCAAGAACGGGCAGGCTATCAGGAAATTTCAACGCCGGCCGTTATGGACAGATGTTTGTGGGAACGCAGTGGTCACTGGGCAAAGTATGGTGAACATAACTATTCAGGTAAAACCCAGGATGGCAAAGTGTTCTGTATCAAACCAATGTCATGCCCGGGTGGTATGTTGGTGTTTGGGCATGGATTGCGTTCGTACAAAGATTTACCATTGTATATGGCCGAATTTGGCAAGGTTCATCGTTATGAGGCGGCGGGCGGTTTGTCGGGTCTGATGCGTGTGCGTGAATTTACCCAGGACGATGCGCATATTTTCTGTACCGAAGAACAGTTAGAAGAAGAAGTGGTTAAAATCCTGCGCTTTATCAAAGATATTTATGGCAAGTTTGGATTTGATAAAATTACCATGAAACTGGCAACGCGCAAAGAATCAGAATTCCGTATCGGGTCGGATGAAATCTGGGACAAGGCCGAAGGCGCATTAAAGCATGCCCTGGATGCGAACGGGATTGAATATGAAATCGCCGAAGGAGATGCGGCGTTCTATGGTCCAAAGATTGATAACTATCTGCGCGATTCTATGGGGCGCGTATGGCAGTGCGGTACGGTGCAATTGGATATGAATTTGCCGGAAAGATTTGACCTGTCCTATGTCGGCGAAGATGGTGAAAAACATCGTCCGATTATGTTGCATCGTGCGATGTTGGGTTCTATTGAACGCTTTATGGGCGTATTGCTGGAATCAACGGGTGGTAATTTGCCATTATGGTTGTCGCCAGAACCGGTTGTTGTTACACCAATTTCGCAAAAACATGCCGATTACGCAAATGAAGTTGTTGAAATGTTGCGTAATGCCGGTGTGAATGCGCGCGCAGATTTGAGGGACGAAAAGGTCAACTATAAAATCCGCGAACTGTCGTTGGCCAAGACGCCAATCATTGCCGTTGTTGGTGAAAAAGAAATGGCAGACAGAAATGTCACACTGCGCAAGTTGGGGGTTGAAAAACAGGAATCAATGTCACTGGACGCATTCGTTGAAATGATGCAAGATAGTGTTAAGATGCCGTTGTAATATAATTCTGGGTGCGGATGACGCACCCAGATGCTTATAAAGAAAAGGGGGAATATATGAAAAAAATAACTTTGCTGTTTGCGCTTTGTTCTTTGACCTTTGTTTTGGCGGGATGCGCAAAACAGTGCGCGGTAGAGCCGATTGTAGAACAAAATCAGAAGTTAATTGTGCCACCAAATTTTGGAAATATGCCGAAATAGTGAGATGTGTGACAGGAGACATGAGATATGATTTTTGTGTCTTCTGTTTTTTTTTATGTTCTATTTGTTTGGTTATTGTTTTTTTTTATGATATAATATCTGTAATGAATAAGAGGGGGATTTTATCATGAATGATGATAATAGCTTGGATTTGTTAGATCTGGACGATAATGGTGCAATGGATACATTGCCAGATGCAACGCCATTTGCGGTGCCACGTCCAAAAAAACCATGGTTGCTGTTAAGTGTTGGCTTGGTTGTTATCGTGCTGGCAACTTATGTTATCATTCGTGCGATTGGTGATGAATCTTCGTCTTCGATAGAAGTGGATTTGGACGCGCCGGTTGTTGTAGATGCGGGACAGGGCGCAGATATGAATGTTATGCCACCAGTACAGCCTGTTCAGGCGCAACCACAGCCGGTTCAGGTTCAACCACAACCGGTTGCACAACCACAGCCAAAACCACAGCCGGTTGTACAGCCACAACCAGTGGCAGCAACGGCGGGCGTGCCGGTTCGCGTCGTAGAAGAACGCAAAGAAGTTAAGTTTAATCCGACTGCAGAATCAAAGCCTGTGGCACAACCAAAACCTGCGGCAAAGCCAGCAGCAAAGCCGGTTGCCAAGGCGGCAGCAAAACCTGCGGCAAAGCCTGTGGCAAAGACAGTTGCCAAACCTGTGGCGGGGGCGTGGTATGTTCAATTTGGCTCGTACAGCACGCGTGCATTGGCGGAAAGCGCCCAGCGTCAGATTCAGAACGCACACAAAAGTTTGTTTGATGGGCAGCAGTTTGTAATCTTGGCGGCACAGTTAAAAGATGGTAAAACAACATATCGTTTGCGTGTTGCGTTCAAGACGGCGGCGGATGCAAATGGGTTCTGTCGTAATGCCAAGTCTGATGGACTGGATTGCTATGTTGCGAAATAAATAGGAGTTTGAAATGTTTGGACGTTTTGGATGGGCTGAGATTCTGGTTATTGTTGTTTTGGTGGTTATTTTGTTCGGGTCGAATAAAATTCCAGGCATGATGAAAAATTTGGCGGATGGTTTGAATATTTTTAAAAAGGAAATAAAAAAGACTGCGCCAAAGCAAGAAGCGAAGCCACAGAAAAAATCTGTTGCAAAAAAAGCGCCTGTGAAAAAACACAGAAAAAGAAATAAATAAAAATCCCGCAATTGCGGGATTTTTATTTGTGTTAGTGTTTGCCACCGATTTTTGTGCGACCGCCCATTAATGGTTGCAGTTTTTTTGGGATGTTCACTGAACCGTCTGGGTTTTGGTGGTTTTCAATTACTGGTACAATTGCGCGTGGCAGGGCGATACCTGTGTTATTTAATGTTGCGCAGAATTGCAGTGTGCCGTCCGATGCGCGGTAACGTGTGTTGGTGCGGCGCGCCTGGAATGTGCCAATCGAAGAACATGAACCCAGTTCACGGTATGTGTTTTCACTGGGGAACCAGGCTTCGACGTCGTGCATTTTAACCTTGTTAAATCCCATGTCGCCGGTACATGCCGCAATTACGCGGTATGGTAATTCCAAATCATCCATTACTTCGCACAGGTTGTTTAACAAATGTTCGTGCATTTCGTCCGATTGTTCGGGGGTGCAGTAAATATACTGTTCAACCTTGTTAAACTGGTGTATGCGCACGATTCCGCGGGTGTCACGACCGGCGGCGCCGGCTTCTTTGCGGAAACAGGGGGAATAGCCCGCGTATTTAATTGGCAAATCTTTTTCGTTTAAAACTTCGTCACTGTGCAGCGAATTTAAGATGATTTCAGCCGTTCCCGCCAGGCAACGATCGGTGTCGGTTAACATAAATACATCGTTATTCATGACGGACAGGTCCGAACCCATAAAGTGGCCGGCGTTAAATATGGTCTGGGGTTTTGTAATTGATGGACAGTTTACGAATGTGAATCCGCGTGCCATCAGTTTTTGTAGAACATATGTTTGAATTGCCAGTTCCAGTTCCGCTGCTTCGCCAAACAGGGCATAGGTGCGGGTGCCACAGATTGATGCGATTTTTTCAGGTTTCCACCAACCGTTCATTTCCAACAGTTCCCATTGTGGACGTGGGGTAAAGTCAAATTCGCGTGGTGTGCCAACGCGTCTGATTTCCACGTTTTCTGTGTCGTCGCGACCAATTGGTGCGTCGTTTGAAGGGATTTGTGGAACGCGGTGTAATAAATCGTTTAACTGGGATTCTTTGTCCGCAAGTTCCGCCATATCAGCCGCGATTTCGTTCGCGATTTCGCGCGAACGCGCGATTAACGGTGCGCGGTCGGTTGCGGTTGGAATTTCGCGTGTGATTTTATTTTTTTCGGCGGTTTTTGCCTGGGTGACTGTTTTCAGTTCACGAACGCGTGCGTCCAACGCCAGGATTTCGTCTGTGTAATCTGTCATACCTTTGACCCGGCAGGCGTTTTTAACGGTTTCTGGGTTTTCACGAATAAATTTTATATCCAACATTTTCTTGTTCCTTCGATTTATCTTTGGGATATATGTTATTATGGTGCGAACAGTTTCGCAATTACAAAATCAAAAAAGTGTATGCTAAATTATTCCCCCAACGGGGATGACGAGAAAGACGAGAAAAATACAAAACTGAATTTCATATCACTTTAATTATAAATCTTTTTTTGGGGTTGCGCAATAAATTCGTTTGCGTTGGGGGCGTTTGTTTTGTAATCTGTTTCGCGAAGGATATAGAAGGAAGGCTTTTATCATGTATGATGTTATTATTTTAGGTTCAGGGCCGGCGGGTTTGACGGCGGCGTTGTATACCGCACGTGCAAATAAAAAGACCATTGTTTTGGGTGGCGACAGACTGGGCGGCCAGATGGCGGGTATTGCAACATTGGAAAATTATCCAGGTTGGGCCGGTTCTGGGTTTGAATTGGCGGAATTTATGAAAAAACAGTGCGAAACATTTGGGGCGGTGGTTGAATTTGTTTCGGCCAAGAATATCACAGGCGATGCGGAATCAGGATACAAAGTTATATGTGATAATGGCGCGGAATATGTTGGTAAAACCATTATTATTGCCACAGGGGCAAGCCCGCGTAAGTTGGAAATCGAAGGCGCGCGTGAATTTATGGGGCGCGGTGTGTCATATTGCGCGACGTGTGATGGTTTCTTTTACAGTGGTAAAACCGTTGTTGTTATGGGGGGCGGTAATAGTGCGCTGAACGATGCGCTGTATTTGGCAGATTTGGCCAAGACGGTTAAGATTGTGTATCGTAAATCTGCGTTCACCCGGGCCGAGGCAGTTCTGCGCGAACGGGTTGAGGCACGCGATAACATAGAATGCCTGTTTAATACAGATTTGGCAAAAATTGCGGCAAAGCCAGATTCGGCCGATGGTGAATTAATTATCACGACAACCGACGGTGCGGAAATTGTTGCCGATGGTTTGTTTGTCGCCATTGGACACGAAGCGAACACAGACTATCTGACCGAAGAGGTCAAGCGCGATGCGTTGGGACGCCTGGCCCCGGATGCGTTGCCGGTGGGTATGTATGTCGCAGGGGATGTTCACAGCAATTTGAAAATGCAGATTGCGACGGCTGTGGGGACGGGGTGTAGTGCGGGGATGGACGCCATATTGTACCTGAACAAAAATTAAATCTAATGGCATATCTAAATCGGGTTGGCAATGGCTCATGTAACTTCTGTACACTACGCCATTTCCAACCCGTTTATCTATACCATTATCTTTAATTTTTTCCCCGATGCTAGGGGCTTTGTTTTGAAAGTTCTTTAATTTATTTAATTTATGCGATATTGCTTTTATAAGTTTTCCCCGATGGTCGGGGAATTTGTTTTTTATTTAGTGCGTTTGCGCTTGGTGTTTTTTTGAACTTTGGTGCGCGTTTGTTTTTTCGGCATTTCATCGTCGGTGGACATTAAATCAATGTCAATTTCACCATTCGCCAGCCCCATAATATTGTTCACATTTTTGCGCAGGTTAGGGTGACGGTCTGCGTACTGTTTTATTCCAATCAAGACCGCTGCGGTGATTATTTTTTCCAGGTCTGCGGAACTGATGTTTTCAGATACATGGCCGCGGATGCTGGATATGATGCCAGATGCGGCATTTTTCGCACGGCGGATAAAACGGTGACGGCGACGAACACGGATTATTTCGCGTATCCACATCCATATTAATAGGGCAATTAATGGAACAACAATGCAGAACAGAAAATAGCGATACCAACCGGCACAAAAACTGGATGAAAATATGGAATCGCAAAGACGTTGAAAATGCAGAAACGATACTGCGATAATTTCGTATATTGCAATTGATGTAAAACAAATTTTTGATTTTAGTAACATGATGTGGACTCTCCTCTGGTTATTTATATGGTATATAAATCGCAGGGAATAGTCACCAGGTATGAATTCCGTAAAAAATCCCGCGGAATGTGCGGGATTATTTTTTTCCGAAATGTTTTTTTAATATTTCATATGCGGTGGAAATGCGCGCAAATTCATTTGCGGCGTTTTGCTTGTCCGTGGCGGTGTCTGGGTGGTATTTTTTTGCCAGGGCGCGGTATTTTGTGCCAACTTCGCGCCAGGTGGCCGATATCCCCAGGTCGAATACACGAAGGGCCGATACAACATTTGTTGGTAATTTACTGCGTGCGGGCATTTTGTCGAATTTGCTGCGCCCGGTTATAAAATCGTTGATGAATTTGGCATAGTCGGATGCGTCGGCGCGTGCGGTTTCTTTGTCGCGCAGGGCGGCGCCAAAAGTTTGTCGTTCCCAGTCCGCTTCGATTTCATCAGGGGTCATGTCTGCGTAATAATTCCAGTTTTTATTATATTCTGCCGCGTGTTCTTGGCAGAAAAACCAATAGTCACGTAAATCACGTGATTTTGGGGCGCGGCATGTGCCGGCCTTGGTGCAACCTGGTTTATCGCATTTTTTTATCATTATTTATACCTTTATTTTTTTGCCAGGGGGTGGTGCGCCACAATTGTTTCGCATAATTTTTCCGGCATGATGTGTGTGTAAATCTGGGTGGTGGAAATATCTTCGTGGCCCAGCATTGTTTGTATCGCGCGCAGGTTTGCGCCACCCGCCAACAGGTGCGATGCAAATGAATGACGCAGGACGTGTGGACTGACCCGGGATGGGTCGATGCCAGCCAGAACAGCGCACTTTTTTAGAATCTTGAAAAATCCATCGCGGGTAATGTGGCCGAATTTACCGTTGGACGGAAATACATATTTAGAATCGTTTTCGCCACGTGCGTCCAGCCATTTGTTTAGTGCATGAATCGCCGCGTCGTGCATAGGGACCAAGCGTTCTTTGGCACCTTTGCCATGAATTAACAGTTTGTCGCCCAAAACACCCGTCATTGGTAATTCGCACAATTCGGATACGCGCAGGCCTGATGCATACAATAATTCAATCATTGCGCGCAGGCGTATGGATGTCTTGATATCGCCGGCACTGGAAATAAGCAATTCAATTTCATCAATTGATAAAAACTTGGGCAGGGTACGATTGCGTTTGGGCAATTCAAGATTTGCGGTTGGGTTGTGGGAAATAATTTTTTCCATCATTAAAAATTTATAAAATCCACGCAGGGCTGATGCCTTGCGCGCGATGGATGATGGTTTGTCAGGTAATGACGACAGGTATTTTTGTACCGCGTCTGCGTCCGCCGACATTAAACCACCCACAATAGCGTCATTTGCCAGACGCAGGTCAGATTCGTATCCCGCCAGGGTTTTTGTGCTGCGACCGCGTTCGGCCGACAGTGCTTCTAAGAATATATCAATATAGTTCATTTAGGGATATACCACGATTTCAGTCATATGCTGGGTTGGGGCAAATGATATAATCATCAGCACAATCAATATGGCGATAAGTATCCACATTAAAATGCGTGGAATTTTGGAATTCTTGTTCTTTTTTAATGGCATGTGTGTTCCCCGTCTGTTTATATTGTGTCAAAACTGTTGATGAATATGCCAGCACCTGCGATGATAATCAGTGGTGGGGCAATGATGGATAATATGGGGGGCAATGCGCCCGTTGCACCCAAAGCATTAAACATGTTCGTCAGAAAATAAACACCAAAGCATGTGATAATCCCCAGACTGAATTTAATGCCAAAACTGTAATTGCGACGTTGCTTGGTCTGGGAAAAGGCGACGCCCAGTGTTGCCATGGCAATCATTGTTAATGGTAAAAATAACAATGTCCACAATTGTACACGGTGGCCACGTACCGGGACACCAATTGATTCCATGCGTTTGATAAAGTCAGGCAGTTGCCAAAATGAAATCTGATCTGGTTGCAGATATCGATCTAAAACTGTTTGGGGGGTCAGCAGTGTTTGTGTTGCCCAATCGCCGCGTTCGGTTGTGCCGTCTGTGTTCCAAATGATTGCGTTGTGGGCGGACAGTCCCGTATCAGACAGGGTAATGGTGTTTGCCTGAATCCGATTAATCAGTTTGAATTGGGGTGTTTGGGTATAGACAGTTGCGTTTTCAAAAATAAGGACGCCGCCCGCCTTGTGCATGTCGCGGGCGTTCATTGTGATGAAACCTTTGTCAGATTCTTCGCGCAGCCATATGGTATTGTCAATTAACTGTAATTGGTCATGGGTGATGTTGTTTGTACTGATATTAACAGAATATGGATTAACAACAGTTGTTGCAAATACGCCAATCAAAAAAGCCCCAACCAGAAATGGTTTTGTCGACTGATATGGGGACAGGCCCGCACTGGATATAATAATATTTTCAGTCGATTTTGTCAGGTTGTATGATGTTAGCAATGTGCCCATAAATACCGCCAATGGTAAAAACATGGGTACATATTCTAATAAACGAATCCAGGATTCATATAGTGCATCAAACGCCGTTGGATTCGACGGCAGGCGTTCAACAAATGTTACCGCAAATATAATGCCGCATACGACCAGCATAACAAGACCAACGCCGGAAAAAAATCGGCGTAATAAAAAGCGGGTTAAGATATTTGTCCTGAACATATTATGTATAGTATACATGTTAATTTCATAATTGCAAAATTAAAATCATCGCGTATAATTTGCCAAGTAATTTAAAACAGGAAAGATGATATGGAAAAAAAGCCTATTTCGCGCGCGGGATTTGATGCGCTGATTAAAGAATTAAAAGATTTACAGGAAAACCAAAGACCCGAGATTTTAAAAACTGTACAGTGGGCACGTTCGCTGGGGGATTTGTCTGAAAACGCTGATTACAGTGCAGCCAAAGAGAAGCAACGTCAAATTGATGCGCGTATTCGCTTTATTGAAAATGTTATTGAAAATGCTGCGGTGATTGATGTTGATTCTTTGACTGGAAATCGTGTTGTGTTTGGTGCGCGTGTTATTGCCGAAGACGAAGATGGTAATAAAATGCAATGCCGGATATTGTCGGATATTGAATCAGATGGACGTACGGTGATTTCATGTACGTCGCCGGTTGGACGTGCAATGATTGGGCGGTGTGTTGGGGATACATGTATCGTCAAGTTGCCGGGTGGTGAAAAAGAATACGAAATTTTATCCGTTACATTCAAGGAATAGGGCACAGGAATGGCTGTACGCGTATTGCCGGATTTTCTGATTAATCAAATTGCCGCAGGTGAAGTGGTCGAACGCCCCGCCAGTGTGGTGAAAGAACTGGTGGAAAATGCACTGGATGCGGGGGCAGACCAGATTATGATTGACGTCACTGACGGTGGACGGACATTAATCAGTATTGTCGATAATGGCTCGGGGATGAGTCGCGATGATTTGTCCCGTGCGATTACGCGCCATGCAACATCAAAATTGCCAACGGATGATTTGCTGAATATAAACTATATGGGTTTCCGTGGTGAAGCGTTGCCGTCAATTGCGTCTGTGTCGGATATGGTGATTGATACGTGTAATGACGCAGATTCAAATGGTTGGCAGATTGATGCAAATACGGGCGTGGTTAAGCCGTCTGACTGGGAAAGTGGAACGCGTATTCGGGTTCAGAATTTGTTTGCAAAAACGCCTGCGCGATTAAAGTTTTTACGTGGCGACCGTGCCGAAATGATGTCTGTGCTGGATGTGGTTAAACGTTTGGCGATGTCGCGGGCGGACGTTGGGTTTGTGTTGAATAACAGATGGCGTTTTCAAAAAGATGAAGATTTGTTAAGTCGCGTTGCGTCGGTCATGGGTGATGATGTTCGGGGGCGGATGCTGGATATTGATGCGGTATCAGGCAGTAATGCAGAAATGAAATTAACTGGTTTTATATCCGAGCCAACATTGCGACGCGCATCAAGTGTAGACCAGTATTTATTTGTTAATGGGCGGCCAGTCAAAGACAAGGTGTTGGTTGGTGCGTTGCGGGCGGCGTATATGGATGTTATGCATGCGCGGGAATTTCCGCTGTGTGCGCTGTATTTAACTGTGCCGACAAATGCGGTGGATGTGAACGTGTCACCGGCCAAGACCGAAGTTCACTTTTTAGAACCAAATCATGTTCGGGCATTTATTATCAAGACTTTGCGTGACAGATTGGCGCAAACAATGGTGCAGGCAAAGCCAATGCAGAGTTCAGAGTTCAGAGCGCAGAGTGCAGATAAAGTTGTTGAGCCAGTAAGATTTGACTTTGGAATTCGGCGGGAAGTTTTCCAGGTAAGGGATAATGTTGTATTGCCGGTGGCAACACAACAGAGTTCAGAGTGCAGAGTTCAGAGTGCAGATAATGTGCCATATATAGACAATACTGTTATAAATGATTTGCCGTTGGGGCGTGTTGTTGGCCAGGTCGGCAATAAATATATTATTGCCCAGAAAGATGATAATATGGTTATAGTGGACCAGCATGCCGCCCATGAACGCATTACTTATGAAAAATTGCGTGGGCATAAAATTAAGACCCAGCCGTTGTTAACGCCAATTGTTGTTAATCTGCGTGACGTGGATGTTATGGCGATTATGTCAATTGCAGATGAATTAAAGGCGTCTGGGTTGCATGTTGGTGAATTTGGGGCGGATGCAATCGCAATATTTGAAAAGCCAGCGGATTGGGATTTAAACTGGGGTGATGTGTTGCATAATATCGCAGACGAGGTGCGCACAAATGGACATTCGTCACAATTAAATGAAAAATTGCATTTAAAGTTGGCAAATTATGCGTGCCATCATTCTGTGCGGGCAGGACAGAAACTGGACATGATTCAAATGGATGCTTTGTTGCGTGATATTGAACGAACAGAACGGGCGGGGCAATGCAATCATGGGCGACCGGTGTACAAGTTTATTCCGATGACGGAAATTGATACCTGGTTCGAACGGTTATAAAATCTTTATTTTTCCTTTACTTTTGTGGTCTGATTTACTATTGTCTGGGTATTAAAGACAAGGAGAAATTATATGGAACAGACAATCGATGTTGTTGATAGTGCTGTGCAGACAGTGCCGGCCACCCCACAAAATGGTTTCTGGGGAATGGTGTTGTATTGCGTTGTGGTGTTTGGAATTATATATCTGTTTATGGTGCGTCCGAATAAAAAACGTATGGCTGAATACCAGAAAATGCTGGATTCGTTACAGGTTGGTAATCGTGTAATGGCCGCTGGTATCTATGGTGTAATCAAAAAAATTAATGAAAAAACAATAGAAGTAGAAGTTGCCAAGGGCGTTGTTATCGAAGTGAATAAAAACGCCGTTGCGTCCGTTGAACAATAAAGGGTTGGGTTATGTTTAAAAAGTTGGCGATTGTTTTTATTGCAGTCTTTTGTGTGTTGTTGGCTGTGCCAACAATGGCGCCGAATTTAGCGCCTTATTTTCCAAAGTGGATTGAGCCTGTGCCGTTGGGACTGGACCTGAAGGGTGGGGCGCAATTGTTGTTAGAGGTGGACACAAACACCATGTTCCAGGAAAAAGCGCAACAATTGTATGATGAAACGCGTTCGGCCCTGATTGACAGAAACAAGGGGGTTATTCGTTTTTCTAATTTGCGCAATCATGACAATGTTGTGTCGTTTGTTGTTCGTAACGCGGACGAGGTTGGCGACGCCAAGGGACGCTTGAAAAGCGCATTTGGTAATACGGTTGATATAGAATCAGATGGGAAGACGGTAACGTTATCTTATTCAGAAAAGCAGCGCGCGGAAATGCAACAGGATGCGTTGGCACGCAGTATTGAAATCGTGCGCCGTCGTATTGATGCGCTGGGGACAAAAGAGCCATCAATCCAAAGCCAGGGGGGAAAGTATATCTTGGTTCAGTTGCCGGGTGTTGATAATCCAGAACGTATAAAAGAATTAATTGGTCAGACCGCAAAGATGTCGTTCCATTTGGTGAACGAGTCTGTGTCAATGGAACAGATTCAATCAGGTCGTGCGCCAGCCGGGACAGAATTTTTGCCGTATATAGATTCACCGGAATCTGTTGTGCCGGTATATTCGCGTGTCGAAGTGTCAGGTGAATCATTGAAAGATTCCCAGGCGGATTTTGATCAAAATAATATGCCGGTTGTATCAACTGTGTTTGATGCGTCGGGGGCGCGCAGATTTGCAAAACTAACAACGGAACATGTCAATGAACGATTTGCAATTGTTTTAGACGGCAAGGTTTTGTCTGCGCCGGTTATTCGTGAACCAATCCCGGGTGGTCGCGGTCAGATTTCGGGTGGGTTCTCGTTACAGGGGGCCAAGGATTTGGCGGTTCTGTTGCGTTCGGGGGCTTTGCCGGCGCCGTTGCAGGTCATCGAAGAACGCACAGTTGGTGCCGGGTTGGGCGCAGATACAATTGCAGGTGGTAAAATTGGTGCGATTGCAGGTGTAATTTTCATCTTTATATTCTTGCTGATGGTGTATCGCGGTTTTGGTGTTATTGCGATGATTTCACTGATGGTAAATTTAGGGATGATTGTTGGGTTGACTGCGTTGTTTGGGGCAACACTGACATTGCCGGGTATCGCAGGTATCGTGTTGACGTTGGGTATGGCGGTTGACGCAAATGTGTTGCCGTTTGAACGTATTCGCGATGAAGTTCGTGCGGGAACACCGACGTTGCGGGCAGCAAACCTGGGGTTTGACAAGGCGATGAAGGCGGTGTTGGATGGAAATCTGACTACGCTGATTTGTGGGTTGGTATTGTTCCAGTTTGGGGCAGGGCCAATTCGTGGGTTTGCGGTGACACTGTCGATTGGTATTTTGACAACCTTGTTCACTTGTGTGTGGTTGACCAAAGTATTAGTAGATTGGTATATGAACGGCAAAAATAAAAAAATTGGTTTTGTCGGTGGTAAAAAATAATAAGTGCAAGGGGGTAGTGTTATGAAACTGCATATTATGAAATATCGCAAGGTGTCGTATTTCGTTTCGGCGGCCTTGATTTTGTTGGCACTGTTGTCGTTGTTGGTGCGTGGGTTGAACTATGGTATTGACTTTTCAGGCGGTATCGCGATGGAGGTTAAACCAGTTGTCCAGGACTATGGTATCGAACAAATGCGTGATGCGTTGGCGGAATTTAAACCAGAATTACAGACCGTTGATGGTAATGCGATTTTGATTCGACTGGGGCTGCCCAAAGGGGCGACTGATGCCGTACAAAATGAACGTGTGGCCCAAATAAAAAATATACTGGGTGATAATGTTGAATATACCCAGGTGCAAGTCGTTGGACCAAAAATTGGTGGCGAATTGGTGCGTGGTGGAATTTTGGCAATTCTGTTCGCGTTTGTCATGATGGCAATTTATGTTTGGATTCGATACAAGGGCGGATATGCCGTTGGGGCATTCTGTTCGTTGTTCTTGGACTTTGTGTTGATGTTCGGATTCTTTTCAATCACAGGACTGGAATTTAATCAGACGGCGATTGCGGTTATTCTGACGGGGATTGGGTATTCAATTAATGACAAGATTGTAAACTATGACCGAATTGATGAAAATGTTAAAAAGTATCACAAGATGCCAATGGGTGAACTAATCGATTTGTCGGTTAATGAAATGTTGCGTCGTACTATGTTGACCAGTGTTTCAACACTGTTGGCGATGATTGGTCTGTCAATATTTGGTGGCCAGGTCTTGCGCGAATTTGCATATGCGATGGGATTCAGTGTAATTATGGGTACATTTACCAGTATGTATGTTTCTAATATTATGCTGTATCACTTTAACCTGCGCGATAGTGATAAATAATTTTGTGTGCATGCGCCACGGGGGGACGGAATATGGGAATAAAAAAGTTTTTTGTTTTTATGACAGTTGTTCTGGGGGGATTGAATGGCGCATGCGCGGATAGTTTATTCTTTGATGATGAACCGGTCCAAGATGGTTTGCCGGTGTTTGACGTGTCAAAAACATTTGCCGAAATTTACCAGAAATTAGATGATGTGAATTGGGCGGGAAAAAACCTGAATGTGGCAATTGAAAGTATTGAAAATTTAAATAAAAATGCGCATGTTGCAGCGACTGATGAACGTGTAGTTTTGGTGTGGGGGGATGATATTGTTGCAAATTTCCCGCGGCCCGATGCAAATGATTGGAATGGGTTTGGTGAAATTACAACGGCACTGATATTAAAGATGCGTGCGTATGATCCGAATTTGCGCGGATTGTCGGAAAGCGAAATGTACCAGGCGGTGGTGGACAGTCTGATACGTGGGGTTGATGAAAATGGCCGATATGTTTTTTCCAAGGCCGCAGAAATTGCC
Source organism: Alphaproteobacteria bacterium (assembly GCA_015062495.1). Classification (NCBI taxonomy): domain Bacteria; kingdom Pseudomonadati; phylum Pseudomonadota; class Alphaproteobacteria; species Alphaproteobacteria bacterium. Next base: position 154,336 of record SUUN01000002.1, on the reverse strand, counting down.
GAAGATGGTCGATTGTTGACCAGTGTTGGAATCGAAGGCGCACGTGATTCGCGCGGTAATTTTCGTGTGAATGGTATCTATAAGGGCGCGCCCGCAGATATGGCGGGTATTCGCGCAGGTGATTTAATTGAACAGATTAATGGGCGATACGTGGCGGATATGTCGGATGCTGAATTGAATGCGGTTATGACTGGATTTAATTCAGGGACGTCCAAGATTCGTTTGTTGACGCCGGCGGGGAATAAAGATGTGGTGTTGCGGCGCGCTACAATCGTTTTGGCGGATGCGGATGTGGTTCGTCGATCTGATCCAGACACAGGCGGATTGTTGGAAATTATTGTGCATAATGTATCAGATGGCGCGGTAAGTATAATTAACGAGGCGTTGGCGCGATATCCGGATGTGTCGGGGATTGTACTGGATTTACGTGTGGCGGGCGGTGATGATGAAAGGGCCGCAGCAAAACTAGGTGGATTGTTTATTGGTAAAAATCCGATTATGCGAATCGTTGAAACCGCATCGGACGAAGTAGAAGTTGTTCCCGGTGGTGATGCGGTGACAGATGCGCCGGTTGTTGTGCTGATGTCTGACCAGACGCGTGGCACGGCCGAAGCATTGGTTGCGGCATTTTATGAAAATGCGCGTGGTGTGTTGGTGGGGACGCCAACAGCCGGTTCGGCGCGAATCGCATCGCGAATTGATTTGGACAATGGTGGGGCACTGGAATTATTGAACAAATCGATAAAAACGGGGCAGGGGCGCAAGATTGATGGTCGTGGAATTTTCCCGATTGTATGTCTGTCTAATATCAGAACCAATCAACAGCAAAATGCTTTTTTCTTGAACGTTATAAATAATGACTTTAATGCGCAAGATTTCAATAAAGATGCAACAGTTGATGCAGATACGATTCGTCGTGGGTGCCCGGTTATAACAAATGGTGCGGATGAAGACGCGGTTGCAGCGGCGGTATCGGCCAAGATTCTGACGGATAAAAAGGTTTATAATAGGTTAATTGCGGAATAGTTTTATTTACAGGGGTGTGGATATGTTTTTAACGGCAAATAATGAAATCAAATGGCGAAAAATGGGTGTTGGCGCACTGGTGACAGGGGCGTTGGTTATGTGTGGAATAATGTGGTTTGATAAACCGTTATATTTATTCCTGCGTCAGTTGGATTGTCGGCTGTGGAAATGGTTTGATGTGTTGTTTGATGCCAAGGTCTGGATTTTTGGTGCACTGATTGCGGTTATGGTTTTTTGTGTAAAAAAGTGCGTTAATACGGATTGCAGTTTCTTGAAATGTGCGCCACGGTTGCATGTGGGCGCGTTTATTCATAATTTCGTATTGAATATCAAAACGAATAATGCGTTTTTAATATTGTGCAGCGTTTTAGGCGCAGGGATTATTGCCAAGGTGATGAAAATATTTATAGGTCGTGCGCGCCCTATATTCTTTGAGGCGTTGGATATGACCGGATTTTTTCCGCCGTCCATTGAATGGGCATTTAATTCTATGCCGTCGGGTCATACAACGGTTAGTTTTGCAGGATTAGTTATGATTGGTATGCTAGCACCACGGTACAAGGTGTTAACGTGGACATTGGCAATTGTGATTGGTGTGTCGCGTGTTGCGGTTGGTGCGCACTGGCCGTCGGATGTTTTGTTGGGTGCGTTCATTGGTATGGCGTTTGCCGACATTGCAAAGTGGTATTTGTTAAAGAAATAAAAAATCCCCCGGTTGGGGGATTTTTAGTGGTTAGTGTTGGAATAAATAACACTTGTATGTTTAAGCAAAGCGGGTTAGTTGGTGTAATAACAATTTATGCCTTCGTTATTTGTTTTGTTGATGAAATAGTATTCATAATTGCCGCTGGTGTCAGAACCATACATCGTGGTGTCGGCTGGGATATAACATTCGGTTATGCTGGTCGCACCGCTGGAAAATATCGGACTGGCGGTTGTGCCATAAACGCCACCAGATGATGGACATCGGTTGCATGTGTTGCCATTGCGATAATACCCCTTGGCGCAGACAAGGGTAGTGCCTGCACACGTATATACGCCGTTTGTCGGGCACGGGATGCAACTATCGTCTGTTTTTAGATAGTTCAGATTACATGTGAATGTTGTGTTGCTGCCATATGTGCAGGTGGCGTTGTCTGGGCAGGGGGTGCAACCGGTCAGGTTGTTTGTTGGACTGCCATAATATCCATCGGCGCATGCATAGGTTGTTGTTTGACCCGTGCAAGAGCATGTGTGTGGACTGACCGAGCAATTAGTATAGTATGTCCCTGCGCTTTTTATTGTTATAATTCCAACGGTATTTGCAGTGGATGTTGAACCGCTTTTACATGTGTTGCATGCGGTGGTGTTGCAACTGGTTGCGTATGTGCCAGATGTGCAAGTTTGATATGTTGCTGTTGTGCAACTGCTTGGGGTAAGGCTGCCACCAGGGTTTATTACTTCAAGTGCGTGTGCACTATTGCATACCAGGCACAGTGTGCCGATTGTTAAAAGTTTTTTCATTCAAGACCTCCTTGTTTTCATTTGTTTTGCGAATGAAAAAACCGCTGAAAAAATCAGACGGTTGGAGGCTTGAAACTATCTTATAAAATAGCGGGTTTATTCTATATATTCACCGCCCTCCAACCATGATGATTGGAGTTCTTTGCATCTTAACGCGATGTCAAACGTTATAAGAGAGGTTTCAAGTCCTCGTTCCCAGAATACCCGAGAACTTTGTTATTATATCGAAAAAAAATCTTTCTGCAAATAGTTAGATAAATAAAAGTTTATCTAAGTGTAAGTGGTTAGTGCCAGTGGTTAGTGGTGGCACTACAATGTGCGGCAAACGCCGCACACATTCACTAAACACTTACCACTAACACTAACCACTAAACTTTTATTTGTCTTAGTTCTGGGGGATTTTTATGATATAATGAATTACTATGGCGGGGGATAAATATATTTCTGTTGGTAAAAAAGTAAATGGGTTTTCGTTTGCGAACCTGGGGCTGTTCACAGGGTTTGCAGACGGTATTTATAATGCTGTATATTCGTTGGTAATTCTGGAAATATTTAAATCATCCGCAATTGTTGGTATTTATGTTGCGATTTATTCTGTGTTTTGTTTCTTGGTTGGTTTGTTCGCAAATGAAATTTTGCGCATGTTTTCCAAGGTGCGCGTGTTCTATTTCGCGTTGTTGATGATGGCGGTGTGCTATGCGATGATGAGTTTTTCAATATTGCCACGTACGTTTATTATTCTGGATTATACGACGGGGATTGCAATTACGCTGTCTAGTATGTTAATCCCATTGTTTATGTCTGATTTTTCGAAAAAAATTGGAATGGCCCGATTGAATTCGCGGTATCATTTGTGGCTGAATGTGGGGGCATTGTTCGCGCCGACGGTGGCGGTGTTTATTGCAAACCAGTTTGGAAATCGGGCGGCGTTCTTTGGGTCGGCGGTGATGTATTTGATTGCGTGGACTGTGTTTAAATATTTCAAAATCGTCCAGGAAGACAAGTATGTACGGGCCGTGAATCCACGGCGTACGATGCGGGCGTTGTGGAAGAATACAATGGAATTTTTCCGTGTGCCGGGTATGATGCGGGCATATTTGGTGAACTTTGGCTATTATTCTTTGCGTGCGATGCGCGTGTTATATGTGCCGATTTTGGTGATTGAAAATGGTTTTGACAAAGATGCGTTGGGGTGGGTGTTGACGCTGGGGATTGTGCCTTATTTATTGCTAAGTGAATTTATGGGGCGGGTTGTACGCAGGACAGGTAAAACGATTTGGATGGTGCTGGGGTTTGGGTCGTTTGCGGTGTTGTCGGCAATGGCGATGTTTGCAACGGGTATTCCATTGTTGGCGATATTTGTCGCATGGCAGGTGTCGGGCGCGTTGATGGAATCGGTGCATGATTTGTTGTTCTTTGATGGGACAACAGTGGCACAACAGTCCAAGTATTATGGGGTATTCAGAACCAGCGTGAATTTACCAAATGTTATTGCGCCAATGTTGGCGGCGGCGGTGATATCACTGTTTGGAACGACGGCGGCGGTGTGGACGGTGACGGTCTTTGTCGGGGCGTTTAGTTTGTTGGTCTTGGTCGAAAAGAAAAATAATAAAATCCGTTGATTTTTATGGTTTCAGCATGTATGATTTTCCTAAGAAATAAAGGGGAAAAGTATGGCAAAAAAAGAAGCCGCCAAGGATAGTGGATTGTTCGCAAAAAATCCTGCGTTGGAATCTGCATTGGCACAAATTCAAAAGCAGTTTGGTAAAGAAGCCATCATGAAAATGGGTGATGGTTCACAGCAGAATATAGAGGCGATTTCATCAGGATCGCTGGGGTTGGATATCGCGTTGGGAATTGGTGGATACCCAAAGGGGCGCATCGTTGAAATCTATGGGCCAGAAAGTTCAGGTAAAACGACTTTGGCATTACATGCGGTGGCAGAATCCCAGAAAAAGGGTGGAACGTGTGCGTATATTGATGCGGAAAATGCATTGGACCCAAGTTATGCAAAAAAATTGGGTGTTGATGTTGCGAACCTGATTATTTCACAGCCGGATTCAGGTGAACAGGCCTTGGAAATCGCAGACACTTTGATTAAGTCGGGTGCAGTGGATGTTGTGGTTATCGATTCGGTGGCCGCATTAGTTCCCAAAGCGGAATTAGAAGGTAATATCGGCGATTCGTTCGTTGGTACAACCGCCCGTTTGATGAGCCAAAGTTTAAAAAAATTGGCGGGGTCTGTTTCGCGCAGTAATACGCTGCTTATCTTTATCAATCAGATTCGTATGAAGATTGGGGTTATGTTTGGTAATCCGGAAACGACATCGGGTGGTAATGCGTTAAAGTTCTATGCGTCGGTACGTCTGGATATTCGCCGTACAGGCCAGATTAAGGATAAAGAAAATATCATCGGAAATGAAACGCGGGTCAAGGTTGTAAAGAACAAAGTTGCACCACCATTCCGTACAGTTGACTTTAAAATTATGTATGGCGAAGGTATTAGCCGTATAAGTGAAATCTTGGATATGGGGGTCAAATATGACCTGATTGAAAAGGCGGGCAGTTTCTATTCATACAACAGTGAACGTATGGGCCAGGGCGAAGCAAATGCACGTCAGTGGCTGAAAGACCATGAAGATGTGCAGCAGGCGTTGTTAGAAAAAATTATGGCACGCGCGTCTGGTATCGCCGAAGAAATGACAACCGGTCCAATCGATGAAGATACGGATGACACAATGGGTGAAGTCGAAGAATAATGAAAAATCCCCAGTCGTTGTGGCTGGGGTAATTTGTAAATAAAAGCAAAGGATAAAATATGAATATTGATAGAGCGTGGGCACTGACAAGAATCTTTTTTCAATCACATGTATTTAACTGGCCGTGGCGTTCGCGTGATCACAGACGTGATGTGCGTACGGATGTTTTGTCGCGCGTTGCACCGGAATATTTTAAACGATATTTGCCAGCGGTGAAAAATGTTGTGGATGGGCCAGTTATCAAAGATGATAAGAATGAAAAGATTTTTACAATATGGCAGCAAGGCGAAGAAAATGCGCCAGAGTTGGTAAAATCTTGTTTCCGCAGTATCAGAAAACATTGCAAGCAGGAATTGGTGGTGTTGGATGATAATAACATCTTTGATTACATTACGTTGCCAGATGTGATTGTTGAAAAGTACAAGGCGGGTAAAATCAGACGTGCCCATTTTGCAGATATTTGTCGGGTGGAATTGCTGTATCAATATGGGGGATTCTGGTTGGATTCAACGGATTTTGTGGTGGATAAAATACCAAAATGGATTGTTGATACGGACTTCTTTATGTATCTGGTCGGTGATAAAGTAGGGCAGAAGTATATGTTTTGTCAGAATTGCTTTATTCGTGGGCGTCGTGGGTCGTACCTGTTGGGGGCATGGCGCGCCATGATTTTAGATTACTGGATGCATGAAAATAAAAGTTTTGATTACTTTATGCATCAGATGTTGTTCCAGACGTTGGTTCAAAATGACGAAAGGGCAAAAAAATATTTTGCCGAAATGCCACATGTTGATCAATATCCAACACATACATTATGGCATGAATATAAATTTCAACCGTTTGATCAAAAGTTGTTTGATGAATTAACGTCAGGGGCGTTCTTTCAAAAGACGGCATATGCAGATGCGCCGCGTCCGGGAACGTTTTCACAGGCAATTTGTGATATGAATAAATAATATAAAAATCAAAGGGGGGCGGGATGCCTGCGATTTCGGTTATCATACCAATATATAACGTTGAAAAATATTTGCGCAGATGTTTGGATAGTGTGAAAAATCAGACTTTCCCAGACTGGGAAGCGATTTGTGTAAACGATGGCAGTCCGGATAATAGTGCGGAAATTCTGGAAGAATACGCAAAAAAAGATGCGCGATTTAAAATCGTGAACAAGGAAAATGGGGGGCTGTCTGATGCGCGTAATGCAGGTATGGCGGTTGCCAGTGGTAAATATATTCTGTATCTGGACAGTGATGATTTTATTCATCCCCAGACCATGGAAATTGCATATTCGTTGGCGTTGCGTGATGGGTCTGATATTGTGTCGTTTACATATGACAGAATTTATCGCCCGCAATTAATGGTGCGACATGTGCTGAAAATGGATACAGATAATGTTGTGCCACGTCGGATACATAAACGCTATGATGTTGCGCGGATTCCAACGTTGGTTACAGATGATGTGTATGAATATGCAACCGAACGTACACACAATGCGCCGGGAAAAAAGAAAAAATGGCTGATAAAGCATTGTCAGGTGTGGAAAAATTTGTACCGGCGTGAATTGATAGAAGATATTCCCTTTATCAAAGGGATATTGTTCGAAGATTTCCCATGGTGGAGTCAGGTGATGCTGCGCAATCCGCGTGTGACAATTGCGCCATTGCCGTTATATTTCTATATACCGAATTTTGGTGGGATTGTATTAAGTGCCAAGCAATTGCGCATTATGCAAAGTTTGTGTACAGGGATTAAAACATCGTTTTTGAAATATCAAGAATCGGCCACACCATATCAGATGAAAAAATGGTCAGAAAATTTTCAATGGTATTTTATAAACTGGGCATTCCGGAAAATAAAGTATATTGAAAGTGAAGATGAAAAAGTTGCTGCCCAGGAATGTTTTCGTGAATTGGAACGAATTGGTGCGCTGGATCGGCCGCCATTTAAATGGGCGAAAAAGTTGCGTATGCAAATTTGCGATTTCATAAAAACATGTCGGGTTAATTAGAAAAAACCGCCAAGTGGCGGTTTTTATTTTTCAAATTGTGATTTGTCAGGAAAGCGTTCCGCCATAAATTTTGCGTTATCGCGCAGAACTGTTTCATCTGAATCGTGTGCGTCGTTGATACAAAATACAGGCGCACGCATCAGTGCTGTGCGTGCACGCGATGCGTCGGTACATACAACAGGTGAATTTTTTATCCATGGTGAAAAGATGGTGTTGTATATAAAATTGCTGAGTTTATGACGCGTGTGTTTGCGTGCGCGGGAATGGATAAATACCGCCCGTTCATTGATTAAATCGTATAAATTAAACAGCCAACGTTGCAGTTCGTTGTTTGTGCGGAATTTGTTGCGGATTTGTTTGTCGATGTGTCCAGTTAACAGTGGGTGATTGCGACATTCAATCCAACTGGATTTTATGTATGGGTCAATACTGTGTGCAGGGCGATATTTATACAGTGATTTACCAAAAATTTTATCGATGCTTTGTGCAGCAAGGATTAATGTTTGGGTGTATTCATCAACCTGGGTCATCCAAGTGCCAATGTTTTTATCGTGTTTTGCGTGGGTGCTGTATAAAATTCGTGCGCGGCCACGTGCATCATAAAAAAAGTCGGGTGTCAGGGGACGGTTAAAGAACATGTCGTCATTCATTAATAAAAAGTGTTCGGACAGTCCTGGTATGTTTGGTATGCACATTTCAATCGCAACGGAATTAAATGTTGGTAATGCGTCGTGTGGCATGATTTGTTCGTGTGGAACAATTGTGATTTTGGGATGTTTAGTGTTTAGCCAACGTGGCACTTGGTTAAAGCCAGTAATGATATAGATATGGTTCACCCATGGGGCAAATTTATCAACGCTGCGCAGGGAATACAAGAATTCGCCATTGTCGCGCCAGCGCGCGTTTGTAGATGCGTCATTGCTGACGGGTTTTTCGCCCTTGATGATTTCCAGCCATTTATCCTTTTGGGCGCGCCATTTTTTATCGCTGTCATCAACCCACAGGTAAACAATGTCTATTTTCATATCTGGTGTCATGGTTTATACCCCTGATTTTTGAAAACGTTCTGGAATTTTTACAATGCGTTTTATCCCCAGCATGCCGGGTTTGTCCCACGCATAGATTGGGCGGAATATGCGTTGCATAACGCGGGCAATTTTTAACCACCGTTCACCGTGCGCAGGGCGATTTGTGACGTCGTTTATTGTGCCGTTGCCACGACGCTTTAAATGATTTACCCAATCGGGGCCACGGGATGCGGCCTTGGCCACCAGCATGTCCATATCAACCGCACCAAAATGTAACAGATATAAATTCGGGTCAATGTGGAAATTGTGGCCGTTTATGCTGTGAAAGCCAGAACCCCACCGGACCGGGCGGTTTATTACAACAGGCTTGGTATAACGGGTAGATAACAGGGCGTATGCACGCTGGGCCAAAAATGGTTTGGATGAATCCAGTGGCTTTTCGTGTGTTAAGTGTTGCCCCACATCCAACCCCAGGCCCGAAAGCGTTGTGTTGATTTGTTTATCCGATAGATATTGTGCCAATGATGTATTCAGGGCCGGGTCAACAATTAAAAATTCATCGCAATCGCAGCCGATTATAATGTCGTATTTTTTCAGTAATTCATTTGCCAGGTCGGACATTTTGCCAATGCGGTATTTGTCGCCGGCACTGCGTGACATGTCGGTGTGGGGCAATTTTGTTATATGCGCTGCACCTGCGTTTTCAGGAATGTCTTGGTCCGTGCCATCCAGATAGATGTATAAATTTTCAGTGCCAATTTCGCGACCATAGTATTCAATCCAACGGGACAGAAAAAATGTGTCGTTTCGTGCCATTGTGATGGCGGCAATGCGTTTAGTCATAATTATTTGCGCCCCCGTGCGAACATTTTGTGGGTGGTGTGATATATGTTTCTGATTAATATTCTAAACGGATTTTTTGTTAAAAGCCAGTTAATATATTCTGGGCCATATTGTGCGCGCGCGGATTGTAAAATGGTGTGCCGTATATGGTGGCTGGTGTGATTAAGGACATATAAAATCTGTGCGCCAAGTGCACCATTGTGGCGAACAAAGGCATCTTTTTTTATAAATGGTATGCCGGCAATGAATGTCTTGGATATGCCGTTGTAAATGTCACGATTGTATACCGAGTATAACCCGCACCAAGTCAGGTTGTTATCAGATATCATATGTGACAGACCGTGTTCATATTCAATTGTTATTTGCGATTTGGACACTAATTTGGTTATAGCACACATAAAATCATCAAACCATTTTGTTTTGAATACCGATGGGCGCAGGCCGATAAACCAGGATTGGATATGGGCGCGTGTGCGGTGTCGTTTTTGCGTCATGCCAAATGCATCGCATGATAATGATTCCATGCGGATAAAATATGGCGTCAAATCGTGCAGTGGCCCATAAACAGAATCGTTAACCAGATATAAATAATCATAGTTATTGATATCAAGATTTTCGGTCGCCCAGATGTAGGCGCGCTTGTATGATCCAAAATCATATTCGCCATGGCGCGCGGCAATCGTGTGTACGCAGTATTTCTGGACTTTTTTTAATTCTGGGGCGGGAATATCTGAATCCATGCACAAAACAATGTCGCCAAATTTCGCCAGTTGCTGGATATAAAAAATCAGTGCGTCGTCAATGATGCCGTTTTTGTTATAACCTGCAAACAGGAATAATCGCCGTGGGTGCATTGTGATAATTTTCCAATGGTAACAGTTTATAACACGGGTGAATAGGTTTGAAAGCGGTGTTTATTCCTAGATAAAAAAGATGGGGATTAAAAATCCCGCCGGGTGGCGGGATTTTTATTCTTCGGCGTGTTTCTTTAATTTTTTACGCGTATTGCTGTCCAGTTCACGTTTGCGCAGACGGATGGTGGCGGGTGTAACCTCTACCAATTCGTCGTCCAGGATATAGGACAGGGCTTCTTCCAGCGAAATACGGCGTGGTGGGGCCAAGAATAACTTTTCATCGGCTGTGACCGAACGCATGTTGGTTAATTCTTTGCCTTTGACCGGATTTACTTCCAGGTCGTTTTCTTTGCTGTGTTCGCCGATAATCATGCCCGAATAAACTTCGGTTTGTGGGTCGATGAACAATGTGCCGCGTGGTTGCAGGTTAAACAGTGCATATGTGGCGGCGTTGCCTTTTTCCATCGAAACCAATACGCCTGGGCGATAGTGCTGGATTGGACCGCGATATAAATCGTATTTATCAAATACACGGTTCATGATACCTGTGCCGCGCGTGTCGGTGCGGAATTCAGATAAATAACCAATCAGACCACGAGAAGGGGCGGAAAATACAATGCGTGTTTTGCCGGCGCCAGATGCCTTCATTTCGGATATTGTTGCCTTGCGCTTGGTCATTTTTTCAATTACAACACCGGAAAATTCGTCGTCTACGTCGATAACAACGTCTTCGATTGGTTCTAGTTTTTCGCCGTTTTCATTTGTTTGCATTACAACGCGTGGACGGGATACGGATAATTCAAAACCTTCGCGGCGCATCGTTTCAATTAAAATGCCCAACTGCAATTCACCGCGGCCGGATACTTCGAACGCTTCGTTGTTTTCGCTTTGTTCAACACGCAGTGCGATGTTTGTTTCGGCTTCTTTAAACAAACGTTCGCCAATCATACGTGATGTTAATTTTTTACCACTTTTACCCGCCAATGGGGATGTGTTTACAAAGAATGTCATTGTCAGGGTTGGTGGATCAATTGGCATGGCTGGGATTGGTTCGGTAACCGATGGGTCGCACAGGGTGTCCGCCACGGTTGCTTTGCTGAATCCTGCAACAACAACGATGTCGCCGGCGGATGCGGTTTCGCGTGAAACCTTTTCAACGCCACGATGTTCAATGATTTTTGTGATTTTTGCGTTTTCAATAAATTCGCCGTTGCGGTTGATTGCCTTGACCGATTGGCCAACACGTACAGTGCCAGATTCAATTTTTCCGGTTAAAATGCGGCCGACATAGGGGTCTGCTTCCAGTGTGGTGGCCAACATTGTAAATGGTGCATCCAATTGGCAACGTGTGCCATTGCAATCAGGGGCGGGTACATGGTCAACAATCAACTGGAACAGGGGGGTTAAATCCTTGCGTTCGTCGTTCAAATCACGCACGGCCCAACCGTCACGGCCAACCGCATATAAATATGGGAAATCCAATTGTGAATCCGTTGCACCCAGTTTATCAAACAGGTCAAATGTTTCAGATAAAACTTCGTCTGGGCGGGCGTCGCCACGGTCAACTTTGTTAATGCAAACGATTGGACGCAGGCCCAGTTTCAAGGCCTTGGATAATACAAATTTTGTTTGGGGCATTGGACCTTCGGCACTGTCGACCAGCAGTACGACGCCGTCAACCATGGATAAAATACGTTCAACTTCGCCACCAAAGTCCGCGTGGCCCGGTGTGTCAACAATGTTAATTTTATATTCGCCCCACTGGATTGATGTGGGTTTGGCGGAAATTGTAATGCCGCGTTCGCGTTCGATATCACCACTGTCCATTACGCGTTCGTCAACGCGTTCGTTGTCGCGGAATGTGCCCGCCTGTTTTAACATATTGTCAACCAGGGTTGTTTTGCCGTGGTCAACGTGTGCAATAATTGCAATATTGCGAATCTTCATTGGTTTGCCCCATTTTTTTAGTTTTTCCGATATAGGTTATACCTAATTGTGTGACTTTTCAACTTTTTTATGTCCAAATATTGACATTTGTATAAATTTGTCTATATTTATAGGTGTGAGTCGGTTGAACTAAACCAAAGGAGTTTGAAGTGACATTTATATATGAGTTTAATTTGGCGGGCGCAAAATTGGCGTGGCGTCATTTGTGTAATAAGGTTAACGGTAATGACAAATTGATTCAGGAATATTTTGCAATTTCTGGTCGCTTGTTGGATGCGCAGCGTGATGCGAAAAGCAAAAATCGCAAGCAGAAGGTGCGTCGTGCCTATAACGAATTTTCGGAATCCAAGATTGTACCACTGGGTGGCAATAAATTTGATTTGCAGGGCTATAATGCGGGTATGGCCACGCGTGCCCAGAATCGTGCCAAGGTTTTACAGGGGCGTGAGATGCTGGAACGTTTAGGATTGTCCAGATAGCAAATTTATGATATAATTGCGCCAGGCATAAAAGGAAAATAAAATGATTGATTATAACGCAACATTGCAAAAGTTTTTTGACGAGGTTGTCTTGTTCTTGGAAAAACGCAAGTCGCATGCCAAGGATGAAGTGGAACAAAAGCGCATTATTGATGCCATGGCCGAGGTGCGTGCAGTTGCAGCAAACCCAAAAAAGTATGCGGACTATGATGCGCGTGTGAAAGATGGTTTGGAAAGAATGGATTTGGTTGATGCATTCATGCCAACCCCACGTGATAACAGTGCATATTTGATTTATAATAAGGTGCTGTGGAATATGGCAAAGTTGCACAGTCAGTTTGACTGGGAACGGGGCGAAGCGCAAAAGGTTTTGTTAAATGCGTTAAAACAGATGAAGTATAAAAATGCATCGAATGTATTAAAGGATTTCTATTTCCCATTTGTAAGTCCGGAAAAGTATGCGGTGAAAAAAGATTCAAAGACACGTTAAGAAAAAAGAACAGGCGATAAAATTTATCGCCTGTTTTTTTGTTTAATTTGTGATAAAATACAAATGTTATGGCAGGAAAGAAATCAAATAATTTTTTGCCCGATAGTATTTCGGGTATGTTGAAAAGTTTATTGGCGCGGATTTTTGGGGCGCTGGTGTTTGTGTTGGGCGCATGGGCGGTGTGGGCAACACTGTTTTATAATCCTTATTTGTCGGGATTTGGGGTGGCTGGAACATTTGGTGACCAGTCCATAATGGGGCATGTTGTTGGTTTTGTGCGCTATGCCGTTGGGGCAATACCTGCGTTGTTTGTGTTCATGTGTGTCGCACGTTGGGGATTTATGCGTATGATCGCACTGATGGGCGAAGGGATGCCTGAATATAATTTCCTGCGTGGTTTTATTGCGGTGTGTGTGGGGGCGGCCGGTTTTGGATTGATTATGCCGTCGTCTGCGTTTGGGGGTATTTTTGGTGCGATTGTTGCAAATGACCTGGGGCGGGTTATGGGGAATTTATCTATAATCGTCGGAATATTATGTGTTGCGGCCTTTCTGTGGATGGGGGGCAGTTTGTTGCATATTAAGTGGGCGCATGTGCGTGGTGCGTTGCGTATTGCGTGGCGCACAATTCGTGCGATTGGCGCAGCATTCCATTTAACAGGGCCGGTTGCCGCAGAAGTGCTGGACAGCCCAGATGATACAACAGACACCACAGAAGAAGTGGCAGAAGAAGAGGATGTGCCACAGAAAAAACGTCGTGGATTGCTGTCGCGTCGTGCACCGAAAAAGGCAGCCGTGGCGGCCGCGACAGTTGCGCCCGTTGTGACGCCAAAACGCGTGCGTGCGGCATCGCAATATCAGTTGCCAGATCCAAAATTGCTGGAAAAATCGCTGTTTAGCAAGTGTTCTGTGACGCCGGAATTAAAGCAAAATGCGCGGAATATGGAAACGCACTTTGCGGAATATGGGGTGTTTGGTCGGGTTATGGGAATTAAGCCGGGGCCGATTGTAACGCTGTATGAATTTGAGCCTGATACAGGTATGCGTATTGCAGATATTACCAAAACGGTCAAAGATATGACGCGCGCAATGGCGACTGAAAATATTCGTATCGCCCATATCCCCAGTACCAGTTATATTGGGGTCGAAATGGTAAATGTAACGCGTCAGACTGTGCGTTATCGCAGTTTGATGGAATCGGATACTTTTGTTGATACTAAATACAAAATCCCGCTGGCGTTGGGTGTGAATATTGGCGGTAATCCAATGTACTTTGATTTGGCGAAAATGCCGCACATGTTAATCGCAGGGCGCACAGGTTCTGGTAAGTCTGTGTTCGTTCAGTCGATTATTACATCAATTGTTTATCACTTTACGCCCGATAAGTGCAAGTTGATGATTATCGATCCTAAGGGGGTAGACTTTGGGTTCTGGGATGATATTCCGCATCTGATTACACCGATTGTAAAGTTAGACCCAGCGGCGGCGGTTAACGCACTGAAATGGGCGGTGCGTGAAATGGAAGAACGCTATAAACAATTACAGGTTTTAAATGCGCGCAATATCGAAAGTTATAATGAAATTGCGGCGGAAAAACGCGCGGCGGGCGAAAAAATGACAAAACAAGTCGCCGTTGGTACAGATCCAGAAACCGGGGAACTGTTATTCGAAACCCAGGAAATTGATTTGTCGGATATTCCATACATCGTCATTGTTATTGACGAGGTGGCCGACCTGATGAGTCTGGCGCGCAAGGATGTAGAGGCCTGTGTTCAGCGTATCGCACAAAAGGCGCGTGCGGCGGGTATCCACCTGGTGATGGCGACGCAAAGACCAGACGCAACGACGATTACCGGTGTTATCAAGGCGAATTTCCCAACGCGTGTGTCGTTCCAGGCGCGCAGTCGTATCGACAGTGTGACATGTCTGGGCGAAGGTGGTGCGGAACAATTGTTGGCGTGTGGTGATATGCTGTTTAGCGAAGCGGGGCGTGTGCCGGTGCGTATACACGGCGCGTTTATTGATGATAATGAATTAACAAAAATTGGGGATTTCCTGCGTTCACAGGGCGCGCCAGAATATGTGGATGGTGTGACGGACGAAGCCGGCGAAGGTGGTGCGGCAGATATGTCAGGATTGCCCGGCGCAATACCGGGGGGTGGCGCGTCGGATAAAGAAGCAGACCTGTATGAACGCGCCAAAGAATGTGTTATTCGCGATAAAAAGCCAACCATTTCATACATTCAGCGTCGTTTGCAGATTGGCTATAACAAGGCCGCCGGGTTTATGGAACGTATGGAACAGGATGGGATTGTGTCGGCGCCGGATGCGAATAACAAACGACACATCCTGTAAAATAAATTATAATAATTCATCTACAAGTGAACCCGCAACCTCATGTAACTTCTGTACACTACGGTTGCGGGTTCATCTTGTATCTAAATCATTCTAATTTATTTTAATCCCGTCGCAAGGGGGGGGGACATGTGGCGGATTTTTTTGCTTTTATAAATTTGGGTTTTGTGTTAAAATTAAGGCCAAGAGAGAATATGAAGTTGTTCAAGCGATTTTTATTGCTGGCTTTGTGCGCAATTCCAACATTTGCGCAGGGGCAAATCGCAACCACCGCGGGCAGTAATTTAACCGCATGGAACGGAAATTCAGGTGCAACAAATAATAATAACTGGAATCAGATGATGAACAGTCGCACGTTGGCATCGGGCGGTGGTGCAGGCGCGACGGCTGATTTTGGGAACTGTAATTCATTGATTTTGCGCTGTGCCCAGCCAAAATGCGTGGGGTGTAATACATTGGATTTGGCACGACCGATTGTGGCGGGGTGCGTGAACAGTAATGCAACGTGCAAAAAATACGGCGATGATTTAATCGAATTTATTTCGGCGCAATTGGTGTCAAACGCAAATAACAAGGCGCAACAGGCCGAAATCGCCGCCCAGCAGATGGCGGCCCAGGCGGCCGCCGCGCAAAGTAATGCGCAATTACAACAAATGCAGGCACAGATGCAACAAATGCAGTATGAAATGCAGCAGCAAAATGCCCAGCAAATGGCCCAGATGCAGGCGGCACTGGATGAACAAAAGGCGCTAACAGCGGCTGCAATGGAACAGGCCACAAAACAGCCAGAAGTGTCCGCACCCGTGTCATCGGGGAATGGGGCGTTGACCGACGATATGGTCGCGGCGGCGGAAAAGGGGATTGAGGCAGATATTTTGGCGCGCAAACAGATTTCGGGTCAGATTCTGTCGAAAATTGAAAATGCCGAAATTGCCCTGAAAAAATTAAAGGCGACAATGGATACGGCGTTTACATATGCGAAATGTGATGCGCGCGGTAATAACTGTGCCGGGCCAAAACGTGTCAAAATGTTCAAGGAAAAGGCACATGCGTTCTTTGAACCGTATGATGAAATTGTGGATGAAGCATACGAAGCTCTGGAAATGGCGTTGGCGGTTGGTGTGGATGTGTCCGATGTTATTATGATGTTAAGTGGCGGCTGCAATCAGTGGGGAAAATTCCTGTGTACGGGTGAAAAGGAAAAGCACGAAGTTCAGTATTATAACAATAATAATTGTAAAAATGGTCGTTCGGTTAAGTATGGCACAGTCAAAGGTGGTCAGGAGTGTACCCTTAATATGGCCGTTCCGCCCCAGGATGACAGTCGCTGTACAGTTACTCAGTTAATTGGTGGTGCGGGCGACAATGACGAAGTGTTGCGTGAATGGCTGGATGAAAATTACGAAGGCGATCGATTGGTGCGTGTTGGGTGTGCGACATCCGCATTGGAATCAATTGCAATATTTGGACGTCGCAGCAGTAAAAAGGGTGCAACATTGGATCTGGATACATTGGAACGTATCATCTTGCAAGACGCACCGGATTATGTTGGAACAAATAAATATTCAACCGGCGCAGAGGATGCAAAAATAGACAGGTTAAAGTATTGTGCATTGACACCGACGGGGTATCAGAATTTGCTGACCGCAGTGCAGTCCAAAAAAATGCCCAAAAAGGTTTGTGTGTCTAATGAACAGTTGGCATATGACGCCAAGTATAAAGGCTGGGTTAAATTTATTGATGGAACGGGGTTGAATCCAGATAATAAACGTACAGGATTGTCCAAGGCGGATTGCGTCGATACTTCGGATTATGGCAAGTATGTTAAAAGTGTAAACAACGGTTGCGGGTTGCAATGGAATGATACAACATATTGTACGCTGACAGGTGATTGTGTTTATGTTGATGGCGAAGTTTTGTTGCAATCTGAGTATGAACAAAGAAAGAATGATGCGGGAAACGAATCTTCATTTGAGTTGCAGTATAAAACCTGGATTGAGTATCAAAATTGGTGTGAGAAAGAAGCCAAAGGTGATTTTAGGTTGAGTGCTGATGGTGAAACAAAAGAATGTTGGTGTGGAAAAAATCGTGTTTGGTCAAGTGAGCAGATTTGTAAAGATGGACAGATTGTAGATAAAGACGAAAAAAAATAAATGAAAAGATTAAAAAATATCTTTTATAGTTTGTTGGTTGCGCTGGTGGTGTGTGTGCCGGCGTATGCCGATAATGGCTGTGAAAATGATGACAATGATGCAATTGTGGCGGAATTGGCGCTGTGTTCCACACACGCATATAATATTGGCGAAACAGAAAATCCAACCGGTGCAGACAAAGAATTAATGCGTGATGTTATCGCAATGAAAACGACACTGATTACGCAACAGATGTATCGCCAATATGAACAGATGGAATCAATGTTGCGACGGTTAAAGACCCAATTAGAAAAGGCAGTTTTGACCACCGGGCTGGAGGCCAAGGGCGCATCGTCGTCGGGTTCTTCTTCGTCATCGTCTTCGTTTAAATCGGATGACAGAAATATTCATATGGCCGGTGTGAAAAATTGTCTGAATTATTATCAAGATTCAGAAATATTAAAGTGCTATGAAGATAATCTGAATATGATTGTTAATATGTCTGGTAATGGCGATAATGTTAGTTCAGAATTGAAAAAACAACTGGTTCAAGATTTTTGTAAGTTGGCAAGTCAGCGTATAAATGGTTCTGATAATTGTGCAAATGATAAGAAGGAATTTGAAGCATATTGCAGGGTTAGTGATGCGGAAAAACCACAAACTTTGGACAAGCGTAAGTTTCAAGCCATGATTGATTCTATGCGGTCGTGTTTGCAGAATCAGTATCGTGCATATAATAATTCGCAAAGACAGCAGAAAAAAGATTAAAAATTAATCCCGCAATCGCGGGATTTTTTATTTCTGGTTTTCGTTTTGAATGCGGTACAGCAGATTAAACATCTGGGTTGTGTTGTTGGTTGTTTTTATGTTGCCAAATGCGCGTTTGTTCGCCATGTCCATCAATTGAAAGAATTTTGGGGACAGCATATATGTAAATGTTTGAACGATTTCGCGTTGGCGACTGTCAATCGCACGGCCAACATTGTATTTGGTTTCGGCCGAAATAACTGTGCGTGGGCCCGTTTCACCATCCAGTATTGTTCCGCACTGTAAATAGACGCGCCCCGGTTTTTTGTTTGTCTGATTAGTGTTTGGAATTTTGGCCGGTGCGCCGCGTTCAGCCGATATAACCAATGTGTATGGGTATTCGGCCAGGCCGCGTTTCGTAAATTTGTACATCAGGTGGCCGTTGCTGTTTGATATATCAACGGTTGTTTGGCGGTCGGTGATAAATGCAGTGGCGATATCATAGATTTCACTGATGGTACGAGTCTTTGTCATTTGTTTCCCTTTGTTTGTTGTTACTTTAATTATAGGACAAAAAATATAAATGTCAACCTGTCGGTTAAGGAATAGTGTCCTGGTGCGGGGGCGGGAATTATGTCGTATGATTTTATCAAAAGGGGATTTGTATGAAGGGAATTATTCTGGCTGGGGGCAGTGGGTCGCGCCTGTATCCAATGACACAGACGATATCTAAACAGTTGTTGCCGGTATATGACAAGCCGATGATTTATTATCCGTTGTCAACGTTGATGCAGTTTGGAATTCTCGATGTGTTGATTATTTCAACGCCAAATGACACGCCGAATATTGAACGATTATTTCATGATGGGGCGCAACTGGGGATGAATATTCAATATGCGGTGCAGGATGCGCCGCGCGGTATTGCCCAGGCATTCACCATTGGCGCGGAATTTATCGGCGCGGATGATGTGTGTTTGATATTGGGGGATAATATATTCTATATGGGGGGACAATTGCCGGATTTTGTGCGTATAGCGCGGGAAAATGCAGGCAGATGCGCAACGATTTTTGCGTATCATGTGTCCGACCCAGAACGATTCGGTGTGGTGGAATTTGATGAAAATTTTAATGCCATTTCAATCGAAGAAAAACCAAAAAATCCAAAATCAAACTATGCGTCGGTGGGGCTGTATTTTTATCCCAGTGATGTTGTGGAATATGCGCGTGGGCTGAATCCGTCGGCACGTGGCGAATACGAGATTACAGATTTGAATAATATTTATCTGTCCCAGGGGCGAATGTCGGTTGTGCCAATGCGACGGGGTAATGCGTGGTTGGATGCGGGGACGCCAGACAGCCTGATGGAATCGGGACAGTTTGTTCAGATTATTGAAAAGCGTCAGGGGTTGAAAATTGCGTGCATCGAAGAAATCGCGTATGCCCAGGGATTTATTGATGATGCGCAAATGCGTGCATTAATAGATGCATTGCGGCCCGGAATATATCGGGATTATCTGGAAAAAGTATATAGGGAAAAGCATGAAATTTATTAAGACTGAAATTGATGGCGTTGTTATTGTTGAACCGCATGTGTTTGCGGATGCACGTGGATATTTTATGGAAACATATAACGCGGATGAATTTGTGGCAAACGGTATTCCAAATGTGTTTGTCCAGGATAATCAATCCATGTCATCGTATGGGGTTGTGCGTGGTCTGCATTGTCAGACGGGCGTGCATGCCCAGGCAAAATTAGTGCGTGTGTTACAGGGGGTGGTTCTGGATGTGGCGGTCGATATTCGGCCCGGTTCGCCGACATTTGGGCGGCATGTGGCGGTGGAACTGAGTGCCGAAAACAAACGGCAATTGTTTATACCGCGTGGGTTTTTACATGGGTTTTCGGTGCTGTCAGATGTGGCGGTATTTGCGTATAAGTGTGATAATCTGTATGCGCCGGGTGCGGAATTTGGCGTGCGGTTTGATGACCCGGATATTGGAATTGACTGGAAAATACCGGCGGACAAAATCATTGTGTCGGACAAAGACAGAAAGCATGGGGTATTAAAAGATGCAACTGATTACGGGCTGTAATGGGCAATTGGGGCGTGAATTAGTTGCACGTTTGCCAGATGCAATTGCGGTGGGGCGCGATGCGCTGGATATCACAGATGCGGTGGCGGTGCGTAATTTTGTGCACGAAAATAATATTGATGTAATCATAAACTGCGCGGCGTACACCGCCGTAGATGCGGCCGAAGACGATGTGGAATTGGCGACAAAAATCAATGTTGATGGGGTGCGAAACCTGGCCCAGACGGGGGCAAAAATTATTCATGTTTCCACAGACTATGTTTTTGATGGCATGGGGCATTGTCCATATGCGCCAGATGATGAAACAAATCCGGTGTCGGTATATGGGCGGACCAAGCGGGCAGGGGAATTGGCCGCGTTGGAAAATACGGATGTGGTGGTTGTTATTCGTACGGCGTGGCTGTACAGCACGCATGGGAATAACTTTGTAAAGACTATGCGGCGATTGGGTGCAGAAAAAGATTCAATCAATGTTGTCGCAGACCAGATTGGCAGTCCGACGTATGCGGGGGATTTGGCGGATGCGATTGTAAAAATTATTCCACAGATGACGCGTGAAAATTCCGGTATATATCACTTTACAAACGAAGGCGTGTGTTCGTGGTATGATTTCGCCTGTGAAATTATGGAAATGTCGGGACTGGGGTGTCGGGTAAATCCGATAAAATCCCACCAATATTCAACGCGTGCGGTGCGGCCGTTTTATAGTGTGCTGGATAAAGACAAGATTAAAAGTATATTTGGTGTTGAAATTGAACATTGGAAAAAGGGGCTGGAAAAATGCATAAAACAATTTTAATTACAGGTGGGGCGGGGTTTATCGGTTCGAACTTTGTGCCATATTTTTGTGAAAAATATCCAGAATATAAAATTATCAATCTGGATAAATTGACATATGCGGGGAATTTAGAAAATCTGCGGTCGTGCGAAAATATGTCGAACTATTCATTCGTTCAGGGGGATATTTGTGATGCGGATTTGGTTGAAAAATTATTCCGTGAAAACGATGTGCGTGGTGTGATTCACTTTGCGGCGGAAAGTCATGTGGACAATTCAATCACGGGCCCGCGCGCGTTTATAAATACTAATATTATTGGAACGTTTAATTTGCTGGATGCGGCGCGACGGCATTGGATGGATGCGCCGGGGCGCATTAAGCCAGGGTATGCGGATGCGCGTTTTCATCATATTTCCACAGATGAAGTTTATGGTGCGCTGGGGGCAACAGGTGAATTTCGCGAAGACACGCCATATGCGCCGAACAGTCCGTATTCTGCATCCAAGGCATCGTCTGATTTCCTGGTGCGGGCGTATCATCATACATATGGGTTGAATACAACAACATCGAATTGTTCAAATAACTATGGGCCAAAGCAACATGATGAAAAATTAATTCCGCATATTATTTCGTGTGCGCTGGCGGGAAAGCCGTTGCCGATTTATGGGCGTGGGGAAAATGTGCGGGACTGGCTGTATGTGATGGATCATTGTCGGGCGATTGATTTGATTTATCACAATGGGCGTGCGGGTGAAACGTACAATGTTGGTGGGCATAATGAACGCAATAATATTACGATTGTTAAAACCATCTGTTCAATTCTGGATGAATTGCGTCCACGAACAGACGGCAAAAAGTATGAATCACAGATTGAATTTGTCGCTGATCGCGCGGGGCATGATTTTAGATATGCAATTGATGCAGCCAAGTTGGAACAGGAACTGGGGTGGCGCGCGAATGAAACATTTGATACGGGGATTGTCAAGACGGTTAAATGGTATCTGGACAGGTAAGTTGTCCCCGCGTGATTGCGGGGATTTTTGTTCTTTGTAATGGGGCGGATTTGTGTTATAATTTTTGACAAAAGGAGTTATTGTTATGAAGAAATCTTTATCGGTTTTTGTTGGTTTGTTGGTGGCATTGGGGGCGGTTTCGGCAGATGCAGCCACAAATTGGGGAACGCGTGCAGGGTCTAGTGCGGATTTATCAAGTGCGCCGGCCACACGTACACGTGAAAAAATTAACTATGAAAAATATCAGACGCGTACGTTGACCAAAACGTATGAGTCTAAGGATGCCGGGGATTTGTATTATACAAAACCACAAAATCGCAGTGCGCTGTACAAACAGTATGAAGGGGCAAATTCTTCGTCGGCGCGCGCGACAAAAACAACACAGCGTACAACGCGTTCTGAAAAAATTGTCAATAAGATGCGTCGTAAGTATTTCTTGGCACATCCGTTCTATCAGCCGTTGGGTGGAATGTTCGGGTCGCATACAGATTTGTCTTATAACAGCAGTTCGTATGATTTTAAAATTAATCAGACTTTGCCGGTATGGAATGAAAAAGCAAATGAATATCAGGTGGTGCTAAATGGCCTGGGGGCTAAGTGGGATATGACTGGATTTTCCATTAAGGAAGATTTCAGTTATGGTATCACAGACCGTATCGCAATTTTGGCTATGGCGCAATATGATATTAATGAATATAAATTTGAATGGGATGATAATTCGCCAGATGATAAAATGGATGATGATGGTCTGAATCTGTTTGGTATTGGTGGACAGTGGCGCTTTGTTGATACAAATGAATGGATTGCAACGGCATCTGCGCATTTCCAGCACCAAAAGGATGTTGCAAATAATTTCCTGGTTGAATTAAAAGGTGGGTACAAGGTTTCTTCGTCCACAATCTATGGTTTGGTGCGCGGTTGGTATGTTGACCTGGATGGTAATTCATATGGTAATGGGGTCGAAGGCACAGATGAAAATGGAAATATGGTAATGACATATATTCCATACCAGGTTGGTGACAGCAGTGTGATGTATGTCGAAGGTGGACTGGGTGTGTTTAGTGTGCTGAATGAAGATTGGACACTGAATGTAGAGGCAATCTTTGGTGACTATGATTGGCACAACCAGGGTAATATCAAAGGGGCAATCGGATGGCAGCCAAATGATTGGTTCGCGTTGAACCTGTATGCCAAGGTTGCGTTCTATGACAGTGCAGATGGCAAGGATTTAGATTTGTACTGGATGGAAAATGGTATAACAGCCCAGGCACCAGATGGTACAGAATTTAATTTAGATTCTTTGACCAAGATTGGTACAGTTGAATTGGATAATTATGCCGAAACAAAAATTGGTTTGCAGGTAATGTTCCAGTTCTAGGGTTATTAAATTAATATGCCCCCGGGTATCTGGGGGCAAAGTTTATATTGGGTACAGGGAGAGAGTTTATGCGTAAATTTTTATCGATTTTGGGTTTGTTGGGTATAATGGCCACACCGTCGTTCGCGCGTGCGAATGATTTGGCAACTGATACGTCTGATCCGCTGTTTTTACAGGGTATAGAAGAAATTTTATCAACATCATCGATTTCATACTGGGATCATATTTTGGGTGTTGGCCAATCGTTGTCGTATGGGATGAATAATCGATTGGCAATTGGCGCAAATGTTCGTTATCAGCATGACTTTAATGGGCCCGAAGATGGATTTGCCGCCATCGATTTAGGTGGTGTTTATCGTATGGGTAATGCCGATGATAATGATTCGCATATAATATCAGATGTTTTGTTTGGATTTAAATTCGGGGGCAGTCATCGCGTCCGTACCCCGGACTATGCGGATTCAACATATTATGTTGGTTTGCGTATGGGACGTCAATGGGCGGGTATGACATTGGCCGCAACCGTTAAGTCAACGTGGGTGTTTGATGATGAACGTGGTATGGCATTATTAGATTTTACACCAGAATCATATTTCCGTATTGCGCCCGACTGGCGAATTGGGGCAGGTCTGACCATTCGCAAGGCAACGCACAAAGATATTCAAACCGGTAAAGACTATGACCAGGAATGGTTACATATGAAATTGGTGCGTCAGTATGGCCGTACACAGTATGTGGGGCATGTTGACTATGAGTTTGAGTCAGATGATGCACAGGTAGGATTCAAGATAAATATCTTATTCTAAAAAATATAAATAAATTATAACGGTCCATCTGCACGCGGTGGGTGTGGCTCATGTAGCGACTTGTACACTACGCCACACCCACTACGTGCATCTGGCACATTCTAATTTATTTTCAATAAAATCTAATGGCATATCTATGAACGGTGCCGTCCCCTTATGTAGCGTTTGTACACTGCGGGGACGGTACTGTCCATATCTATACCATTATCTTTTATTTTTTACCAAGCAAGGGGCGTTGGATTTTGTATTTTAATTTATTTGACAATAATGTGTTTTGTGTTAATTTTATAATGGTATGTCAGAAAAAATAATTTTTGTTTTTCCCGGTCAAGGTGCGCAATACGTTGGTATGGGCGCAGATTTGTGTCGCGATTTTCCTGCGGCGTGGCATGTATTTGAACAGGTGTCAGATATTTCAAAACGTGATATGTCAAAAATATGTTTTGAAGGGTCGCAGGCTGAATTAAATAAACCAGAAAATACATCATTGGCTACGTTCGCGCATTCGGTTGCAATTGCCAATGTGATTGAAACTGAATTTGGTATGCCGTTGTGGGTAATTGGATATGCCATGGCGGGACATTCTATGGGACAGTATTCCGCGTTGCATTGCGTGGGCAGTATGAAAATGGACGATGCGGTTAATATGTTGGCGGCACGTGCAACATATATGCAAAATGTTGCGGGGGCCGGTGGTATGGCAGCTATTGTGGGGTTGACCAAAGATATAATCGAACAGTGTATGGTAGATGCCGCAGGAATTGGATATGCCCAAATTTCAAATCATAATGCACGTGATCAATTTGTTGTCAGTGGACATAATGATGCGTTGGATGCGATTGTGACGGCGGCACAAAAACGTGGGGCGCGAATTGCAAAGCGATTAAATGTTTCTGTGCCAGCACATTGCGCATTGATGAGTAATGCAGAAAAATTATTACGTGCCCGTATGGAAAAAATTCAGTTTGATGCACCGAAAACAAATTGGTATTCCAATCAAACTGCCCAGTTTATGTCAAACCCGTGTGATGTACGCGATGCGTTGTGTAATCAGATGACACATGGTGTGCGCTGGTTGGATATAATGGAAACGTTTCCGGCATATAATATAACGCGGGCATATGAACTGGGGCCGGGGCGTACATTGACTGGCCTGATTAAGCGTGCAAATGTTGGTTGTGCGCCACGTCAGACCGATGTGTCGGGAAATGTTCGTGCTGTCCTGCGTGAAATTGGCGATATTATGGTCAAAGGACGTTAATCGTTATTTAGTTTTTTGCGCAAAGTGTCCCAATATTCCAGACGCTTTTTAATTTCGCGTTCAAATCCGCGTTCGACCGGTTCATAAAATTTTCTGCGCCCCATGGATTCTGGGAAACAGTTCTGACCGGAAAAACCGGTTGCGGTGTCAGGTTCATAGATATAGCCCGCGTTGTAGCCCAAATTCTTCATCATTTTTGTTGGCGCGTTCAGGATGTTTTTTGGTGGCATCAGACTGCCTGTTTCGCGGGCGGCGGCGTATGCGGCCTTTTGCGCGCGGTAATTGCCAATGCTTTTTGGTGCAGTTCCTAAATATATGACAAGTTGCGTCAGGGCCAGGTCGCCTTCGGGACTGCCCAATCTTTCGTATGCAGACCATGCGGCAATTGCAATTTGCAGGGCGTTCGGGTCGGCCAGGCCTATATCTTCGACCGCAAAGCGGGTCAGGCGACGAAATATGTACATTGGATCTTGGCCTGATGTCATCATGCGCGCCGTCCAGTACAGGGCGGCGTCAGTGTCGCTAGCACGCAGGGATTTGTGAACCGCAGATATTAAATTATAGTGTTCGTCACCATGCTTGTCCGACAGGGGGGCGCGTTTTTGTACTGCGTTATCCAGTGCGTCGGGTGATAGTGGCTTTTTAAAATTTGCGTTAAACAGGTATTCAACTGTGTTCAGCAAAAATCGCGCATCCCCGTCCGCCATCTGGGCCAGGTGGGTTCGTGCATTGTTTTCCAGTGGTAATTTTTTATCAACAAATTCTTCGGCGCGGGTCATTAATGTCAATAAATCTTCGGTGGATAATGGCTGCAGTACCCCGATATGACAGCGCGACAATAACGCGTTGTTTAAATTAAAACTGGGGTTTTCGGTTGTTGCACCAATGAATACGACTGTGCCATCTTCCAGATATGGCAACAGGGTGTCCTGTTGCGTTTTGTTAAAGCGGTGAATTTCATCAATAAATAATAATGTTCCACGGCCAATGTCGCGGCTCATGCGGGCGGTGTCCATTGCCTTTTTTATATCTGCCGTACCAGAAAATACCGCGGACATCGGAACAAAGTCCATGTCGACCGAGTTTGCCAGGGCACGCGCAATTGTTGTTTTGCCACACCCGGGCGGGCCCCACAGAATTAAATTAGATAGTTTTTTATTGTCAACCATGCGACGGACCAGGCCGTTTTCACCCAACAGTGTGGTTTGACCAATAACCTGGTCAATTGTGTTGGGACGCATTAAATCGGCAAGTGGTCGTGTCATTTTACTTGGCTTTTATTTATGGTTCATTTGTGGTATAATTATATTATTAAATTATAAAGGAATTGGCAAGTTGGTAAATAAAAATTCTGAGTTCACTTTGGCGGTTGCAAATTTGGCGGCGGCGGCAATTAATGCGAATCCAAAACTGACGATGGAGATGGCAGTAAAAAATGCGCGCGAGATTTTACGCGGAACGTCCGTTACACCACAACAAATCGAGGATTCTGTTCGACCAGACAAGATTCAATGTCTGGAAGATGGGACGTGGCATGTGATGCTGCGCCGGTATATCAAGCGACGCTTTGATTTAACCCCACAGCAGTATCGTGAAAAGTGGGGGTTGCCGGATGATTATCCGTTTGTTGCGCCGGCCTATGCGCGCAAGCGTTCAAAGATAGCCAAGAAAACAGGGCTGGGGAAAAAATAAAATGTCAGAAAAATTCCGTAATATTGTTAATTTTCCACACAGAGCGTTTGGGCGCGCAACCCAGGAAATCAAGCGTATACAACCCGATAAATGGTATGGCAAGGTTGCAAAAGGTGCAGGGATGACCATGACGGGGTTGGCACAATTTTTATTCTGGGCAACCAAATATATTACGTTGGATAATCATGCGTTGCGTGCGGGGGAAAAGGCACTGCGTGATATGCGTGTTGGAAAAAATAAAAAAGGCGAAAATAAAAAATTACACGAGTTTATGAAACGGCATCCAAACCTGTCGTCGCATATGATTTATTATATGCTGATTGCATCTATTGCGGGTGGAATCAAGGCGGGGGTTGAAATTTCTGATTTGGTTAATCAGGTAAAAATTGAACGCGAGGCTGAGCGCGCAAAGCGTGGAACGTATGCAGAATATCTGGATAAAATGCGGGGGGCGTTGCCGTATCTGGTTGCGGACCTGATTGCCAAGGAAGGGGTTAATGTTGATGCAAATGGTATGCATGCGCCGTATCTGGATGGACGTGGAATATGGACAATTGGATTTGGTTCAACTGTTTTAAAGGACGGAACGCGTGTTAATAAAAATACACCGCCAATTTCCACCCAGGCGGCCTATGAATTAGCGTGTTGGCATATTATGGAAAATGAAACACTGTTTCGGTTGTATTGCTATGATGTGGTGTTTGATAACGTTGATATTAATCGGGCGGGGGAATTAATTGCATTGTCGGCGGCAACATATAATGTTGGTACTGATTTAATAGAAGAACCCAAGGTAGACGGAAAAAGGAATCGGAAATACGAAGAACGTTTTGCAGAATTGGACAAACTGCATGAACAATATGGTAATGCAATAACCAATGAAATGGTGCGTGATGTGTTTGCAAAGTATCCGGTGGAACATATGACGTCCGTTGGCGATGCGTGGCTGAATGGCGCGCCCAAGGATGAAATAGGCAATAGTTTGGGGAACTTTTTAAAGGGGGGTAATGGACTGAAATGGCGCAGATGGTTAGAAGCCCAGGTAATGAAGGGAAATATTAAGCCTGAGGTTTTCTTGAAAATCCCAATTGGCGGAATGTACGAGTTTTATCAGATTATTGGTGATAAACGTGAAAACTGGTTCGTTGAAAAAAATGGCAAACGTGTGGCAAATGATGAAACGTTGACACGTTTCTATAAATGGTTGGAAAATCCGGTTAATAAACATGGGGAATCGTTGGCACACTGGAAAACAGCGGCGGATTGGTTGCCGGTCGATATTGCACAACAGTGTGCAATTGGAAAGTGTGAAATAGGTGCACTAAGTGTTTGGGATAATGTGTTGCGGTCTGATAAACAGAAAAAAGAAGCAGAGCAGGTCGAGGTTAAAACATATGTTATCGGATATGATGAATTATATGCCGATGCGGTGGGTGCGTATCGCGCCGGGGATTATCGTGGGGCGGCCGAAAAATATCAGGATATGATTGCAAAATATCCGGATAATGCATTGCTGCGTAATGATTTGGCGGCAACCTATAATAAGCTGGGGATGTATAACGAAGCAATCGCCCAATCGCGCGAGGTGGTCCAGCGTATCGGTGATAAATCACAATATGGTGCAGCGCAATACAACGCGGGATTTGCGTACGAACAACTGGGGAAATTAGACAAGGCATTGGCGAACTATAAATTAGCATTGGCAAATGGCAACAGGCGTGTGCAAAATGATATCACACGTGTGTCTGAAAAAATCAAGCAAGGTGGTAATAAAAAAGTGGCCTTTCATTCTGGGATAAAACAGATTCACCAGAAAAATGCAAAGAAAGATTTGCTGTTGTATGGGCAAGAATTCAAAGGAAATATGGCATAAGTTCCTGTTATAAAAGGTGGAATAAATATGAAAGTATATATTGATGCACATGATAAACGTTGGGATAGTCATAAAATTGACTTTCAAAAAATCGCCAATATTGTGGTTGGGGCAAAATATAAAAATGCCGAAGTGTCGATTATACTGACCAATGATGCGGAAATTCATGAAATCAATAAAACGTATCGCAATGTAGACAGGGCGACAAATGTGCTGTCGTTTGAATTGGGGGACGATGTGTTACTGGGGGATATTTATATTTCCATTGATACAGTAATGCGCGAAGCAAAAGAGGCAAAAATATCGTTTCATGATCATGTGGCGCATATGGTTGTGCATGGTATGTTTCATCTGTTGGGGTACGATCATATGACAGATGAAGAAGCAATTCTGATGGAGATGAAGGAAATAAAGGTGCTGAAAAAAATGGGGATAAAAAATCCATATGCGGATGATGTCGCTGTTTCGTGTAATGATGCCAGTTGCTGCCCAGGTGGTGGGGTGCTTGCGTTTTTTCGGCGATTAAAAATTCGTGAAAATGGTTTTTGGCAATATGCGCTGTACGCACTGTTTGGTGGGGTTGCCAGTTTTGGGTTCGCACCATTTTACCATTGGTGGTGGACGATTGTTGGAATAATGGGCGCATACTGGTTGACGGTTCGTAATGAAAATATAGGTGGCTTTTGGCGTTCGTTATTGCGTGTGTCGCCATTTGGGGCGATGTATGCCGTGGCAAATTTTTGGTGGGTTCTGCATTCGATTTATGTTGTGCCGGAATTAACCCAACAGTTTGCAATTTGGACAATTCCAGGTGTGGTTGGATTGGCGATTGCGGGTGCGCTGATATTTTCATGGCCGTTCGTTGCGATTGCGCGTATGCGTATATCGGGTGGGGCGCGTGCGATTTTGTTTGCCTGTGTTTGGGCGTTGGTTCTGTGGGCGCGTGAATGGATGTTTACAGGATTTCCGTGGAATCCGGTTGCAAATATAACAATGCCATTGCCGATGTTGGCAAATTCTATGGCGTTGTGGGGGGCGTTGGGATTAACGTTTGTTATTGTGGGGGTAATAGCGGCGTTGGTTGAAGTTTTGCGGGACAGAAAATGTCGTGCATGTTGGGCGGTGTTAATTGGTATGCTTTTATTGGGCATATGTGGAATGTTTGTTGGTGCGCAAAATATGCGATATTCAGATGTTGGGGCGGATGCAACAGGGCCAATGGTTCGTATTGTGCAACCTGCCAATTCCCAATTGCAAAAGGCAACACACAGTCGGGCCGAAGCGTTGGCGCGTGCGGAAACCAATTTGAATAATTTAATGAATTTGGCAACGCAGCCTGGGGTATATGATATGGTTGTGTTCCCGGAAACCACATATCCGTTTGTTGTTGTGCCAAATGATACATTTGATTTTGTAAAAATAATTGGACGTCCCGTTGTTATGGGGACAAATACGTTTGACGGGAATGGGGTGTCTAATTCTATGGTTGTTGTGAACGACGGTGGTGATATTAACAAGATTTATAGCAAGTCACACCTGGTGCCATTTGGCGAGTATAGACCGTTGGGATTTTTGCCTGCGCCGGTTGATTTGATGCCGGGACGTGGACCAGAACTGCTTGCGGTTGGGGATTTTGTTTTTGCGCCTGCGATTTGTTATGAAATTATTTTTTCAGATTCTTTGTTGCCAGGTGGGAATACGGGGCATGTGCATGCAATTGTGAATATTACAAATGATAATTGGTTCGGTAATACGCCGGGCACATATCAGCATCTGGATATGGTGCGGCGATATGCAATTGAATCAGGGTTGCCGATTATTCGTGCAAATTATTCGGGCATTAGCGCGTTTGTTGGGGCGGATGGCGCAATCATATCATCATTGCCGATTGGCGCGACGGGGGTGCTGGATGGATTTGTATGGGGGGCACATATTACACCGTATCGTGTGATTGGACTGAATGGATGGATGATTATTATTTTAATTGTGTCGATTGGTTTTTGTAGGCGCAAATACAGGTAATATTTTTATTCTTTCTTATTTGTTTTCTGTGTGTTATAATATAGTTGTCACGGTGGCTTTGCCGTGATGGGGTGTCGTTACCCGTGTTTTCAGGTGTCTGCGCAGAATTAGAGTGTGCGGGCAATCTCTCCAACCAAAAGGGTTGGAGGTCGCTTGAATATATTGAATAAAGCGAACAATTTCCTGAAAAGTTGTAACGAACCTCCAACCACTTGATGTTTTTTCAGTGGTTTTTTATTATGATGTTGACGGGGGGATTAATGCGCTGTTTGTTTGTGTTGTTTTTTTGTCTGATTTTAGATGCTGCATATGGTGATGCGGCACCATGGCGACAGGTGAATGCAGCCAGTAGTTCATCGGATGATAAATCATTCTTTTATTTGAATAACGGTAGTAGTTATGAATGTAATCCGGTGTATAGAAAAGGAACTTTTTCATTTGCGGATGGGGCAGAGTTGCAAACATTATATGGCGATAATTATAAATGTGTTAAAGGTTGGCCGGATGAGTGGCAAAAACAGCAAACAAATTGGTGTGAGAAAAGTCAAATAACAACATTAAGTGTTAGTGGCGCGCGGTATTGTGTGTACCAAGATGGGGCAGAGCAGAGATGCAGGGTTCAAGGTGGGAATTTTGTTGAAGATGGTGCGTGGCCCAGAGGGTGTCTGATGGCTAGTTGTGACGGTAATAGATTTTTTGCAGATGGTAAATGTCAGGAAAGAAAATGTGGCGATTCGCCTGAGGGGACAGTCTTGGAAAATCAAGAATGTGCGCCAAATGTGATAACTGATTCCAACGCGGCTTCGTGTACAAAAACATGTACATACAAGGAAAATCCAAACCGCATGGTGTGGGTCAACTCGATTTCTGAGTGTAAACAGAATTATAGACCGTCGGATGATAAAAGAAGTTGTGTGCGTACAATTGGGCCGGGTGATAATTGTGCCGCAAACGATTTGCCACAATTCGCAACAGCGGGAAAATATAATTCTGGGCTAAAATGTGTGGCTACAAAGTGCAAGGCGGGGACGTATCTGGTTGTGAGTTCTGCGGGGGTGTCCCAGGGGTGGTGTGTCGCGGACAGTTATTGTCAAAGTGTAAAAAAAATGGATGCAGAATATAAGTTAACTATTATAGATGGGGAAAAAACAGACCTGACATGTGTTGCGCCAGTGACAGAGGACAACGCGCAGTCTGATGCGGAAAATACGTCGACACCAACACAAGAAACCGTGACCGATACAGCTGTGGTTGCCGCGCCAGTTGAAGATGGGGACAGTGCCAGTACGACGGACGATGGTGTGACATCGCCCACGAATGTTCAGGATACAACCGTTGTTAGTGATGACGAAACAGCTGTAGATGACGTGGTTGCTGTCCCGGGTGAAAATCCGCAGGTGAATAGTTTACAAGCGCAACAAGAATCACAAAACAATATTGATAAATTAAAAGATAGTGCAAAATCCGCCAAAGACAGGGAACAATCAGATGCAAATAAACTGTTGGGGGCAGCGGGTATTGGTGCAACTGGGATTGGCGGTATGATGTTGGCATCAGGTGCGGCGGAACAAGATGCGTATGCAGATGCGGAAAATGCAATGCGGGCATATCTGGCCACGTTTACATGCAGTTATGGTAATGGCAAAAATGTGCGTGGTGGTGATGTTGATGTTGAATTGCCGGGTGGTAATGACTTGATTGCACTGTATGCAGAATATGTTGCGCTGGCAAATGATTTAAAGGTGCGCAAAGAAGCATTGGGGATGCGACCTGGGATTGAGTCTGAACCGATTTTGAATGCGGCAACATCTGGATTGTATGATGATGTAGCGATTGGGAAAACAGGTGGTGCATATGCATCGTTGGCGCGGGCGTTGACTGATCCAAATAGCCAGGACGCCAAGATGTGGCAAGAACAAAAAGATGAGACTGCGGAAAAAAAGAAAACAGGAGCAATAACTGCGGTTGTTGGAGCGGCAGGGTCATTGATTGGTAACCTGGCGATTAATTCAGGTAAAAATAAATATGACAAGAAAGATTATGAAAATGCACATACAAATATTGTGTTAAAAAATTCTGTTACAGAACCTGTTGTAGAATCAGATTCTGAGGAGTCTGTGTCAAACGTCGTTGGTAATATACAATCGCAATCAGCAGAATCGCAGGTGCAGGGGATGGTGAATCCCAATCAAATAATACCGGATAATACGGCAATCAAGGATGTGTTAAATAATGTCGGTGCGGTAACATCAAACCAAGATGGGGTTATTATTGCAGAAGCAGATTTTTTCAGTGATAACGGATTGACATCTGTAGCCAAGGCAAAGATTGATGAAATGTGGTCGCAAATAACAGGGCGCGTATGTAAATTTGAAGTCGAATTAGTTTCTCCACATTACAAGGATTTTGATAAAGAGTTTGACATAGCCTTTGCTAAACAGAAATTATTGGAAAGTTATTTTGTCGCAAAACAAAAGCCAGCGAATATTCAGGTTGACGTACTTGTATCAAGGCGGCGTGGTGGCGGATGCGAAAATAATACTCTGCCATGTCCAAATGTGGAAATGAAATTGGATTGTTTCGCAGATACAGATGTAGAATCTGTGGCGTCTGGACAAACTGTGTGGCGACCGTTGGAATCGGATTGGTGGTTTGATCAAACTGCAGTGGAAGGAACGATTTATCAGTCTGCAACACGTGGAAAATATTCAGAATATTTGTCCAAGGCACGAAGTGCGTGTAATGATGCGCACGGAACATGGCGTGAAGATATTAAGGTTTATACGGTTATGAAAAACAAGGATGGGAAATTTAATACCTATGTTGATGCCACATGTGATTTTGGTACAGAAGATAAATCGCCTGGTTTTAAGCGTTGTGCAAATATGTGTAAAAAGGCAAAAATAGAATGTACACAATCAGGCGCATTTGGATATAATAATTATACCAGTTGTTTGATATATCCCCCGGATAATGAATAAAACAACCGCCGTATAGGCGGATTTTTAATTCGTACCAATGCGTAATATCATTTGATTTAGTACCCATACGCGTACCGCAGACGACAGGTTGGTGTCGGGTGCGCGTGCGCAATCGATTTCATTTATTATTTGTGCAATTGGTTTGCCGGCGCGTGCTGCCAATGCATGCAGGGCGTCAATAAATTCGCGTTCCAGGGTGATGCTGGTTTGATGACCGGACAAGGATACAGATATTTTTTTCATTGTTTATATTTTTCCTGCGATTAAACAATCGATTAGTGCGCGGTGTGGATCGTCATATTTGCGTAATGGTGCAAGTGTTAAATTATCCAGCATATAGCAAACACCAAATGCATCAAATGCAAACCAAAATAAATCGTTGCGACCAAATATAGTTTTGCCGATGGTTTGGGGAATGTTGGATACGTCTTCGTTAATTTTGGTTATTGTTGGGACGGGAAAACGCAGGCCCTGGGGGATTTCTTTTGGGCCAAATATATAACCGTTGCCCAAGATAATGCCACCGGTTTTGGTATATAGTTCGGTCATATATTGTGGCAACATGGCGCGACGACGTTGTTGCAGTGCAGTGTTTGTCAGCGCAATTTGATTTGGTGATACGGCATCCGCCAGGTGCGCCCCGCGCGATTTTATATATGATAAAAATTCGTCTGTTGTCATTTTTTATCACCGTCTTGCTTTACATATCACGATCGGCCGCAATTTGTGCGCCAATCTGGGCCAGTCTGTCTTCGGTTGCGTTGCCGCCGTCACCGCCACCCGCCGTGTGTGCAGGCAGATAAATCTTTTTTGCGGGGTTCGGCATCCATATTGTTTGTGCGCCAGACTGGGCAATAATAAATCGATCCATGTTGTAGGAATGCGGAAAAGTCCAACACATAAATAAATTATCAATTTCCAGTTTGCCACCCCATACCAACGGTATGCGAAACCGAATGGATATATTCTGGGGCAGGTCGCGCCCCATAATTATGTTCATAAATTCGTCTTGGGTCAAATTCATAAACGCCAATGTTTCGGCAGAATCTGTTAATGATGCCATAAATTCGTGACACAATTTTTTGTATCGCGAAAACCAATCGGGCGCAACAATGGTGGGGGTCGGATGAACCTGGGTCAGGGGCAGGTCTGACATGCCCATATCTGATATTAATTTTTCGGCAGTGCCGGCATTTAGTTCCATCAAATTTTCCCAATGTAATCAATTACGGTTGATATATAGGCGGAAAATGCATCAAAGTTTTCGATGTCGTCTTCGGCCAGTGGTGGGTTTGTATGTTCAGACATATATTGACGCAGGGATGCGGGTGTGTCAAATGTTAGTATGCCCGGGGTGGTTGGGGCGGCCGCGTCGGGCGCATCAATAACAAAGCCATTTACGTTTATTATTATGTCATCCAGTGTATCTGAAAATATTTGGTTAAGTGTATCAATGGCCGCGCCCAGGGCAGATGTCGGTACACCGATAGCGCCAAGCCATAAAACTTCGCCTGTGCCGATGGCAATGGGTGCAGATGTTATTGTGCCAATACGGGGCGTGCCCTTGAATGTATATCCAGCGGATTCAAATATGTCGCGTATTTCAGACCAGTCGTTTTGTGGTGTGGCAACCTGTTGCGGTGGGGGGGCACTGAATAATTGTGGTGTGACCGCAATGTTTAGTCGTGGTGGACGTGTCAACATTTGTTCGGGAATAGTTGATGCGTTTTGCGGCTGCGCGGGTGCGGGCGTGACACTGGGGGTTGGGACGTTCGCGGGGATTGGTTGTGCGGGTTGTTGTGGCGATGGTATTGTTGTTTGACGTATTGGCATTTTAAATCGTCTGAAACGCGGACGAATAATCAGATACAGACCAAATATCACAACGAATACTGTTATAACCGTCGATATGTAAAACATTGGACTGACGGGGTTTTGGGCGGCCTGCATATAGGCAAGGTGATGCCAGTGTTGGGACGAAAATATATTAAATCCGAATCGGATATTGAACCAAAAGCATGCGCCCAGGGTTGATGCCAACAACCACAGAATTGCAAGTAAAAAGTTGTCCAGTCTGTCCTTCATAACATTTTTAATTGTATCATATTTGTGATAAAGTAAAAAGTGTTATGATTGATAAAAATGCTGTTTTTGATTTGGTTGGTAAAAATGCGGCACTGTGGTGTGGGGCAGATATGGATGCCACAGATTTGGCCGATGCTGTGCATTTTGCAAATTCGCATAATTTGTCAGAGGTTTCAGTTGCGCCAAATATGATTCAGACTGTTTGGCCGTGGTTGGAAAAAACGTCTGTAAAGATTATGACCCGGTTCTATATGGAAAATGATAAAATCACAGAAGAACAGATTTCAGATGTTACAGTACGGATTAATGCGTGTCTGCGTCATGGTGCAAATGGTGCGCAGATTTTTTTGAATGTGGGTGGATTGGGTGACTTGGTCGAACAAACGCATTTTGTGCGGGATGATTTGTTCTTTAACAAGGATTTATCAATTGGATTGGATATCAGTGAAATCGGGCCGTTCGACTGGGGAAATGTTTTTGCAAATCTGCGCAAAATAAATGCGTCGTCTGTGATATTTGCGTTTGCGCATGATACGGGGAATAAATCTGATTTTGTTGGACGGTTGTACGGGATGTTAAATGCATGGGGGACGGAAAATAAATTTAACTTGCATTTCGCATTTGGCCCGAATTTCATGCGTATAGAGCAGGCAATGCGGTTGGTTCAACAGGTGCGGCCCGGGTTGATGGATGGACTGCGTTTTTGGGTTAGTTTTTAAGAATTAGATATTTTGGGGCGACTGTGCCCGCCTTGTTTTTATGTTGGTAACGCGTTTGAATAATTTCCATGTCTGGGATGTTTGCCGTCAGGCGTGTGTTTTTTATTTGTTCCAATATCCAATCAAAATATTCCCAGTGGTCTGTGCCGATAATAATTTCGCCATTGTCGGTCAGATATTTTGACAGCAGATTTAAAAAATCTGACGATAGCAGGCGACGTTTTTCATGTCGGGCTTTCGGCCAGGGGTCGGGGTGCAAAACCCAAATTTGTTCGAATTTCGAATCGGTTTCGCGCAGAAAATCACGTACATCATCCGCCCAGATGCGAATGCCGGCGTATTCGTCCATTACCTGATTCGTTTTTTCGTCGGTGATTGCGGACAGCAGGGACGCCACCCCGTTCATAAATGGTTCGGCACCAATAATAATTTTATCTGGATTTGTGCGCGCCAGGTCACGTACATGTTCGCCCGCACCAAATCCAATTTCCAAAATGTCGCCCGTTGTCGGTTTTAATGTTGGCAACAGGTTGTCAATCAGTGTTTGTTGACGGGTGGATAATTTTTTGCCGTGACGGCGACCAAATGTTCTTATTTCTTGTTTTTCCATGTTTTTAGTATAGAATTGAGTTATTAAAAACACAAGGAATATATAGATGAGAACAGGTTTATCAAAGGATTTAATTGCGCGTGTCTTGGGCGGGACGCCAAAATATACATTGGATGAATTAGAAGCAATGTTTCCGCCACGCAATCTGCCAGATGGCGCAATGGTGACGCGTTTTGCCCCCAGTCCAACGGGATATATGCATATTGGCGGGCTGTATGGTGCGTTGATTGACTGTAAATTGGCGCAGCAGTCGGGTGGGGTGTTTATGTTGCGTATCGAAGATACGGATACTAAACGCGAAGTCGCAGATGCGGTTCAGATTATCAATGATTCTATGAATCGATTCGGATTGAAATATAATAATGATGAAAAATACGGTCCATATTATCAATCGCAGCGCAAGGAAATTTACCACAGTGTCGCTGCATATTTGTTAGAGCAGGGGCTGGCATATCCGTGTTTCTTGACTGCGGCGGATATGGAGGATATCAGAGAAAAACAAAAAGCAGCGGGTTTCGCAACGGGAATTTATGGTGAATTTGCACGTGACAGAAATCTGACCGAAGAAGAAATTATTGCGCATTTGGATAATGGCGAAATTCCGTCTGTACGCATGTTTTCTGGGGGAAATCCAGAACAAAGAATTTTTTGCAAGGATGCGGTTCGTGGTTCGATTGGCTTCCCAGAAAATAACGAGGATATTGTTTTAATTAAATCAAATGATGGGTTGCCAACGTATCACTTTGCGCATTTGTGTGATGATCACTTTATGCGGACAACACATGTTATTCGTGGGGAAGAATGGCTGCCGTCATTGCCGTTGCATGTACAGATGTTTCGTATGATGGATTGGCGTGCACCGTTGTATATTCATACGTCGACCATTGACAAGATTGATGAAGAAACGGGCAAGCAACGTAAATTGTCTAAACGTAAAGATCCCGAGGCCAATGTTGCGTTTTTCCTGAGTGCGGGCTGGCCCGTTGAATCCGTGATTGAATATCTGGGAAACATTGCAGCGTCGGGTTATGAAGAAGCCAAGATGAAGGGCCAGGTGAAATCATTCTGGGATTATGAAATGCGCGCAAAAAAGATTCCGATGTCAGGTGCGCTGTTTGATATGAAAAAATTAGAATGGTGGGCCAAGGAATTTATTGGTTCGTTGCCTGTGCCGGAATTGGTTGCACGTGTGGTTGCCTGGGCAAATGAATATGGTACAGATACGAATCGCATGCAGGTCGCAGATGCAGATTATTTAACAGGTGTTTTGGGAATTGAACGTGATAATCCAAAGCGTGTGCGCAAGGACTTTATCACGTGGTCACAGACGCTGGAAAATGTTGCGTTTTTCTGGGATGAATTGTTTGTGGCCAATACTGAATATGAATTTAATTCGGATGTGTTGCGTGCGTTTTTGGAAACGTATAACGCGGCGGATGACAAGGATACTTGGTGGGCAAAAATTGTTTCGGTTGCCGAAAAATGCGGTGTAAAAAATGGTGATGTTGCGATGAACCTGCGTGTGGCATTGGCGGGGCGCACAAATACACCGGATCTGTATTCAATTATGTCGGTTATGGGCACAGAACGCGTAATTAAACGAATCGAAAAGGCGATAAAATGACGAAATCAAAACGGGCGCGGATACGCGCAGTCAAGAAAGATGAACATGCATCAAAATTGTTAAAGGTTTTGCGGGCGACGGGGTTGTTTCGATGGGAAAAGCCGTCAACCCACGCCGAAGAAGTCGTAAATATTTTAACGCACGGTATTGGCATCGGATTGGCCATTGCGGCATTAACATTGTTGGTGGTGTTCGCAGGGATTAAGGGCGATGCATGGGCGGTTGTGTCGTGCGCGATTTTTGGTGTGACAATGATAACGTTGTATTTTGGTTCAACAATGTGTCACGCAACAATTGGTAAAAAGCACGAGTGTTTTTTTGAAGTGTGGGACAGCGTTGCAATCTATGCGTTGATTGCGGGTACATATACGCCGTTTTTGTTGGTGAATTTGCGTGGGTTGATTGGATGGACGGTGTTTGGAATCCTGTGGGCGATTGTGTTGTTCGGATCGTATATGAAAATTCGTAATCCACGGCAACAGCCAAAATGGATGGTTGGGTTGTATGTCGCGATGGGGTGGACGTTGCTGTTCATTTTGCCGGCAATGATTCGCAATATCCCGGAACGCGGTTTGTGGTTTATTTTGGCGGGGGGATTGGCGTACACAATCGGGGTGATATTTTATCTGTGGCGACGGATGAAGTTTTCACATGCGGTTTGGCACTTGTTCGTAATTGGTGGGACGGTGTGTTTCTTTTTCGCTGTACTGTTCGGTTGTATTTTGGATTTGTAATTTTGAATATAAGACTGGATTGCCACACAAACTGGCGTTTGCTCGCAATGACAAGAGTTTTTAGGGTTCTAGAATATTAAGTGTCTTTGTCATTGCGAGGGAGTGTTAACGACCGCGGCAATCCAGTAAATAGAAGCAAAATGAAAGAATATAAATTCTATGTTTATATTATGTTTAATCGCAGAAATGGTACGTTGTACACTGGTATGACGGATGATGTTACAAGACGTGTTTGGGAACACAAAAATAAGATAAATCCAGATTCTTTTTCGGCACGATATGGTTGTGATAAGTTGGGATATTGGGAAGAGTTTCAATATGTAAATGATGCTATTGAACGTGAAAAGCATATCAAGTCGCAGTCAAGAAAATATAAATTAAGTTTGATTGAAAGTATAAATCCAGATTGGATAGATTTAAGTTTACAAGATATGTTTTGGGTCAGGTAGGTCGGAATGCATAAGACTGGATTGCCACGCAAACTGGCGTTTGCTCGCAATGACAAGAGTTTTTAAGGTTCTAGAAATTTTAAGCCTCTTTTTGTTGCCATCGCAAGTGTAGTGGGACAATCCAGTAAATAGAAGCAAAATTTATAATTGCGTTGATTTGTGGTTTCGTTTATACTCAAAGTGCCGATGGGGAATTCCCGTGGGCGGGGTGTCGAAACCCGTTATAGAGATGTTGCAATGTGCAACATAGAAATACAGGCATAGATATAGATTTCGACACCACTGGGTAAAAAGTTATCTGGGTGGTGTTGTTTTTTATAGATATGTCTGAACCGCCAATCCGTCTGGGTTGGAGGGTGGTGATATATATAAATAAGCCCACAATTCTCTATAATTGTTTCGAACCTCCAACCACTTGAAAGATTTTTCAGTGGTTTTTGTTTTTTATAAAACATCAGGAGGATTGAAATGAAAAAAATTTTTGTTTTGTGTGTTGGTATGCTGCCAATGTTTGTTGATGACTGTTTTGGTGTGACAGGATCGTTAATTTTTTTGAATCAAACAAAGTCGGAATGTATTGCAACGTGTGCGAATACACATTGTTGTACAAATGGTAAAACCTTTACCAAAGGGGAGTGTCCGACAGGGTGGACGTATAATGATGCAAGTGGGCGGTGTCTGCGGATGGCGGAAACAACATATTCGGAATCTGCACATCGCTATACGAAGGTGCAATATTCTTCGTGTGAGGCTACAACATCAACAGAAGAAGCGTGGCAATGTGTTAATTACAGTTCGTCGTCAATAGGTTGGACAGGATGTTGTTTGATTAATGCCACTAATACGGCGTGTTCGGCAATTTCTTTGATGTAAAGGGGGTAAAGATATGAAGAAGATATTATTTGCCCTTTGGGTGGGGTTGTGCATGTCGTCGGTGTATGCAGATACATGTGCGGTTTCGTCTACGACGTATTCGTGTTATACGGGGTATTATTTAAGTGGTACATCGTGTGTGCGATGCCCGTCGTCGGGTGGTGTATATGGAACAACGGTGGATCAAAATACGGGTGGTATTACAAGTTGTTACATACCGTCCGGTAATAGTTTTAGTGACACAACGGGTTCGGGAACATATGCAGGTGATTGTTATTACACTGAATAGAAAATCCGGCGGATGCCGGATTTTTGTTTAGCCTTTGCGGGATTCGTATTCTTCTTGTTCTTCGACCGTCATGGTGGCCAGTGGACGCGCCATCATGCGCCCAATCCCGATTTCTTCACCAGATACAACACTGTATCCATATGTGCCGTTTGCAATACGATCCAGGGCGGCGTTAACCTTTTGTAATAATTTATTGTTGCGGTCAGACATACGCAGGTCCATTGTGATGTCTTGGTTGTATGTTGCGTTGTCTGATTCGTCGCCGACGCCGACGGCTTCGGTCTTGTCCGCCAGGCGAATCGCATTTAATACAGAATCACTGTTACTTTGTAATTCTTCGCGCTGGGCGTTTAATATGCGATAAAAGTATGCCAATTGTGTTGGGCACATATATGGTTCTGATTTTTTTGGCTTGTAATTGCTGGGTAGTTCAAGTGTCTTGTATTCTTTTGTTTTTGCCATGGTATTAACCCTTTAATTCTTGTATCCAGTTTAGGACAGTTTCTTCGTCCATCAGGCCGGTGCGTGCTTCAATCAATTCGCCATTTTTAAATGCTAAAACTGATGGGATGCTGCGGATGCCATATTTGGCCGGGGTACGTCGATTCGTTTCATCAATTTCAAATTTGACGAATTTTACATCGGTTGCCTGGTCAGAAGCAGATTCGAAAATTGGACCAAACATACGGCATGGACCGCACCAGGATGCCCAGAAATCGACCAATGTGATACCATCACCAATAATTGTATCAATTGTTGTGTCGTTCGCGTGTGTGATTGCCATGTTTTTCTCCTTTCTGTTATTGATATTTGGCAGAAGTGTATTATAATCCGTCCAAAATGCAAGAGAAATCATAAATGAATAAAATCATATACTTAGATGCGGCTGCAACATATCAAAAGTCAGAGTCTGTAATTGGGGCTCAGGTTGATTTTTTGCGCAATAATTATGCGAATGCCGGGCGTGGTATTTGTGCACGGGCGGCATATGTTGATGATATGGTTTTGAATGCGCGGCGGCGTGTGGCGCAATTTATGGGGGCGCATGAAAATAAAATTGTATTTACATCTGGGACGACGGGTGCGATGAATATGATTGCGCGTATGCTGAATTTAACATCGGATATGGTTGTGGCGGTGTCTGACCTGGATCACCACAGTGCGCGTTTGCCATTTGAAGAAGCGGTGGCAAAAACAATAGTTATGCCATTGGATGCGGATTTTAATATCGATATAAATAATGTTCCGTATGCAAATGTTGTTGTGTTGACGGCGATGTCTAATGTTTTAGGCGTGGCGCAAAAAGTCCCAGAAATCGTGCGTATAGCGCGTGATAAAAATCCAAATGTTATCGTTGTGGTGGATGCGGCGCAATATGTGGTTCATGAGCAGATTGATGTTATGGATTGGGGGGCGGATTTTGTTGTGTGGTCTGCGCATAAAATTGGTGCGGATACGGGACTGGGGGTTATGTATATTAAAAATCCAGACCGATTTAATCCGGTAAACTTTGGTGGTGGAATGGTCAACAGAATCATTGGGAATGATGTTGTTTTGGTGGCTGGGCCTGAAAAGTTCGAAGCAGGAACTTTGCCATTGACCCAGATTTCGGGCCTGGGCGTGGCGATTGATGAAATCGAAAAGAATCGCCCGAATTTGGATTTAATAAAATATATGTATGATGAATTGTGTGCCAATCCACGGATTAAAATTTTATCGGCCCGTGATGCGTCGATGCTGACATTTGTTGTTGATGGAATGCATGTATTGGATGTGGGGGTAATGATGGGTGCGCGTAATATTTGTGTGCGTGCTGGAAATATGTGTGCGACATGGATACATAATCGTTTGGGTGTTCCGGGGTCGGTTCGTTTGTCAGTCGGGGCATATAATACAATTGATGATGTAAAGTATGCGGTTCAGGTAATAAAAGATATTATAAAATGACATTTACAAAAGAAGATATTATTGCCACGTTAAAAACAATCTATGACCCAGAAATCCCAGTCAATATTTGGGATATGGGGCTGATTTATGATATTGATATTAAACCGGATTTGGTTGTTATAAAAATGACATTTACCAGTCCGACGTGTCCGATGATGGAAGAATTGTTAGAGCAGGTGCGCGCCGCCGCCCAATTGGTTGCGGGTGATGTGCCGGTGCGTGTGGATTTGGTGTGGGACCCACCATGGGATTTGTCACGTATGTCGGATGCGGCGCGTGTGGAACTGGATTTAACAAACGAGGGGTGGTAGGTCATGACATATTCAGATATGAAAAGTATGTTGATGATGGTCGATGATCCGGCGATTCGTTTGGAAATGGTCATGGATTTTGGAAAAAATTTGTCCCCAGTGCCAGATGGGGCAATTTGTACTGAGATTTTAGGCTGTGCGTCGTTTGTTCAAATTTGTCGGTTGGATAATCGCTTTTATGGTGTGGCCGATTCGGCAATTGTGCGTGGAATTGTTGCGATACTGATTGCGATGGTTGATGGATGCACGGCGGATGAAATAAAAAAAATGGATTTGGCAGGGGAATTTGCGTCTTTGAATTTAAACCTGGGGGCGGGGCGGTTAAATGGTGTTAATTCTATGATTCGTTTTTTTCAGAATTTGTGATAAAATGCCGATAAAGCGTATTTGTGTGTGGGGGGATTATGCAGAACGATGAAAAAATGTTTCAAATTGGCGTCTGGTCGGTTGGTGTAGTGCTGTTGATGACGGTAATATTACAGGTTGCGTTCCGTACACAAAATCGG
This sequence comes from Alphaproteobacteria bacterium, assembly GCA_015062495.1. NCBI lineage: Bacteria > Pseudomonadati > Pseudomonadota > Alphaproteobacteria > Alphaproteobacteria bacterium. The sequence goes on along the minus strand of SUUN01000002.1, from coordinate 110,124 downwards.
CAGTTAAACCGCGTCAGACGGGAAATCGTTGCAACCCAACAACAAATCGCCGTGGCCGAGGCTAACTTTGCCGCGTATGTGCGTCCGGAAATTTTGCGTAATTTGGTGGTAAGTATTGCGCCAAAATCGGAATTGGTCAGTTTTAATAAATCAATTGCAGTTAATGAAATTGGGTTCAAAGAAGAATTATAAATGTTCGAAGTCGGCAAGGATATTTTTAAGCATGGTTTTTCAGGCGCGCGTGGCGAGGTTGTCGGCCGTAAACGTCTGGGGGTTATGTATACGGTATTTTTAATCGCGTTTATGATTTTTATTGGGCGAACATTACAACTGGGGATTCAGGGAACAGATAGGGCGCGTCTGGCCGGGGCAGATGGTGAATGGAATGTGCAACGTGCGGACATTGTGGACAGAAATGGTGATATCTTGGCCAAAAATGTTGCGTCGGGACATATTATACTGCGTAACCGTGCCGTTCGGGAACAAGATCGGGATGCGGTTGCCCAGACGATACACCAGGCATTGCCATATGAATATTCGTTGGCGGATGCGATTGCGCTGGTTAATTCAGACAGACGATTTATCAGACTGAAAAAATATGCCAGTGACGCACAGCGTGAAATTATTCAAAACGCGCGGTTAGAGGGGCTGGAAATTGAAAAAATTCAAACGCGTAAATATCCAAAACGCAGATTGTTTTCACATGTGGTCGGTTTTGTCGGTGCCGAAGGACGTGGCCTGGAAGGTGCAGAACGTATTTATGAAGATTATCTGACTGAAAATAAAGATCCGTTACGATTGTCGGTTGATTCGCGTGTTCAGTCTGTGTTTTATGACCAGTTATCATTTGCAATGCAAAAATATCAGACCAAGGCTGCGATGGGGATGCTGATGAATTCGCGGACTGGTGAAATTATCGCTATGGTGTCTTTGCCGGATTTCGATCCAGAAAATTTATCGGCAGATCCAGTTGCAAATCGATTGTTTAAACCAATGCGTGGTGTGTTTGAATTGGGGTCTATTTTTAAAATATTCAATACAGCATTGGCGTTGGAAAATGGCATAAACAAAGAATACTATGTCAAAGAGCCGTTTATAATACCGGATAAGTTTGGGCGGACGGCTGCAAAAATTACTGATATTCGCAGTTTTAAGCCACCACGTCCACATCTGACAATTGAAGAAATAATGGTTCATTCATGTAATGTAGGCAGTGCGCAAATTGCGCTGGATCTGCCGGATGGTGCGCAAAAAGAATTTTTTGAAAGATTACATTTTGATGAAGCGTTGGATTTAGAATTTGGACGTACAGAAAAGCCGTTGTTACCGAATAAGTGGGGGCCGGTCGAACGCGCGACACGTGCATATGGACATGGTGTGTCAGTGACGCCAATGCATTTGATGTTGGCGGTGAATGCGGTGACAAATGGGGGGATATATATTTATCCAACGTTGCAAAAACGCAATGTTGGTGTGGTGCGTGGGGAACGTGTGCTGAGTGATGAAATATCTGCAAAACTGCGACCGATTATGTTGCGTGTGGCCGAAGAAACCAGTGGTAAACAGGCACGTGTTGCGGGTATTCAAATCGGTGGTAAGACCGCAACCGCCGTTAAATACACCAATGGCAAGGTTGATCATAAACGTAATGTGACCGCGTTTGCAGGGATATTCCCTGTCCATGCACCACAGTATACGATATTGGTTGTGTTGGATGAACCCCAGGGAACTAAAGAATCGTGGGGTTGGCGGACGGCAGCATGGAATGCTGTGCCGACAACAGGAAAAATTTTAGATGGGATACTGCCGTTGCTATTTGAATAAAATTGAATTATAATGCACTTGATAATAAAAAAAGAGAAGTGCGTTGAGTAGTAGAATAGTAGAGAAGTCCATGCTGGGCAAGGCATGGGTGTTGGCAGATTGTATTGATAATGTGAACTCGGATGATTTGGTCAAAAAAATTTTGGCCGGCCGTGGGGTTCTGGCAGATGCAGATGTAAAAAAATTTCTGAATCCATCAATCAAAGAATATATGCCAAATCCATCGGTGTTGATGGATATGGATAATGCCGCCCGTATAATCGCAGATGCCGTACAGAATGGCGATAAAATTGCAATATATGGTGATTATGATGTTGATGGGATTACGTCAACGGCTGTGTTGGTAAAGTATTTACGCGCAATACATGCGGATGTTATATGGCATTTGCCCACGCGTGAGGGTGAAGGTTATGGCCTGAATAACGAAGCAATCGATGAAATTGTCGCAAATGGCGTGAAATTACTGATTACTGTCGATTGTGGAATAAGCGGTATTGGCGAGGTTGCACATGCACGGGATTGTGGATTGCGGGTTGTTGTGACGGATCATCATTCGCCGGATAGTATCTTGCCCGATGCAGATGCAGTGGTAAATCCCAAACGCGTGGATGATGCGTCGGGATTAACATATTTGGCCGGGGTTGGTGTTGCGTTTTTGACATTGGTTGCAACAAATCGTGAATTAAAAAGCCGTGGATTGGGACTGGATAATTCAGAACTGATGAATTTCATGGATTTGGTCGCGTTGGGGACAATTTGCGATACTATGCCATTGGTGGGGTTGAATCGTGCATTTGTTGCGACGGGGCTGAAAGTGTTAGGGTTGCGTCAAAACCTGGGACTGCGGGTGTTGATGGATATTGCCGGAATAAAACAGCCGTCAGTGTATGCAGCAGGCTTTGCGATTGGTCCGCGATTGAATGCGGCGGGACGATTGGATTCGGCCGCGCCTGCGTTAGAATTGTTGTTAACGGATAATCCGCTGATTGCAAATGATTTGGCAAATAAATTGCATGTGATGAATCAGGAACGTATTGATATCCAAAATGCAATTATGCTGCGGGCGTGTGAAATGGCCGAAGATTGCTGTAAGGCGGGGCGTTGCAGTTTATTTGTCTGTGGTGAAAATTGGCACGGTGGTGTGATGGGGATTATCGCAGGGCGATTGAAGGATAAATATAATCTGCCGTCGTGTGTGGCGACTAAATCAGACGGAATGATAAATGGTTCGGGGCGTTCGATTGCGGGGGTGGATTTAGGAAAAATTATTCACGATGCGTTGGCCGCCGGTGTTATTAGCGAAGGTGGCGGTCATGCAGCAGCAGCGGGATTTTCATTGGCGGTGGAAAATGAAAGTGCGTTTTGTGAATTCTTGGAAAATGCGGTCAAAGAACAATTGAATGGTGAAATGCCGGCACCTGAATTGGTTGTGGATGCAGAAATAGATGCAGGTGCGGCAAATATGCGATTGGTCAAAAAAATGGCGGCGTTGGCACCGTTCGGTCAGGGAAATCCAGAACCAACGTTGGTGCTGCGTGGTGGGGTGTTACGATATGCATCGGTTATGGGGGGCGGTGCACATTTGCGTGGGGTAATTAATACCAGTGCAGGTACACAGGTGTCCTTTGTTGGGTTTAATCTGGTTGGAACGCCGGTGGGTGATTTTTTACTGGACGATGTTAATGTAAATACTAAAATAATGTTGCTGGGCAAGTTAAAAGAAAATGAATACAACGGTCGCGTTAATGCACAGTTCTTTGTAGAAGATGTAGCGATATAAAGATAGGTTGGTATGGAACAAAACATAAAGGAATTTTTTGAACGCGTAAGAAATGCAAAATCGATTGCCATTATGGGGCATAAAAACCCAGATGGTGATTCGCTGTGCAGTGTGTTGGCGTTGGCGCATTTAATCGAAGAAAACTTTGGTGTCAGTCCCGTTTGTGTATATGATGGAAATATTCCAGAAAACTTGTCAAATGTGCCGTTGCGACCACGGATTAAGTATTTTGAACGCGTCGATATGAACCAGCACTTTGATTTAGCCATTGTGATGGATTATGGAAATCCGGTGCATGTTGGTGGACCACAGCCGATTGTTGATAAAGCAGATTTTGTAATTGAAATAGATCATCATAAAAACGAAAACAATATTGGGCAATTGTGTATAAATGACGAAAATGCCGCTGCAACTGCGGTAATCGTTTATCGGATAATGCGGGCGGGTGGACTTAGCCTGGATTCGCGTACGGCGGATTTATTAGCGTTGGCAATATTGACAGATACAGGGAATTTTAAATTCGCCCGTAATGGTGATGCGCTGCGTATTATGGCGGACTTGGTTGACAGTGGTGTCAATATTCGTGAATTAATCGAATTGATGAATAATAAACCACGCAAAACTGTACAGTTAGAGGCACGAACCGCCGCCAATGCAGAATTTTTCTATCATGGGCGATTGGCGTTGGCTGTGGTTGAAAAAAAGGATTATAAGTACCTGGACGGACGTGGGGAAATGGCGTTAAGTTTACTGGGACAGATTCAAGGTGTGGAATATATAGTTTTACTAAAAGAGCAAAAGCCCGAGCAAATTGGTATTTCTATTCGCAGTCGGAAAAAGCCAATAGATAAAATTGCAATTGCGCTGGGGGGCGGCGGTCATGAAAGGGCCGCAGGTGCGGTTGTGCGTGATAATATGGCCAATGTGCGGGCGCGTGTGTTGGAACTGTTCAAGGGGGAATAAGGGGAATGAAAAGAATTTTTTGTGCGTTATTTATTGCAGGGATGACATGTTGTGCAAATGCAGCGGTGGATGATGCGCTGGTTAAACAGGCTGAAAAGTATCTGAATTCCATTACTGGGTTAAGTGGGGAATTTGTTCAAACCGCATCTGGTAAGCAACAGGCGGGGGATTTTGCAATGCTGCGTCCAGGGCGGGTGCGGTTGGACTATGATAATATGCCGGTGCAATTAATTTCAGATGGCAGTGATTTGTATTTCTTTGATAAATCTTTGGATCAGATTACAACAGTGCCGATTACTAGTACGCCCGCCGGTATTTTGGTGCGGAAAAATATTGACCTGGTGAATGCAGATATTAACGTTGTGGAAACAGCAAATTGGAAAAATTCATTTGCGTTAAAAATGAATCTGCGTGGGCAAGAAGGGCTGGGGCATATGACGGTTGTTTTTGATAAATCGCCAATTAAACTAAATTCATGGACCGTTGTTGATGCAACAGGTGCAAAAACAGATGTGGCGTTTCGCGATTTGCGTGAAAAAAACAAGTTTGCCAAGGATTTCTTTCAAATTCAGCGTCATAAAACAATCAGTACCAGCGGTGGCGATGATTACTATGATTAAATAAGTTATGTTTGGAATTAGTTGGGGTGAATTTTTTGTAATTGTACTGGTTGGCGTCATTGTTGTGCCGGCGCGTATGTGGCCGGATGTGGCGCGGTTTTTGGCACGGGCTGTGAATTTTGTTCGTGGAATTTTATGGAAAATTACGGATGCGTCTGAAAATATTAAGCAACAAATTGAACTGGAAAAACCAATTGATGATTTAATTCAATCGACAACGAATGATGTTCTGGATACTATATCAACCGCGATAAAAAAGCCCAAAAAAAACGTTCGTAAAAAGGCGCAGAAAAAATGAAGAAAATGACATTGATGCAGCATTTTTCTGAGATGCGTCGGCGAATTTTATGGGTGGCGTTGATTTTCGCGATTTCGTTTGTGTGTGGTTGGTATGTTGCGCCAATGATGCAAAAATTTTTGACTGCGCCTTTGTTAAGTGTGTGGGGGGATGGGGCGTTGATTTATACGGGACTGACAGATGGGTTGATGATTCAGTTTTCGTTGGCGACGATGTTCGCGCTGATTGTTGTTGGACCGGCTGTGTTATGGCATGTGTGGGCGTTTGTTGCGCCAGGGCTAAGGCAGAATGAACGTAATGTTATTTTCCCAATGTTGATTATGTCGCCGGTTTTGTTTTTGTTGGGTGTGGCATTTGCATTTTATTTTCTGTTTCCGATTGTTTTTAAATTCTTTGTTGAATTAAATCAGACTGCGCCTGTGCCGGCTGTTTTGTTGCCGGCGGCACGTGGTTATTTGACATTTGCAATTGGATTGTTAAAGGTGTTTGGGGTGGCGTTTCAATTGCCGTTGGTATTGGTGTTGTTAAATCGTGTCGGTGTATTAGAGCGGGGACGCGTAATAAAAATGCGGCGCTATGCAATTGTGTTTATTGTGATTGGGGCGGCCGTTTTGACACCACCAGATGTAGTCAGCCAGGTTTTATTGGCGTTGCCAATGTGGGCATTGTTTGAAATTAGTATTTTGTTTATGCGTCGTGATTGATTTTATGATATAATTGTATCGTGAAAAAATTCATATGGATTTTTGCAGGTGTTCTGATTACACAAACGGCATGTGATTTACAGCCCAGGGTTTTGTCGTTCCCAGATTCTGTTGGGGACTTTATTTCGGCGCGTTATCCCGCATTGTTAGCAGATCCAAATCAATATCCAGAAATTTATAATTCGGCGGCAACAGATTATGGTGTCTATGCATCGCCCCAGTTGTATGGAACATATTCTGGGGATGATTATGTAATGTATGCGTCGGTGGATGATTATATCATTCCGCCCCAGGTCGCAGATGTTGATGTGGGTGCAGAAATAGTGGACGACAAATCTGGAACGAATGATTCTGTTGATGTCGCAAGTGCAGATGAATATATTTTGGTGCCGATGTATGGTGATACGGGGGCGCAACGTGCCAATATAAACACAGATGATGTATTAAAGATTGCCAAGCCGCGCGTTGGTGCGCAAAAGACAACACGTGTGGAATTAACCGATGTGGTTGTGGCGCGTGGTGATACACTGTATTCATTATCGCGCAAGTATTCTGTGCCGGTGAATGATTTGGCGGTTATGAATAATTTGACGCCACCGTTTAATTTGACTGTGGGACAGAAAATTCGGGTGCCAAACCTGGCGCGCGTGTCGGTAGAGCAGGTGCGAACAGATGATGTCAAGGTTGCCATGAAATCCCCAAATACCACTGTACAGACGCAGTCCCAGCAAAAGCGTGTTGCCAAGGCAATAGCAGAGAAGGCGGGGGCAGAAAAAAAGGTTGTTGCAACGCCTGTGAAAAAGATATCGTCTGATCCGACAAAAAAATTGCCAAAAATTAATGCGCGTTCATCGTCTAAATTTTCATGGCCGGTGCGGGGAAAAATTTTGTCGAACTATGGTGCGAAATCCAGTGGGCTGTTTAATGATGGCATAAATATTGGTGCCACGCGTGGTGCGGCCGTCAAGGCAGCGGAAAATGGTGTTGTTGCCTATGCCGGGAACGAGGTTAAAGGTATGGGAAATCTGATAATTATTCAACATGAAGATGGTTGGATGACGGTCTATGCCCATATGGATTCGATGGTTGTGCGACGTGGCGCACGTGTGTCAGTTGGACAGCAAATTGGAACGGTTGGCAAAACAGGCAAGGTGGACAGTCCACAATTGCACTTTGAAATTCGCAAGGGGACCAAAGCATATAACCCAACGCAATACTTGAAAAAGTAAATTTTGCCACATGTGTGTGGCTTTTTTTGTGAATATTGTCAAATCAGATTTTTTTATCACTTTTGGTATTCTGTATACAAACAGAAGGGGAAAAGAGATGAAAAAAATGATTTTTATTTTATCGGTTGTTTTGGTTTTTTTGTTAATTATATGGGTTGTGGTGCGAATGCATCGCGCGGATGCGGTGGCACATGATGATTATCAGGCATCCATGCGTGATGAAAAAATTACAATATATGATATTGATGATTTGGAAAGTCAGGTGGCACAAATTATACCGGTGGGTGGTTTTGACTATATTCGTGGCGGGGCCCAGACGGAAAATACAATGCGCCGAAACGAATCGGCGTTTGATATGGTTGATATCTATCCGCGTGTGATGAGTGGGGTTGATAATCCAGATACACGTACGCAAATCTTGGGAATTGATATTTCAATGCCGATAATTGCCGCGCCGGCGGCGGCGCATGGCCTTGCACATGTGTCGGCCGAAGCGGGCAGTGCGCGTGGCGTGGCGGCCGCGGGGACAATTATGTCAGTCAGCACATATGCAAGTTCAACATTGGCCGAGGTGGCAGCTGCTGGTAACGGTGCACCACAATGGTTTCAACTGTATCTGAGCAAGGATGATGCAGCAAATCGGGCACTGGTTAAATCTGCGGAAAATCAGGGGTATCGCGCGATAATATTGACGGTTGATGCGCCGATTGGTGGTAATCGTGTGCGTGATGCACGTAATAATTTTAAGTTCCCATTGGATTTGCCAAATGTGCCACGATCGGGCGGGCAGGGTATAGGTGCAATATTCGCAGCGGCCAAAAATGATTTAATCCCATTTGATATTATGCGGGTAAAGTCATGGACGGATTTGCCCGTTATTGTCAAAGGTATTCAGCATCCTGATGATGCCGAGGTCGCGATTGCCGCCGGTGCGGATGCGATTTGGGTGTCAAATCATGGTGGACGCCAATTGGATGGTGCGCCGGCGGCATTTGATGTGTTGCCAGAAATTGCAACGCGGGTTAATAAGCGTGTTCCAATTATTTTCGACAGCGGTATTCGCCGTGGCCAGCATGTATTCAAGGCCATTGCCAGTGGCGCAGATGTGGTTGCAATTGGTCGGCCGGTGATATATGGGTTGGCGTTGGGTGGATGGCGCGGGGTGGAATCTGTGTTTGAATATTTAAAGACTGATTTGCAACGTGTTATGTGGTTGGCAGGGACGCAGACGGTGGAAGAAATCAAGGATGTTGAATTACGTCCAAGATGTATGACGGCGCAATGTGTTGAAATGTAAACAAAAACTTGCATTTGGTGGATTTTAAGTCTATAATTAGCCCCGTTACGGTTCTGGATGCGTAGCTCAGTTGGTAGAGCAACTGACTCTTAATCAGTGGGTCCAGGGTTCGAGTCCCTGCGCGTCCACCAGAAATAAACGGCCATTTTGCGGCCGTTTTTTTGTTTGATTTATGGATATTGTAGCCCAGGGATTCATACCTATGTAAATATTTATATTGCCTTGATAGAATATGGGTGTTGACATGAAACTTTGAATCACAAAAAACACAAAAAGGAGAGAAAATGAAAAAGTTAGCAATTTCAACACTGGCTGTGCTGATTGCGTGTCCGGCGTTCGCGATGAATAATCCGAACCAGGGTAGCAGCTGGCAGATGTGGGGGATGGACCCTTATATCGGTTTGCGTGGTGGTATGAGCTATACAAACTTGAACTATAAATATGATGGCAACAAGGAATCTATGACTGATTATATTTTCCAGGGTCGTGCCGCATTAGGTTTAGAAGTTTGTGATACCGTGCGTTCGGAAATCGAATGGACATACTTTGGCAGAATGTCTGATAGCGAGAATTTTGGCGCAGGCATTGGTGGTATTGATGTAGAAACCAAAATGCAGACACTGTTGTGGAATAACTATTGGGAATTTGGTTCGTATAAAATCGTTCGTCCGTTCGTTGGATTGGGCGTTGGTATGGCGTTTACAGATGTTAAACGTGATGGCGAACTGGTCCCACGTCAAAGTGAAAGCAAAACACGCTTTTCAGGTATGGGTACAATGGGCGTAACATTCGATATGGAACGTTTTGCGGTTGATGTCGCGGCACGTTATACATATGTTGATATCCAGTCAGGGTTGCATAACTTTGGTGGCGATATCGGTATCAGATTTATGTTCTAAAAAAAATCCCCCATGTGGGGGATTTTTTGTTTGACCCAAAAAATAAAAAAACTTATAATGCCCCAGCATTTTTAGGAAAATAAATTAACAACGCGCAGTGTATGCAACACATAAGTCCAGTTGCAGGCACTGTTTTTTTATGGGGAAAACAAGATGGCAAATATTTATCCACAGAATTTCAAAGAAGCAATAATTTCTGCAATTCCAAACTGTACAACGATGGTGTTGGGGATGATGACAATGAATTTATGGATTTATGGGCATTTGTCGTGGGCAAATTTTTTTGGTGCGCTGGGGCCCATTTATATAACGGCATTTACGCTGGATTTCTTTTTGGTTGGTCCATTGGTGATGCGATTGGTAAGTAAATTTAATATTCAAAAATATATGCCGTTGTTTCGTGTGGGACTGATGGCAATGATTTTAACGGGGCTTGCACCTGTTATTGAGACGGGGAATGCGCCGGGTGCGTCACAGTATTTAATGGCGTTGCCGCGTAATTATATTGTGGCCTTAATTTTACAGGTTTTTGTTGCGTACAAATTTGGATGTTGGACTTTGGCTAAATACAGATTGTTCAAGGCGTCGGTTAATGTTGCAAAGTAATAAAAAAATCCCCGAAATGGGGATTTTTTTTATGTAAGTTTGGCCAGGGCCAGTTTATTTAAGAAACCTTCTTCGATTGCGCTGAGTAATGAATTTAGCCCTTCGTTCGTTTCGCCGTCGGTCTGTAATTCTTCCAGGTGTGATATTATAATCATACACATTTTTACCAGGTCACGATTGATGAATTTGGAATTTAGGATGTCGGGCTTGAATACTTTTTTGTTGTCGTCAGCCATAAAATAATTTTCTGCAATCGAATCGACCCAGGTGTCAATGTCGCCGGTTAAACGATCGAATAACAGGTGCTTGGCATAACTGTCTGTTGACCAGTGATTGATTTTGCATGCGTATTTGAATGCGATTAAATATTGCATAAGTGTGTACATGTTTTCCCCCCTTTGGTAAAAAGACAATATCAGATAAATTTTATGATTGATATAGGATTGGTTTCAAAACGCGCTGTACGCATGAAATCTGGGGATTCCTAGGGAATCAAACCTGGGGTAAATGGTGTTTTTTTATAGTAGACTGGTAATGTGTAAATACACGGAACAAAAGGAGAAAATACTATGAAAAACATTATGAAAAAAATGGGGGTGTTTGCATCTGTGTTGGGTGCAGCAGTTTTATTAAGTGGGTGTATGATGGAATGTCCAAATAAAAAGATGCGCCATCATAAACCTGTGCAGCGCGTTCAGCCAGTCGCCGTTGTAGCAGAAACAGATGAAATCGTCGTTTATCAAACGTATGAAAATGCAGATGTAAATCACGTTTATGCAAAAATGTACACACACAGCAGTAATGGTGGCGAATCGAAAATGGGACATATCAAGTTCAAGGATACTGATAATGGTCTGAAAATGATGGTTGATTTGAAAGATTTGCGCCCAGGTGTTCAGTACAATGTTAAACTGTACCAGTGCAATTCATGCTATAACGACGCGAAATGCTGTAATAATTCTAAGTTGATGAATGTTCAGTTGCCAATGTTGCAGGCGGGATTAAGTCGTCATCTGAATCAGACATATATGATTCAAGGATTAAGTGCCGCACAATTGGATGGTGCTAATATCTATCTGGAACGTGATGGTGGATACAAGGCCGGATGGGGCAAATTGGAAAAATAATCGCTGTTTTTGAAACTGGCATTGCACCCCGTGAAAACGGGGTGTTTTTATATTTTGCTTTGGGAATATATTCTTGTTTGCTATGCTGGGGGAACAGGTTAGAAAATGAAATTTTATGCTTTGGCTTTTGCTTTCCTTGTTATGTCCCATGGTGTGGCATGTGCCGATTCGTTCATGGGGGATGTGACGGCTGATTTTATCAATTTGAACGCAGATACCGTCATTGGTGAAAATATCAGATTTGAACCAGATGTTGTTAATGTTAACAGAACAATTGATTTGATAAATAATGGTTCGGTTAATACTGATTTTGTAGTTTGCGAACGGTGTGAATTTAGAATTCTGAATCACGGGGATTTTACAGCAAATTTTAATCTGGGTATGGATGCAGATATTGTTCAGGTTGTGTCGGGTGTGAATGATTTTAATCCAATTGTAAGTAATGTGAAATATACTTTGATGATTGATGGTGCGGATAACATTTATTTAAATGCCGGGGTAAATGCAGGTGTGCTGAATAAATTAGTTATACAGAATTCGATTGTTGATATTAATAATTTTGATTTTAGAAATTTGGACGCATTAGATCTGTTGGGCGATATTGTTTTTGTCGTGGATGATTTGTCAGATATGTATGATGTGCCGATTGTTAATAATGTGTCGGCAAATGGTCAGATTTATTTTCAAAGTGATGTGAATAATCCTTTGTTCGCGGATGTGGGATATGTTGATGATGGACGGTTGTTTGTAAAACGTGTGCGTGAAACAGACTATGTAAAGGTTTTAAACAGTAAAGCAGGGCTGTTTTTGAATAATCTGCGGGCAAAGAATCCGGATGATGGTTTGTTGAAATACATGGATAGTGCAACGCATATGGATGCGTTGCGTGATGCGATGAAACGTTCGGTGCGATTTAACCCAAGTGTTCTGGGGAACATTATTGAAATCATTAATTCGTTTGATAAATTTTTGTTTAAAACAGATGCAGGTATTTATGTGGATGGAAATCTGGTGTGGTCTGATAATTTTTATTCGTATGGTGTAAACCTGGGTGGGGTGGACAGGATTGGTGATGTGGATGTTGCGATAAATATGCGTGTTGGAAATATTGAGTATGAAACAGAATTAGATAATTTTGCAGGTGTGTATTATGGGTTAAATTTAAATGCAAAATATTTGATGAAAAATAATTTATGGGTGCGCGGGTTGGTGGATGTTACAAGATTTGATTTTGATATGGGTGATGTGTTTTATGAAAATCGTGTTATAAATAATCCGTCTGCTGTGTCAATGAATGTGGTGGCGGATTTTGGATACAGGTATGTACCAATCGATTCGTTTTATATTGCGCCCTTTGTCGGGATTGATATGTCGAATTATAGAATGGAATCTGTTACAGATGGGACAATGCACGCGCGTGGTGGGGTAATGGTTGGGTATCAATATGAAATGATGGGAATAAAATACAATTATGATGCTATGTTCGATGTTGCGTCGCAGTATATGATGCGCGGTGTGGCGCGAATTGGGGTTTGGTCGGCGTATGATATGATTGGTGGTAACACAGAATTTAGCATCGTGCGCATGTTTGATACGTTGTCATACAAAATATCAATTGTGGGCAGATTGCGTTTCTGATTAGTCTGCAAATTTACCACGAAGTGATGCCTTGTTTGCGGCGGTAATTTTTATGTTGGCCAATTCAGGTGCATTGTCGCGATATTCAACGATACATTGTTGCATGAACGGTGTTCGATATACCAGGTGACGGCCAGTTTTGTCGACCCCTTCGAGCAGGCAGGATAAGGTTCTATCAACACAGCCAATGTTAAATTCGCGTTGGACTTCGTTTAAATATGCATCCAGTTTGGCCAGGCGTGCGGCCTTGACGTTTTCGGGGATTTGATCGGGCATTAATGCCGCCGCGGTATGTGGACGCGGTGAATATTTGAACGAGTATGAGTTGATATATTTGATTTGTTCCGCAATACGCATTGTCTGTTCAAAATCATCGTCTGTTTCGCCTGGGAATCCAACAATAAAGTCAGATGAAATTTGAATGTCTGGACGTGCAATTTTTAGTTTGCGAATTATGTCAGTGTATAATTCCAGGCTGTATGGGCGGTTCATGCGCGCCAGTACATTGGGTGCGCCACTTTGGATTGGCATGTTCAAAAAAGGCAGTAGTTTTGGTTCGGTCGCGAACATAGAAATCAGGTCGTCTGTCATTTCAGTTGGATAACTGGATGTAAAGCGTATACGCATGATTTCTGGGATTTTTGCGGTTTCGCGAATTAAATCGGACAGGCGATAAAGTTTGCCGTTTTCATCGGTGTATTTGTATCCGTTGACATTTTGCCCCAGAAAGCAGATTTCAATCGCACCGGTTTTTGCCGCATGTATAGTTTCCGCCATTACCGATTCGAATGAACGCGAAATTTCGCGGCCACGTGTGTATGGAACAATACAATATGTACAGACGTGATTACAGCCTTCTTGGATTGGAATATATGCGACGCGTGGGGATTTTACCATCTGGGGCAGGGCGTCAAACTTTTCCAAGCCCCCCAGGTCAATGTTTAGTAAACGTGCATCTGGGTTTTCCAGGATGTCGGGCAATTTGTGATACGATTGCGGGCCCAACACAAAATTCAAATCAGGAATGCGACGAAATGCATCTGTGCCCGATTCGCGGGCGACGCAACCAACAATACCGAACAGTGCCGATGGCTTTTTTGCGCGGCGTATGCGCCCCAGGGCAGAAAATACTTTATCGGTCGCCTTGGCACGAACAGCGCAGGTGTTTAATATGATAATGTCTGCGTCGGAAACATCGTCTGTACGCACCATGCCGCGGTGTTCCAACATCGCAGCGATTCGCCATCCATCATAAACATTCATCTGACAGCCAAAGGTTTGGATAAAGAATTTTTTCATGTTTGTACTTTATTTGTGCTTGGTATGTTCGTTGCGCATACGTTTTATTTGACGTGCGGTTGCCGTGTCAAAGGCACGACGACATGCGCGCATGCGTTCAGACCATTCGTGGTTTTGAATTTTAGACATCGCTGTGGTATGCGCTAATTCGCGTAAAGTGCGCTTTATTGATGTGTACATTTTATTTGTTCTTGGTTTTTTCGCTGCGAATTTTTTTCGCCTGGGATGTTTTTACCTTGGCAACGGCGGAATCATAGGCAGATTTTGCACGTTCAATTTCAGATATGTGTTCGTCAACCTCGATTGTGCCGTATTTAACGCCTGTGATTGAATCATTTTCAACAATGCCAATTACTTTTACCATGATTTTATCCTTTTATGCTAGTTTGTTTCTTAAAATTTCATTTACAACGGCTGGGTTGGCGGTGCCACCTGTTTTCTTCATAACGTTTCCAACAAAGAAGCCGAGTAATCCAACCTTGCCAGATTTATATTGTTCAACCTGGGATGGATTTGCAGCGATGACTTCGTCAACAATTCCTTCGATTGCGGTGGTGTCAGTCATCTGTTTCATGCCGAATTTGTCGGCAATTTCGCGTGGTGTGCCAGATTCCCCGTCCAACATTTTGATAAAGATTTCTTTGGCCTGTTTGCCGTTAATTGTGTTGTCGCCAATCATATCAACCAATTCTGACAAATCAGATGGTGTGATAATGCGCATTTCATCCACAATGCCGGATTTTTCATTTTTCGCATCCCAATTTTCAGGGTGGGCGAACAGTTCAGAAATCATCCAATTGGCAATTGATTTAGCGTTTTCTTTCTTGCCATTGACGGCAGAATCAAACCAGTGTGATATATCGGTTGTTTCCGTCAGGCGTGCCGCGTCATATTCAGACAGCCCGAATTCATGCGTATAGCGCGCACGGGTTGCAGATGGTAATTCGGGCATAGTGCTGCGAATTTGTTCGATTTGTTCGTCTGTGATAATGATTGGCAGCAGGTCTGGATCTGGGAAATAGCGATAGTCCAGGGCGTCTTCTTTGCTGCGCATAACGGATGTTGTGCCGTCATCTTGGTGATAGCGCATTGTGTCCTGGGAAACAGTGCCACCGTTTTCGTAGATTTCGATTTGACGGCGTGCCTCGTACTCAATGGCAGATTTGATAAATTTAAATGATACCATGTTTTTTGTTTCTGTGCGGGTGCGAAATTCTTTTGAACCGACCGGTCGCACAGATACATTTACATCAGCACGCATAGAACCTTCTTCCATGTTTGCGCGTGATACGCCCAGGGCACGTGCGATTTCGCGGATTTCACGCAGATAGCGTTCGGCTTCGTCTGGGGATGAAATATAAGAATTATTTTCCGTATCTTTGGTGTTCAAATATGTAACGATTTCCAACAGGGCGACCCCGGTACGGTTATAGTCTGCAAAAGATTTTGTTGGATGTACATCGTGTTTTAGTTTGCCGGCGTCCTGTTCCAGGTGGGCGCGTTCAATTAAAATCTTTTTAGGGTTGCCATCGTCGCCCATAATTTCAATCCAGCCACGGCCGACAACAGGGGCTTCGTCTGCGGGTTGTGATATCTGATAGCCCTGGGGCAGGTCAGGGTAAAAGTATTGTTTGCGGGCAAAGCGACTGTGGTGGGATATTTCTGCATTCAGCCCCAGTCCCATTTTTATTGCCTGGTCAACGCAGTATCTGTTTAATACTGGCAACATGCCGGGCATCGCAACATCGACCATTGATACCTGGGTATTTGGGGCGACGGTTGGGTTATAGTCCGCAGATGCGCCACTGAATAATTTCGATTCGGACAGTACTTCGATATGGGTTTCCAGACCAATTACCAATTCCCAATCACATGTTTTGCCTTTTATTGTGAACATTTTATCTTTTTCCCTTGCTTTTTTATTTTTCGTATCTTATTATTGTCCTCGCGTTGGCTAGGTAGCTCAGTTGGTAGAGCAAGGGACTGAAAATCCCTGTGTCGGCGGTTCGATTCCGTCCCTAGCCACCATCTCCTTTCTTATTGCGACCGAAATGGTCGTTTTTTTATTGCCCAAGAAGATGGTATTAGAACAATTCACCTTAAAACTCCTGTGGTCGGCGGTTCGATTCCCGTCGGCTCGCCACCATCTCCTTTCTAGCGACCGTTGTGGTCGTTTTTTTATTGCCCAAGAAGATGGTGCGGATGTTCATTTTTATTTCCCCATAATTGCTGTTGGGCGGTTGTCAATGCCAGCGGCGATTTCAATATGCTTGGCCAATTGCAGGACGCGCATATCTTCAAAACGTGGGCCAACAACCTGCATCCCCAGTGGCAGGCCGTTTGCAGCCAATCCGCATGGTACGCTGCATGCAGGTACGCCCGCCAGGTTCATCGCAACCGTGAATAAATCCAATGCATAATATTCCAGTGGCGACAGGTCGGATGCCAATGGCATGGCGGTGCCGGCGCTGGATGGGCATACAATTAAATCGCACTGTTTAAATGCGGATGCAAAGCTGTCTGCAATCATGCGACGGACGCGGGCGGCCTGCATGAAGTATACGTCGTATGATTCACTGCTTAAAACGGCTGTGCCGATAATCATGCGGCGTTGTACTTCGTCACCAAAGCCGGCGGCACGTGTTTTTTTGTATGTGTCGATTAAATCCGAGCCGTCAATGCGCAGACCATAACGCATGCCGTCATAGCGCGCTAGGTTTGATGAGGCCTCGGCCGGGGCAATAATATAATATGCCGCCAATGCATCCAGGATGTTTGGAATAGACACTTCGACAATTTCTGCGCCCATGGATTTTAAATCGGAAATGCGTTTTTCAAATAACGTTTTCATGTCGTCTGAAACTTTGACGTCTGAAAATTCTTTGATTATACCAACGCGTAATTTTTTGCCGTCGCCCAGGATTGGTTCTAGTGGCGCGTTACATGTAAAGCCGTTTGTGCTGCTCGTTGAATCTTTGGCATCATGGCCCGCCATGGCAGACAGCATTAATGCCGCGTCATCAACAGTGCGTGTAATTGGGCCCGGTGTGTCCAGACTGGACGCAAACGCAACGCAACCCCAACGTGAACACAGGCCGTATGTTGGCTTCATTCCCACCATACCAGTGATGGCCGCAGGGAATCGAATTGAACCACCTGTGTCGGTGCCGGTTGCGGCAATCGCCAAGCCAGATGCCACGGCGGATGTTGAACCGCCCGATGAACCACCGGCAGTTAATTGGCGTTCAATTTGCCATGGATTGATTGGCGCGCCAAAGTAAGACGTTTTGCTGAATGTGCCCATGGCGAATTCATCCAGGTTGGCTTTGCCCAATAAAACGGTGCCGGCATCAATTAATTTCTGGGAAACGGTTGATTCATATTCGGGTACAAAGTTTTCCAACATGCGTGATGCGGCGGTTGTGCGAATGCCGCGGGTGGCAAATAAATCCTTCATCGCGATTGGAACACCGTCCAGGGGCAGGGCGTTGCCCGCGCTGCGCCGCGCGTCAGATGCCGCTGCGTCCGCCATGGCGCGTTCTGGTGTGGTTGTGATATAGCAATTTAGGTCCGCACCATATTTTTCAATTCGTTCCAAATAGCGCCGTGTTAATTCCACAGCGGAAATTTCGCCGGCGTCTAATTTTTGTAATGCTTCGGTAAGTGTAAGGTTAATCATTTGTTATTCTCCATCCATAACTTTTGGTACTGCGAAATAGCCACGTGATGTGCCGGCATTGTCAGGCGTGTTTGCCAAAACCAAGTCACGAATGTTGCCGTCGGTGACCACGTCGTCGCGCAGGGGCAGATCGTGTTCCGATGGGTTTAGTAATGGTTCAACACCAGTTGTATCAATTTTTTGCAGTTTGTCCAGCCATTCAATGACCGAGTCAATGTTCATTTCGGCCAGCTTTTCATCCGAAATTTCAATTCTTATCAGGTTTGCAAATTTTTGTAATTGCTGCTTGCTAAATGCCATTTTCAATCCTATATTTGTAAAGTAAAGGGATTATACAATGATTTTGCCAGATTTCAAGGCTTTTCCGCGCGCTGGGCGCATTTTAGGGGTCGACTGGGGATTGCGTCGAATTGGGGTGGCAGTGTCCAGTCCAATGCGTGATTTTGTGTTTGTGCGCGATGTGATTGTAATGCCACGTGGGGCGAATAATCATGCGTGCTTGATTGCGGATTTGGCGGGGCAAGAACATGTGTCTGGAATTGTTGTTGGATTGCCTGTGCGTGGGGACGGAACAGAATCTGATACAACAAAAATGGTGCGGGATTTTGTTGCGAAATTGGCAACAAAAACGGATCTGCCAATTTGTATGATAGAAGAAAATTTAACATCATCGGCCGCCCAGGAAAGTATGGGACGTATAAAGGTGCGCGATTTAAAAGAAAAACTGGATTCAGAATCTGCGCGGGTAATTTTGGAAAATGCAATTGCAATGATAAATCGGGCTTAAAAAAGCCCGATTTTTATGCGTATGGCGCGTTTTATTCTTCGTCTTTGTCGGGGATTTGACCGTCGGCAGACAGCAATATTGCAATCCAACGGGTGGAATCAAACTGGGCGCAAATGATGTAGATTCCGACCAATAATGGAACGCTGAAAAACATGCCGGCGATGCCCCATATCATACCCCAAACAACCAGGTTTATCAGAATTGCCAATGTTGACAGGTTTAATGTTTTGCCGGTTAATTTTGGCTCGATTATGTTTCCAAATAAAATTTGCAATGAAATTAAACCGACGGCGGTCAGAATTGGTTGCTGTAAGGTTGGCGCAGATACCAATGAATATAATATTGGCAGGGAACATGCCACAATTGCGCCAATGGTTGGAATATAACTGGTGATAAATACGATAAATGCCCAGACGCCGGCAAATTCAACGCCGATTATTTGTAACCATATGAATGAGGCAACGCCGGTAATCGCAGAAATTGCGGTTTTAACAAACAGGTACTTTTTCATGTTGGTGTCGATACTGTCCAGAATATATCTGAACTTTTTTGATTGGCGTTTGGCTGGAAACATTGCAGTAAATTTCTTGTTAAATGTGCTTTGTTCGACAAACATGAAAATCAGATATACCAATACCATGCCAAATGATGTGGCAATGCCGGCCACAGATGCACCGATGTTAGCGGCTATTTTTGTAATATTTGGTATCATGTTCGTGTCAAAGTGCAAACCGACGGAGTCGGATAGGTATGTCCCCAATTGGGTTAGTCTGTCCTGGATTGCGGGCAGGGCGTTGAACAGTTCTGAAAACATTGGGCGGATTTGGGTCGCAAACAAATATATGATAATGCATACCGTTGCAAGTGTTCCAATGTATGATACCCAATCAAAGATAACGGACCAAATTTTTGAATGTTTGTCCGATGGGGTTTTGTATGGCAATGCGCGACGATAATAGTCAGATATGGCATTCATTAAATACCACAGAAAACCCGCAACCAGTATTGGTATTAATATGGAACGGGCAATCCACAGAAAGAATATGATGGCTGTAAAAATAATGATTCCATGCATTTGTGTTTCCCCCTTTGTGTGTCAATAAATCGTGCGTATAGCGCGTTTTTTATTGTTGCTGTATTGTTGTTATTTCAGTGTCTGATATTGTTATTTGAACATCCTGGTCAGAAGTGTGTGGTATAGCAAAGTATATTATTGTGATAGCCAGTAATGCCACATTAAATATGACAGATGCGGTGGCGTATTTGCGTGGCATATCCTGGATAAATGATTTTGTGCCACGTTGCAGTGCCCAAATTCCAAATATTAATGTCAGAGAAAATGTTAATAGTACCGCATTAAAGCCAAAGAAGAAGCCGGATAATGTTGTAATTGCTATAAATGTTGCAATTGTGTTGGCGGGGCGTAGACAAATCCAATTTGTTGCACGTTGCATCCATTTTGATTTTGGTGTGAATGTGGTTGCTTTGGTTGCGGTTGATTTTATGATATAGCCAGGTGTCCACAACGCGGCAAAGCCAAATGGCATACTGCAAATTATTTTCCAGGTTGGAACATTAAATTCGCGTATGCGGCGGAATTTAGCGTAAATATTCGCAATCGCCAGGCCCAGTAAATACAGGTAAAATAGTAATGATGCCGTCAGTGTTATGATGAATGTTGCGGATAAATGTGTTTCCAGCATAAACAGGTAAAACATTATTTGTTGTGCATAGCGTGCCAAAAGATATGAAGATGTAATGAATAGTCCAGAAAGAAGCACGGTTTGTGTGTTATGTATGCTGATAAAAGACAGTTGGTCCATTTTAGCGCGTGGCAATGAGTTTATTTGCAGTGCGATTGAACATATAAAGCCAAGTGCCAATAATATCATTAGTGGTGTCTGGGGAATTGTCGCGGGTGTATAAATTGCGCCAGCAATCAAACTGTATATAAACGCAATTGATATTAAAATGCAAAAAGATGTAGCCGCAAATTTTAATGGTGACCATAATGTCCATGTGGAAAATTTTTTGGTTGTTGATTTTTTCATGTTATCCCCCATTTTGTACCTATTTTACCACAATTTTACCGCATGATAAAGTTGTAGTGTTGGTTGGTTGAATTTTATCCGTGAATGATGATTGGTGACTGATAAAGATAAACGTTGTGTTTGGCATATTTTTTACAGTATCAGCGATTAATTGTTGTGTGTCGTTGTCGGCCCCAGAATCTGGTTCGTCCAGAATTGCCAGACGCGGATTTGTTAGTATCAGACGTAACAGCATCAGTCGTTTGCGTTCGCCGCCGGAAAAGCCGACGTTAATACTGCGGTTCAGCCATTCGCGCGGTATATTTAATTGTTCGCGTGCAGATTCCAGGTTTTGCAAAAATTCGCCCATGGACAGTTCGTGGCCGGTTTGAAAATGAACGTGGGCCGCAATTGAGTGTTTTAAAAAACTGATAACTGTTAATCCTGGTATTTCGGGGACATGCTGTGCGCCCAGAAATATGCCCAGCAGTGCGCGTGTTGTTGCATTTTCGTTTGTTATGTCGCGACCGTCGAATACGATTTTGCCGGATGTGATTTTATAGTCTGGGTTGCCGGCGATTGTCTGGGCCAATGTTGATTTGCCTGAACCGTTGTGTCCCGATATTAAATGGCGTTCGCCACCAGACACCGTCATGTTGATGTCGGTCAGTAATTCTTTGTCGCCATAAAATACAGTTAATTTTTTTATTTCTAACATCTTTAATCCCTGGATATTGCCATTTGTATTAATTGTTTTGATTCAACCAAAAATTCCATCGGCAGACGTGATAATACCGGTGTTGCGGCGGCGCCAATTATCAGTGCGATTGCAGCGTCGGTTTCGATGCCGGCCATGTTCAGATAGTTTAGGGTGGCGGCGTCGATGGTGCCGGTTGTGGCCTCGTGCGATTGTGAGTTGTGTTGTCCGCCGTGGATAATTCGTGGCAGTGTGTTTGCAGTGGCGCGATTGCCGATAATGCGGCTGTCACACTTGGATGCATTGGTGCAGTTTTTTCCGGTAAAAGATACCAGGCTGCGAAATGTCTGGGTGGATGCATCCAGTGCGATGCCATATGAGACAATATTTGATATTGAATTGTCGCCAATGTGTATCATTTTTGTGCCGGTGTCGGCCATTTGAGCACCACGTGTAATTGATAATGAATAAAAATCGCTGTACGCATTGTTTCCGCGCAAAATTGTTGATGGGTATTTCCAGGTTAGGGCGCTGCCAACCTCCATCTGGGTCCAGAGTAGTTTTGCGTTGTCGTGGCAAATTCCACGCTTGGTTACAAAGTTTAAAATGCCACCGTTGTTTTTCGTGCCATCAAAGTCGCCGGCAAACCAATTTTGGACGGTTGCGTATTTGATGGTTGCGTTATCCATGGCAATTATTTCAACGACGCCACTGTGCAGTTGGTGGTTTGGGCGGCGGGGGGCGCTGCAGCCTTCCATATATGTTAATTCGGCACCGGCATCTGCAATGATAAGCGTGCGTTCAAATTGTCCGATTTTTGCGGTTTCTATTCTAAAATAACTGGCCAGGTCAATCGGGCATTTTGTGTTGGGTGGAATGTATACAAATGTGCCGTCTGAAAATACAGCGGCATTTAGTGCTGCAAAAAAGTTGTCAGATGCAGGTACGACCGTGCCCAGGTATTTTTTTACGAGGTCGGGATGTTTGATAACTGCGTCCGAGAAAGGTAGAAATATTATCCCTAATTTTTCTAGTTCGGCTGTGTATGATGTGTGGACGGAACGACTGTCGATTACAGTGTCGGTTGCCATTCCCAACAGGGCGCGTTTTTCATTTTCGGGCAGGCCCATTTTATCATACACGGATTCTAAGTCAGAATTATCGATTTCGCCTGGCTCGTTATAATAATTTAAACTGTCGTAATCAATGGGGCTGTATTCAATGTCGGCCCAATGGGGTTCGGTCATATCTTTCCATGCGTTATATGCGTCAAGACGCCATTGTAATAGCCAATCGGGTTCATTACGTTTGGCCGATATTTCACGGATAAGATTTTCAGACAATTTTGCCATACGTTTATGTGTTTTGTGCCGCCAACTGTTTTGCCTGGGCAAAGAATGTTAATGATTGTCCCAACAGGCCATCGGTAAATGTGTTGGATAACAGGCCGTCCGGTTCTGTGGTCGTTAGGTGGTGCAAGAAGGTGTCTGCACGACGCATATAGTTGTCGATGTTGCGGGCAACTTCGGAATCTAGTTTGATTGCGCGACGTAATTTTTCCAAGGCGAATGGGTTTTTCGCATATTCGTCCATTATGCCGCCCAGGGCGCGCCACAGGGCGTGTTCAGGTGTGTTGCGGGGCATAATGTCAATTGCCGCCATCACAGGTATCAGGTTTTGCAACAGATCTTGGTATATCATTTCTGCGTTTTCGGCAACCGCATTTGTGGCGGATTTGTTTTTTAGTACGGACTGAATTTTTACAATCAGGGCATACTGATGTTCCAGGGTTTTGCCAATGTCGCCAATGCGCGTGTTTATGCGATATATGTACAGCGATATAACGCCAATTAATAAAACAATTATGCCAAGTAAGCCAAAAATAATAATGTTTTCCATGTTGTCCCCTGAAATGTCTGGTTCTTTGGGGACAGTATAACATCTTTTGTCGATTCGTGCGATTTATATGCGCAATTATTTTTTTTCGTTGATTTATGTGTGTTTTAGGTCTTGCACAGATTCGGGCAAATTGTTATAATAATTATTAATTAAGGAAGATTATTCAAGGAAAGGAAGGTTTTGATGTTCCGCAAGATTTTGATTATTGCAATGTTTGCAACGGCGGCGGGCTATTGCTTTGCCGCGGATTCTTTGCCCCAGGTCGTAACGTCTGAGGTGTTCTATGAACAAGATGTTGTCGCAGATGGTGGAACGTATGAACAGGTTGATACCATGCAAATGGATATGGTTGAAAACTATGCAATGCCGGCAAGTGTGCCTGCGTGGCCGATCGCGGGTTCTGATGCCGATGTAGAGATTTCCTGCGAAGGTGGTGCGTGTTCTAAGACCAAGCAGGATGATAATATTCGTATTGTGTCCAAGATTGGTGCGGATTTAGTGGTTGAAAATAATTTTAACCTGGGGGCGCGTGGTGAATTTACAGGTTGGTCCGGTGGGGCGAATTTGTTGCACGGGACACAGATTCCGGTTGGCTTTGACGACGAATGTAACGGGGCAGAGATGGCACTGTTGCATCGCGAGGTTTTAGAAGATGATGGTGGAAATGTTTTGGCTGTGTCGCGCAGTGGACGCAAGAACTGTGGTAAATATGCCGATGGATATGAGGCGTTTGCAGTTCGTAATGGTATGAAGGTTGAAAGCGTGGAACAAGATGTTGAGGTTGTTGAAGAAGAAACTGAAATTGCGGTGGATGTTTCTGCAGATGCCGAAGCACCAGTTAATTTAACAGACCAGGTTCGTTCATGGGTTGTTGCAAATGGTCAAACCCTGCGCGAGGTTTTGCAGTCCTGGTGCGATAAAGAAGGTTGGGATTTAGTTTGGACAACGCCGCGCGAATATCCGATTGAGGCCAGTGCCGTATTCAAGGGACGTTTTGTTGATGTGGCGTCTGCTTTGGTGCGTAATTTTGGACGTGCGACACCAATCCCATATGCAAAATTCTATAAGGGTAATAGAGTGTTGGTAATTTCAACAGATGATGAATAAGTATCACAGACAGATGGCGTAGGAGAATAATTATGAGAAAGTCATTAAAATTTTTAATTCTGTGCAGTGTTGTGTTGGCGACGGCAACGGGATGTGCAAAACGCGAATCGGCCAAGGTTGCAGCATCTGTGGATCAGGATTTTATTAACGCATATGATGCGTTTGAAATGGCGAAAAATCCACGCGCCAAGGTTGCCAGTGGTGATACAGTTTCTATGTCCGAAGGGGTTTGGTTGGGAAACAAGTCCATGGTGTTGGAACATCGCAATAACCTGCCGTCTAAGTTTGAAACGGATACGGGGGTGACTATCTTGTTAAATGAACCTGTGTCGTTACAGGTGCTGGCTAATGATATTTATTCAATTACTGGTATCCCAGTTAAAATTGATGGCCAGGTATCGTCTGATAAATTAAAGAAATTGGTTAATGTGGCATATACTGGTAAATTGTCCGGATTGTTAAGTCAGGTCGCAACAGATTTGGATTTGTTGTGGTATTATGATAAAAATTCAATCGTCTTTTATGAAACAGAAACAAAAACATTTACCTTGTATGCCCTGGGGACTGAGGTTGCATATCAAACATCTGTGTCGACCGATAATTCAAATGAAGTGTCGCTGGAATCTACTTTAAAAGAATGGGACGAAGTTGAAAATGCAATCGAATCCATTATTGGCAAGGCAGATAATGCAGACTTTACAGTGTCGCGCAGTTTAGGGACAATTACAGTTACCGCGTCGCCATCGATTTTGGCGCGTGTTGGTGAATATATTGAACGTCAGAACAAGCGTTTGAGTCAATTGATTACAATTGATGTTAAGGTTTTGCAAGTTACGATTTCAAACGATTCTGCGTTTGGTTTGAATTTGGCGGCGGCGATTAATTCAACATCTGGATTGAATATTGTCGCAAATCCAAAGAACAATTTGGCATCGACCGAGGCCAGTTCTATGAATATCGCTGTGTTGTCTAATACTGTATCGGCATTGACGGGTGCAACGCATATGGAGGGATCGTCACTTGTAGAGGGGGCGTATACCCAAGATCAGATTATGAATGGTTCACTGTCAGGTGCGGCGGGCAGCAATGCGTTGATTGAAGCATTGGCAAAGCAGGGCAAGGTATCGTTGGTTACAAACGTTGGTGTGACAACGCGTTCGAACCGTGTTGCCCCGGTCAGCAATACACGTACAACCGGCTATATCAAGCGTTTTGAATCGCGTAATTTTACAACGGTTGAATCCAGTACGGTTGATCAGGACGATTTGGAAACAGGATTCACAATGCAACTGTTGCCGAATGTTTTGGAAAATGGCAAGATTTTGTTGCTGTTCCGTATGTCGGTGCGTGAACTATTGCGTATGTCAACCCAGACAATTGGTGAAGTGACATTGCAATTGCCCGAGGTTGAAGAGCGCAGTTTCATGCAAGAAGTTATCATGGAATCAGGTCAAATGTTGGTGGTGTCGGGATTTGAAAAACAAAAAGGTTCAGATACGCGTTATGGCCTGGGTGATCCGGACTTTATGGCGCTGTCTGGTTCGCGTGAAACATCGGCCAGTCGTGAAGTGTTGGTTGTTATCCTGACGCCGCAGGTTCTGGTTAGCCCGATGGATGCAGAGCGTAGTATTCAGCAGCACTGGGGCGCGCCGCTGAACTAAAATAAAATCTAATGGCATATCTATGGGCGGGGGTGACATCTCATGTAGCGTTTGTACACTACGATGTCGCCCCCATCCCATATCTACACCATTATCTTTTATTTTTATAAATTGTATTTTTTTATCTGAATCATTCTAATTTATTTTCAATAAGTTCGATGTTTTTTATTTGACAGAATTTGATTTTGGTCTAAGATTCCAAAAAAGGAATTTTTATGGAAATCAAATATAATTTAACGCCACAGCAGGCGCAGCGTTTTGAACAATTGCGTCGCATGTCGCCGGGTGCTTATGAAAAAATATGCAAGGGGTGTGGTTTGTGTTGTTTGTGTAAGACGGGAACAGATATGATAACCCTTTATACGCGACTGTCTTGTAATTGCCTTGATTTGAAAACGCGACGTTGCATGGATTATAATAATCGTTTAAAGGTACGAAAATATGAATGTACCAAGGTGACACCAGAATTGGCGGTGGCTGGTAATTTAGTGCCACGCACATGTGGTTATGTGGAATATATTTATGGGGTGGGGGCGCCGATTAATTTTGATTGGTCATCTGTAAAGCCACTGGGGAATTTGGATTTGGACAATCCAATGGATGTAATTCCGAATATAATTATGGATTCTGTGAATTGGAAACGCAGATAAAAAATCCCCCGGTTGGGGGATTTTTATTTTTGTGCCTGTTGACGTGCCATGAATTCGGAAATCAGGCGTTCGCGCAATGCAATCTGTTTTTTTAAATCGCGGCGTGATGCATGGTTTAAACGTGACATATAATTTTCTTCGTATCCATCAAATACGTGCATTAGTTCTGGGAAAACTTGAACCACAGGTTTGCCAGTTTCTTTGTCCAGGTATTCAATGATTTGTGTCGCAATTTTTTCGCCCATAATTTCGCGCAGGACGGTTTGTTTTGTTGCCATGTCACATGCACCGGGGTTTGGAAATTGGGTACAAGAAATCCAGCCTGTACTTTCTTGGGTCTGTTTGCCATTCAAGACAATAACACCCAGCGGCGCGGTTTTGCACAGGGTAAATAATTCCGTTGACATAAATGGTGAAAATGCAATTTGATATGTGTTTTTCTTTTTCTTGGACACGTGGTCTTCTGGAATTGTCGACATAACAGGTGTTGGTGCAGATATTGAATTTTTTTTGCCAAATAATTTCATGAGTGTTCCCCTTTTTATTTTTTTATCATTGTTTGAAATGTAACACAAAATATAAAATTGTCAAGGAACAAGAAAGAAAAAATCTATCGGGATTGTTCCCGATAGATTGGTTTATACGAACAAGTCTTTTACAAATTGGGCATGTTCGGTGATAAATTTGAATCGAAATTCTGGCTTTTTGCCCATCAATTCAGAAACAATTATGCGTGTTTTTTCCGTGTCTTCGATGCCGTCTTCGGTACGCGGTGGCAGGTCTACGCGTATCAATCGGCGTGTTTTGGGTGACATGGTGGTTTCTTTTAATTGGTTCGGCATCATTTCGCCCAGACCCTTGAATCGTGAAATTTCAACCTTTTTATTTTTATATTTAGTTGATTTCAGGTTTTCCAATTCTTCGTCTGTATCAACATAGATGGATTCAGTCCCGCATGTTAATTTATACAGCGGTGGGCACGATAAATACAGGTGGCCACCATAAATTAACTGGGGCATGTATTGATAGAAAAATGCCATCAGCAGTGATGCGATATGACTGCCGTCGACGTCGGCATCGGTCATGACGATAATTTTCTCATAACGCAGTTTATCTTCGTTCCAATCTTTGGCTGTGCCTGCGCCGATAATGTCAATTAAATCGTTTAATTCGCGGTTGTTGCCAAAACGTTCGTCTGAATTAGATATAACATTTAATACCTTGCCGCGCAGTGGCATAATTGCCTGGGTTGCACGATCGCGTGCCTGTTTTGCAGTACCGCCGGCCGATTCCCCCTCTACAATAAATAATTCTGTGCCGGCGATGCCGTGTTTTGAACAGTCGGCCAGTTTCGCAGGCATGCGAATACGCTTGGTCGGGGTTTTGCGGGCGACATCTTTGACCGCCTTGGTTTTGATGCGCGCGTTTGCCAGGTTGATTACAAATTCCAGTAATGCATTCGCCGTCTTTGGGTCGGATGCCAAAAACATTTCCCATGGGTCGCGCAGTGCATTTTCAGTATAGCGCGCGATTTCTGGGTTGGATAATTTTTCCTTGGTCTGGCCCAGGAATTGTGGTGTTTTATAGAAGACAGATACGATTGCAGCAACAGAATCAAAAACGTCTTCGCCGATAATTGATGCGGCGGCTTTGTTATTAACTTTTTCGCCGTATGCCTTAATCCCCTTGGTAATGGCGGATTTGAAACCGGTTTCGTGTGTGCCACCGTCGATTGTCGCAATTGTATTACAGTAAGACGAGAAGAATCCATCGTCAGATGCCGCGCCATTTTCATCGGTTAAAAATGTTAGTGCCCATTCAACGCGACCGCTGTCATCGGGGAAATCAACGCTGCCACTGAAAATGCGGGGCAGGATTCGTGGTTTAGAATCTGTCTTTTCCGCCAGGAAATCCGCCACGCCGTTCGGATAAAAGAACGTTGTTGTGGCCGGGATATTCATGTCTTCGGTCAATAATTCTGGGTTGCAGTGCCAGTCGATTTTAACCCCGCGGGACAGGAAAGCCTTGGCCCGGGCCATGCGATAAATTTTTACCGGTTTAAATGTGGCAGATGCACCAAAAATTTCATCATCAATTGTAAAGCGGATTTTTGTCCCGTGGGCCTTGGTTGCGTCGCCCCGTGTCATGGGTGATGTTGTGACGCCACGTGAAAAAGTCTGGTGCCAGTTATAGCCGTCGCGGGCAATGTCCACCACCATTTCAGATGACAGCGCGTTTACCACAGCCGATCCAACGCCGTGCAGGCCACCGCTGGTTTTATAAACATTATTATTAAACTTACCGCCCGAATGCAGGGTTGTTAATATAACCTCTAGGGCGGATTTGCCGGGGTACTTTGGGTGTTCGTCCACCGGAATACCACGACCGTCGTCGGTGATTTCAATGGTCTTGGAATCAATTAAATTTACTGTGATTTTCTTGGCAAAGCCGGCGACGGCTTCGTCAATGGAATTGTCCATAATTTCAATCGGCAGGTGATGCCACGCCTTTTCATCAGTGCCACCAATATACATGCCGGGACGCAGGCGAACAGGTTCAAGCCCTTCTAGGACCTGGATATCTGATGCGTCATATGTTTGTGTCTTTTTCTCTGTCATAATGTTAGTATTATTAAAACATTTTTGAATTTTACGCAAGTCCAAAGAATTTCAACCTAAATCATATTTTGGGGTTGAATTTTTGTGGGGGCGTTCTATATATTTGATAACGAATAATTATATGGACATATAGATATGAATAAAAACCCGTACGAAGTTTTGGGCGTTGCACGCGACGCATCTGATGCAGATATTAAAAAGGCATACCATAAACTGGTGATGAAGTATCATCCGGACAGAAATCCAGACAACAAAGATGCCGAAGAAAAATTCAAGGAAGTAAATAATGCCTTTGATATATTAAAAGACCCACAAAAACGTGCGGCGTATGACCGATTTGGGGATGCGGCGTTTGCAGGTGGTAATGCATCGGGGGCGGGATTTGGTGGTAATCCATTTGGTGATGGGGCATTCCATTTTAATATGGGGGGTGGCGCCGGGATGGAGGATATCCTGCGCGAAGCAATGCGTGGATTCGGATTTGGTGACTTTGGTGGCGGGCCACAGCGTGGCGCACCACAGCGTGGTGGGCGCGATTTGCTGGACGAAGTGGTGATTGATTTGCGTGATGCATATTTTGGCAAGACGCACACTGTTAAATTTTCCAGTAATATCGAATGTGAAAAATGCCACGGTTTTGGTACGGCCGATGGAAAACCTGCGCCGGCGTGTCCACGTTGTGGGGGCAGTGGCTTTATTCAAACGCGCCAGGGATTCTTTGCAATGGAATCGCCATGCCCAGAATGTAATGGACTGGGGCGCAAGATTGATAAAAAGTGCAGTGTGTGCGGTGGTACAGGTACAGAACATAAACAACGCACATTAGAGGTTAAGATTCCGGCCGGTGTCGAAGATGGTGCGCGGTTGCGTCTGGCGGGTCAGGGTGAAGCGGGTGCGAATGGCGCGCCGGCGGGTGATTTCTATTTAGATATCCGTGTGCGCCCGGACAAGCGTTTTGAACGCAATGGCAGTGATTTGATTACCCGTGTGGATGTACCGTTTGCAACACTTGCGCTGGGGGGCGAGATAGAGGTTGAAACCATTGATGATAAAAAATTATCAGTCAAAGTGCCAGCCGGCACCCAGGTTGGTGAAAAGTTGCGTGTGCGTGGGCATGGTATGCCGTCGGTACGGCGCGCGGGCACGTTTGGCGATTTGTACATAGATATTTCAATTAAGATTCCGACCAAGTTGTCAGAGAAACAGAAAAAATTATTAAGTGAATTTGCCGGAACAAAAACGGATAAGAAAGGCTGGTTCTGATAAAAAAATCCCCCGACTGGGGGATTTTGTTTTTCCATCATCTGATTATTGGATACCGACGCGGAACTGGTCGCCCCATTCGGCCACGTTTTGACCGCCAATGGTACATTTTATATCTTCAAAACCGTTTTCAACCTGGTTCTTTTTGACAACACTGCTGGTGATTAATCCGCCCGCAGTTCCCAATACAACACCCGCAATACTGTCAGATGCCAAACGCGCGGTGTTAAATTTACCTTCTTCGTTTTTCCATACACTGACATCATCCCGGAATTTATTGTGTATCGATGTCAGTTGACTGTACACACTGTTAACCGTCTGGGTGGCTTCCCGTGTTAACCGTTCAGCGGTTGCCTGGGCGGTTTCAACGCATTGCGCCCTGTCAAATTCGAATCCCTTTTTAGTACATGTACATACCTTGGCTGTATCATCCCAACGCGCATCCCCGGCCGCAACCAATTTTTGACATGCCGCATACGTATCGTTCGGCAGGCACTTTTTCTGGGCGTAATTGAATACATAGTTATCACCCATATTGCATACACAGGTTTCTGTACTTACATCCCATGACGCATCGGACGCGGCATCACAGGCCTCTTTCATCATGGTCTTACTCATCTTTTTACAGCCCTGTGACTTATTATTGGAATCGATGTATTCATATCCTGCCTTGCACCGACATTTTGTGTTTCCATCACGTTCCAGATTTTTATCTGGCGCACACATACAAGTGCCTACTTTCCACACACCACCCGTTGATACGCATGATTGTTGGGCGTTACGGGCGCGTTGTTCATTATCACGCACAACCGATTCTGCAACACACTTGTCGCCAACCTTTCTAAAACCTTTGTCACAAACATTACGCAGGCAATATGTTGATCCTGTATCAGATATCATTGACTGACCGGTTCCGATGGCATCCTTTATTGCCTTTTGAGTACTGTTATCATATAATTCGGTGACACAGTGTTCTATACCATCACATTTTTGGAAATCGTTCCCAGTTGTACACCATGAAAAAGTGTGCTCGGTCCAGCCGCTTGGCGTGCAATTATAATATTTATTGCCAAGTCTAAATTTATGTTTATTTGCCAGGCAAGAATTACCGTAATAAAACCTATCGCGTATACCTTGCAATTCCTGTTCTGTATAGCAATACACATACGTATCATTTCCAGTGTTCAATTTTTTTTCATCCGCCACGCCATCGTGCTGTACACTGGATTCCTTGCAAATATCGTCAAATCCGCCCACCCATTGCTCAAACGGAATGCATTTATTGCCATCATAAGCATAATTCCGTTGGCATGATATTTTTACAGGGGTGTTAAAACATACTGCATTAGCACCATTCTGGATTTGTTCAGTGGTCAGCGCAACCGCCACCCCATCACCTTTGCAATTTGCAATTTCATATACAGCATGCTCAACCAAATTATTAACATCTTTGATAACACTGTTGGGATCAAGATTCAAGGGTTCGCGTGTCCACAAGTCATCGCTGCCCGATTTGTCGTAACAGGCTACTTTTTTATTTGTAAAATCACTCATTTTGGTATTAGATTGAGTATAGCAATAGCCCGTCCCCAGCACTTGATAAACACTGTTATAGCCTATTTCCTTGGAACTATAATCCGATGTATCACATCCATACTTTTCTGTACCAACCTTGATATATTCGCAATCACTCTTACCCCATGCGGTCGAGCCAATCATCATACAGCACAATATCATTAAACCAATTTTTTTCATGGATTATCTCCCCTTATATATGCCTAATCCAAACGGTGGTTTGGATTCAGCAAATTTTCCTATCCTTAATACATGTTATTTTATCATATTTTCCGGGACGTGCCAAGGATATTTTAAATCGCGAATATATGCCTAATCCAAACCACCGTTTGGATTAGGCAGGCTTCAAGGGAGATTTTTTATGAAGAAATTTGGATTTTTCGTGGTGTTTTCAACGCTTATTTGCACAAATGCGTTTGCAGATTGCAAGGTTACGACATGCAGCCCCGGTGGTGGCAGCAATAAAAGCATTCTATCAACATCTGGTGTTGTTGGAGATAACGCAACTGGTCAGTGCTATCGTTGCAATTGGGGCGACAATGACTACGAATGTGGCGAAGGCACAATAATTGCCATCAAGCATCCAGATTATACGTTCAACCATCGTATAAATGGTTTCTTTTATTGCTCTGATGCAGGCAGTCATAATGACACATGGACAAATCACAACCCAACTGATACATGTTCGGATTCAGAAGTACGTAGCACGGCCCAAAATGTGGAAAAATTTTTCGCAATTGACGGCACAAAAACTGGCGCGATACAAAGTGCTACAGGGGACAGTATTGTCTTAGGCGCAGGCAATCATGGTTGCGTAATGTATAAATGTAAGACTGGATTCGTTCCCACTGCGGATAAAACCAATTGCGTGACCGACACACGTAATCCCAAGTGTGAAACCAAGGATGGAGTAACTCACCCAAACGGCTATAACTTTTCACAAGATTGTATAGCGGCAAATAATTCTGGTTCTGTTGTTGGAAAATTAGAAAGCACCGAATACATTAAAACCAACGCAAAATGTACAGTGACATGTGCAGCAAACGGATGGGATTTAACATTAATCAAAGACTCTTGCGAAACCAAATACGAGCCTAATACCACCAAAAAGAAATGCGTTAAATCTCAAGCGACAATAAATAACGAAAATGCCGCGGCGGCACTTCGCAACAAATGCGTAAAATCAGGTGGCACATGGTCGGGCGGCCGGTGTAAATGTGACGCGGCAAAGAATCTGCGTCTGGATAATGGCGAATGTGTTTGCACCGACAGCAACTATAAACGCGATGGCGACAGATGTGTTTTAACCGATCCTGCGCAATTAAAACGTGATTGCGA
Organism: Alphaproteobacteria bacterium; assembly: GCA_015062495.1. Taxonomy (NCBI): domain Bacteria; kingdom Pseudomonadati; phylum Pseudomonadota; class Alphaproteobacteria; species Alphaproteobacteria bacterium. The sequence continues at coordinate 76,536 of SUUN01000002.1, read as the reverse complement.
GGCCGCCGCCAGTACCGGCGCATATTGGGATAACGGCGAATGCAAATGCGAAAACCCACAACACGAATGGCGCAATAAAAAATGTCAATTAAAGGCTGATATTGTCGAATGCAACAAAATCACAGGTGCGCATTGGGTAAACAATGAATGTAAATGTACCAATCCAAACATGGTAATTAATGACGAGCAAACAAAATGCGTTTTGTCTGCGACGTTTACAGCCACCCAGACGGTTAACAGTGTGTACAGCCAACTGACATCGATACACAATAAATTCCGGGATGATGTTAGTGTATGGAAAAACGAAGAAGGTAAATTTAACACCGCGCGTTTGGCATCTGACAGTATTGCGGGGGTTGTATTGGGGACTGCGGGCGGATTAATCACCAGCAGTGTTGTCAAAAAGAACCAGGTTGAAAATGGTTTTGAAGATATAAAATGTACCATTGGCGGTCAAAACGTGGCCGAATGGGGCGACCAGTTCCGCGTCGGTATCCAATAATCAGATGATGGAAAAACAAAATCCCGCAACCGCGGGATTTTTTTGAGATATGAGATAGGAATACCACGTTAAATAAAAGTTTATTTAAGTTTGCCCGTTGGGCAAACAAAGAGCAAATAGCAAAGCGCAAAGAGCAATTAATATTAAGACTCGTCATTCCCGCGAAGGCGGGAATCCACTGCGTCGCAGACATTTTTATGCAGTCCCTGCGGGGCAATAGATACCCGCCTGCGCGGGTATGACGTTTTTATTTTTTACTTCGTTAAACTTTTATTTACCGAAGTGTTTCTGGGTAAATAAAAAATCCGGCGGATGCCGGATTTAGTGCGTATAGCGCGTTTTTATTTCTTTTTCTTGTCCAATGTTTTCATGTGGCCCAGGAATGTACCTGTGTATTGTGTTGCAGACCAAATAGATGCAACCAATGACAGCCACAGACCCCAAATGCCAACCTGGGGCAGGATGTAAATCAGGTACATTAATGTACGACTGTCTGATTCAGGCGTAATTAATGTGCCAACAGCAAAGATTAACAAAAATGCAGCGATTGAAACCATTTGCAGGGTGGTCTTGATTTTGCCCATGGAAAAGCGTGCCTTGGGTACTGGCATTTCTATTTTCTGGGTGCCCAAAAATTCGCGCAGGCCAGAAATGTACAATTCGCGTGCAATCATCAAAATTACTGGGACAACAACAAACCATACTGGCATCATGACTGATAACATAATCAGTGTGTTCATAACCAGTAATTTATCCCCAATGTGATCCATGACGCCGCCAATTTTGCTGCATACATCGTATTTGCGCGCCAGATAGCCGTCAAACCAATCGGACGCAGCCGCCAGGACATACAGAATAAATGTTGTCCAATACATTTGGAACATTAATGTCGGGATAATTGCAAATGCCGCGGCAATGCGGAATGCAGACAGAAAGTTAACAAAAAATTTCATATAGTTTCTCCTTTGGTTAATAAATATATGAATAAGTATATTATATCACTTATTGATGAAAATGGGCATATATTTTTTCAGCGGCACTTTTTCCCAGACCGGGGACGTGTGTCAATGCGCGAATGTCGGCATCCATAATTGCACGAACTGATCCAAAATGTTGTAACAGGGCGCGTTTGCGCGTCGGGCCAATGCCATCAATTTCATCCAAGACCGATGCCGTCATTTGTTTTGCGCGGACATTGCGGTGATATGTGATTACGAAACGGTGCGCTTCGTCCCGGACGGCGCGCAGCATAAGGAATAGCGGACTGTCCTTGGGCAGGTCGCGACATATCGTGCCGTCGGGTAATATAAAGTGTTCGTCGCCGTCGCGGACGACGCCCTTGGTCACGCCAAAGACCGGTATGTCATCCGATGCGCGGTTAGCAATGTTCCACTGGGCCATGCCACCGTCAACAATTATTAAATCCAGTTTTGGACCGCGTTCAACAGCGCGATGCACAAATTCAGACATCATCGCAATGTCGTTGCCGGCACGTGATTTGTCCTGTAATTTAAAGTGTCTGTATCCGTTCTTGTCAAAGCCGTTGTGGCCGAATGTTATCATGGCACCAACGGGTTGTTTGCCAAACAGGTGTGAATTATCAAATACACCCGCCAGGTTGATTTTTATGTTCAACCATTTTTCCAATTCTGATACATTTTTGTCCCAATCTAAAATCGCGCTATGCGCATTGTTTTGGCGCTTTCCACGGTTTGCTGTATGGGTTAGTGCGGCAATTTTGTCACGAATAATTGCGGCGTTTTCAAAATCCATGTTTGTGGAATATTCGCGCATTTGCTGGGTCAGGTCGGTGATGATTGGTTCGCTGTCCCCGGTCAGGATTTTTCGCGCTGTACGCACGTTTTCTGCGTATTTTTGTTTGTCGGGGTATGTGCATGGGGCACTGCATCGGCCAATTTGGTGTAACAGGCATGGACGTGTGCGATTATGCATTTGTGTGTCGGTGCATGTGCGGATTTGGCAAACGCGCTGAATCGTTTTAATCGTTTCATTTAGTGCCGATACAGATGGGTATGGACCATAGACATCGCGACGCTGGGAAATTTTGCCGCGGAATTTTAACAGGCGTGGAAAGTCGCCCGAAGTTAACGCCAACATTGGGTACATTTTCCCGTCGGTCAGCATGATGTTATATTTTGGCTTTTGTGTTTTAATCAATTCTTGTTCGCGAATCAGGGCGTCTGATTCGGTGGCGACAGTTTCCCAATCGACACGTGCGACCAAGGTGCGCATGACTTGTTTGTGTAATTCCAGTTTTGATATGTCCAGATATTGACGCAGGCGGTTGGACAGGTTTTTAGCCTTGCCCACATATAGCAGGTTGTTTTCTGTGTCATACATCTTGTACACGCCGGGGGCGTGTGGTGCGTTTTCGATTAAATCTGAAAATTGAATATTCATAATCTTTATGATAGAATATTAAATATTAAATAGCAAATAAGAGGTTTTTCAATGAATCAAGAATCAGGACGTTCAATGATTGAAATGCTGGGGGTGCTGGCAATTATGGGGGTGATTACTGTTGGGGCAATCGGTATGATTTCAACCGCAATGCGTACGCAAAAATTGACATCTGTTAACGATCAGGTCGTGCAGATGGTGACAATGGTGCGCAATATTCATGGCGAATATGATGATTTTTCAAATATGAACGGTACTACGATTTTTGGCGCAATTGGTATGAGTAATAAAAATCCGTATGGTGGAAATTATACATTGTCGGTTGACCCGTCGAATCCACGTCAGTTTATAGTTGGTATTGATGGACTGGGGCAAAGTGAATGTGAATCTTTGGTGGCGAAGGCTTGGTCTGATTCGATTGGGTATCAATTGTCAGGTGGCAAGCAGGGTGGCGCAACAGGTTCTTGTAATGGTACAAATGGTACAAATTCTGTGCAGATAGTTTATGGCGAATAATTTTCGCGTGTCGGTGCCAAGCGGGGGTATGTGATGGCAGATTTTATTACGGTTTCCAAGGTCGAAGATGGTACGCGTTTGTTGCGGTGGTTTTTGCGGCAATTTCCATCAATGCCCCAGCGTGAGTTTTATAAACTGTGCCGTGGTGGACAAATTCGTGTTAATTCAAAACGTGTCAAAGGCCAGGAAATCCTGCGTACAGGGGATGCGGTGCGTGTGCCGCCAACGTTGGCAACATATGCAAATGCAGGACCAAAGAAAACGGAAAGTGGTGAACATTTTTCATTGTCTGATCTAGAAGAATTGCGCAAGTGTATTATTCATAACGACCAAGATGTTGTTGTATTTAACAAGCCGGCAGGATTGGCTGTGCAGGGGGGGACGGGTATTCGCAAGTCTGTTGATAAAATGGCGGCGGCATTATTCCCGTATGATAAAATCGCATTGGTGCATCGGTTGGATCGGGAAACCAGTGGGATTTTAGTCGTGGCAAAAAATCAACGTGCGGCACAAAATCTGGCGGCGCAATTTCAGAATAAAACTGCACACAAGGAATATTTGGCGCTGTTAAATGGTGATGTGAAACCTGCACATGGCGTTATTGATAATTTTATGTTAAAAGGGCAGGTGTTTGACAGTCCTGTGCGTCTGAATAATGGTACGGGGCCACGTCCGCAGCGGGCAGTGACGGAATATTCGGTGTTGTCAAATGCGACGGGGTGCGTTTCGTGGGTGCGTTTTTCACCCAAAACAGGACGTACGCATCAACTGCGCCTGCATAGTGCATTTTCGTTGAATGCGCCGATTGTTGGTGATGGTTTGTATGGTGGGCGACATGTGGTTGACGGGGCGTTGGGCAGTGTGTTAAAAACAAACAACTTGTTTTTGTTTGCGTATAAGTTAACATTTCAGCATCCGCGGACGGGCCGGATGTTAACACTGCGTGCAGCCGTGCCAGATTTTATGGCGGCGGTGATGAAGTTTTTGGAATTTAAATTGCCATGAAGGTTAAAAAGAGCATTTTTTTTCCGATTGTTAGAATCCTGGGGCTGTGCGTCGTGGGGTTGGTGGTGGCAGTTGTTGTGGCATTAAGTCAGATTAATTTAGAGGCTTTGCGTGGGAATTTGTTAACCATTTTGCGTGATGCAACGGGAATGCCGGTTGAAATCGATGGGGCGGTGTCGTGGAAATTTTCTTTGCGTCCGCATGTGGAATTGAATCAGGTGCGGGTTGCGAATGAAAGTTGGGCAAAAAATAAATATGCGTTCAGTGCAGAAAAAATAGATGTGCGGTTGAATCTGGTGTCGTTGTTTCGAAATCGGCCGACGATTCAAAATGTCAAGATTTATGATGCTAGTATTAATATTGAGCGAAATTCATCCGGAAAATATTCCGTGGCTTCGTTGGCAAATCGTGTCGCAGATAAAAAAAGTGATACGGGCGAACATGAAAAATATCCTTTTCGTGATGCGGGTCTGGGCGGGGTTGAGGTAAAAAAATTGTCCGCAAATGTGTTGGGAAAAAAATATTCGTTGGCGGGATTTAATGTGCGGTTGATGCCGAATAAGGATGGTCGTGAATATTCAGGCTGGGTCAAGGCGGATAAAGATGTGTTGCCATTTATTGTAAAGTTTGGCGAATATAATGCAGAACGTAAAGTTTATCCAATGCAGGTGGCGTTGGCGACGGGTGGGGATGCGCTGATTGCAAATGTTGCACTAGAAGGGACAAGTAAAGCGCCAATCGATTTTATAATCAAGGGTGACGTGCCAAATCCAATGATGATTGCAGAAATATTTGGGTGGGATGCGTCGTGGGTGCCAGCGTTGCGATTGAATGTTTCGGGTGGATTTAATTGGAAAAAGATTAGCCTGCGAAAATCTGTGATAGCTGTTGATGATACGGAATTTACCGTTTCGGGTGATTGGGATTGGTCGGTTGCGGGCAGTGTTATTAATGCAAATATCAGTTCCCCACACGTTGATTTAATGCACCTGTTCCCAAAATGGTATGTTGGTGGCGGGGCGCGTCCAAAGCGTGCGTTGAATGTGTTCAAGGATGTGCCTTTGTTTGGGACGGATTTGTTGGGGCGTACGGCCAAGGTGCGTGTGGAATTGGGAAATCTGATTGTCTATCGGGATTTGAATATTCAGGATATAGATTTGTCTGTGGATGTGCATGAAAATCATGCGCGGATTGATTTAGGCGCATCCATTGCCGATGGGAGTGTTGATATCGGGGTTGATGCGGATATTGATGATGATGGACGGTATTGGTTGCAGTCGGGGGCAATTGGCGAACGTGTTTATGTAGGCGAGATTTTAAAAGAAGTCCATAAAACTGATTTCCTGTCTGAACTGCCGGTGAATTTTGAATTTTATGTCCAGGCAAACGGTCAGAATTTATCCCAGATTATGCAGACAATAACAGGGCCTGTTTATGTTTATTCTGTTGCGCCGGGCTATGCGCATTCAGCATTGGTGTCATATATGTATGGGACGGATTTCCTGACATCGTTGCGACATAGCGTACAGGATTTGTTTAGTTCTGAAAAGAAGCATAATCAGATAAAAATTTCCTGTGTGGCGATAAATGCAAAGTTGCGTGATGGTGTTTTTGAAACACAAAATGGTGTGGCGATTGAAACAAATGCAATTAACATCCGGTTGGCAGGAATGCTGGATCTGGGGGACGAGGAAATGAAATTAGCATTGACGACCGTGCCGGTGCGTGGATTAAAGTTGTCGTTGACAGGTAATGTTGTGAATTCGATTGAATTAACGGGCAGTTTGGCAGAACCAACAGTCAGAATCAGTGGTGCTGCCGTTGCAGGCAAGGTTGCATCGGCAACGGGGCTGGGGTTGTTGTTAGCGCCGTTTACAGGCGGAATTGGATTGGTCGCTGGAACGGGTATTGGTTTGGTCGCGGGGGATTTGCTGGAAAATTGGTTGGCGGATGGAAATCCGTGTGAAACGGCTATGGAACGTGGCGCGCCATTGTATCATGATGATCCAGAATGGATGGGGACGCCCATGGCAGAATTGGTTAATTCGGTATTAAAACAAGAATAAAAAGGGAAAGTAAATGTTTGATTGGATTGGTTTGGCGCAAATTATAATTATCGCAATATTGATGTATATGTTTTACCGCAGTTTTATTCAGAATACCCAGTCTGAAAAATTGGTGCGTGGGTTGTTGGGGCTGGCTGGGCTGTGGGTGCTTAGTTTTGTGCTGCCGTTGGTGAAATTGAATTTGTTGGCGACGTTTTTACATTATACCGCATTGTTTTTATCGCTTAGTTTGATTGTTGTCTTTCAGCCTGAATTGCGCAAGTTTATGGCATTGATGGGAAATGTTCAGGGATTGCGTCGCATGTTAAAGGGTGGTGTAAAAAATAAGAAAGATACAAAATCGTTGGATGCGATTGTTAGTGCGGTTGAATATATGTCGGGCAAGCATACAGGTGCGCTGATTGTGTTCCCAAGTTCGTTGGATGAAAGTGCGATTGAGAAAAAAGGTGTCGCCATTGATGCAAAAATTAGCAGTGAATTATTACTGACGATATTCTTTAACAAGACACCATTACATGATGGCGCAGTTATTATTGAAAACAATCGTATCGCATATGCAGGTGGTATTTTACCGTTGTCACAAAATAATCTGAATTGGAAATATGGTACGCGTCATCGCGCCGCCCTGGGGTTGAGCGAGGTGTCACAGGCCGTCGTATTGGTTGTGTCCGAAGAAAGTGGTGATATTTCAATCGCGGAACGCGGCAAGATTACAAAATATGATGATGTTAAGAAGTTGCGTGCCAAATTGGAACGTGTTCTGTATAAATAAAATCTAATGTAATGGCGTATCTGTGGGCGGGGGCGACATCTCATGTAGCAATTTGTACGCTACGGTTGCGGCTTCGTGCGTATCTTAATCTTTATAATTTATTTCTGCCCCGCTGCTAGGGGGATGGGGTGCGATTTTATCTTTTTGGAGTGTTTTTTTAGGTCTTGCACCGAATCGGGCTTTTTTGGTAAAGTGTGGGTAAAAGAGTGTAGGATACACAAATACATATAAGGAAACAGGAGTAGTATAATGGAATTTTCAGTGTTTCGTCAGGTTTTGATACGTGCGCTGGGGCATATGCAGTCGATTGTGGAAAAGCGTGCGACTTTGCCGATTTTGATGAATGTCAAGATAGAGGCCGCAGACGATTTGATTTTGTCTGCAACAAATGTGGATTTAGAATTGGTTGAACATGTGGCGGCCGACATTACCCTGGGGGGCAAGATTACTGTGCCGGTTCAGATGTTGTATGATATTGTCCGCAAGTTGCCAGATGATGCAGAGATTTCGTTTAAACAGTCTGGTGACCAGTTGGTTGTGTCCAGTGGACGTGCGGTGTTCCGTTTGCCAACATTGCCAGCGGAAAATTTCCCAGCCATGGCGGGCAGTAATTTGACAACAAAGTTCCAGATGACAACTGGGGATTTGGCACACTTGATTAACCAGACAAAATTTGCGATTCCAACAGATGATGTGCGTTATCATTTGGGGGGTATCTATTTCCATATCGCAGATGAAGGCGAAGAAAAGAAATTGACGGCGGTTGCGACGGACGCCCAGCGTATGGCGTTGTGTGCGATGCCGGCCCCAGTGGGCAGTGTGGATATGCCATCGGTTATTTTGCCACGTCGTGTGATTGGTGAATTGTCTAAATTGTTGGAAGATGCCAATGTCGATGATGTTTTGGTTGAATTGTCTGATACCAAGGCGCGTTTTACAGTTGGTTCTGCAACATTGACCAGCAAATTGGTTGATGCGCAATATCCAAACTATCGCGTTGTTATTCCCAAGGGTAATGACAAGATTGCGATTTTGGACAGAAAACAGTTTATTAATGCGGTTGACTTGGTTTCAGTTGCCAGTGTTGATAAAACAAAATCGGTTCAGTTGACATTTAGTATGAATAAATTGGTTATTAATGCGTCCAGTCCAGATGCAGGTACTGCGACCCAGGAATTGGATATTGAATACAATGGTGACAGTTCGTTCACAGTTGTGTTTAATGTAAAGTTCTTGTTGGATGTCGCCGGCCAGGTCGAAGGCGAAAAGTTCCAGATGGAAATGCAAGATCCTTTGGCGCCAACAAAAATCAATTCAATTGACAAGGACACAGATGCATTATATGTCTTAATGCCAATGAGAATGTAAAAAAATAAATTATAATAATTCATCTACAAGTGAACCCGCAACCTCATGTAACTTCTGTACACTACGGTTGCGGGTTCGCTTGTATCTAAATCATTCTAATTTATTTTCAATAAAAACTAATGGCATATCTAGGGGTGGGGGTGACATCTACACCGTTATCTTTTATTTTTTTGTTGCTGGTTTAATAAATTGCAATTGCGTTTTTTTATGATAGAATTTGTCAACTAAAAATGAAAGAGGTTATTTATGACATTAGAAAAATTGGCGCCGGGCAAGATGCCGCCAAAAAAAATGAATGCGATTATTGAAATTCCAGAAAATGGACATGTTAAGTATGAAATTGATAAAGAAACAGGTCTGTTAAAGGTGGACCGTATCTTGCATGCGCCGATGGCGTATCCGGCGAACTATGGCTATTTCCCAGGAACGTTGGGCGACGATGGCGATCCGTTGGATTGTGTGGTTGTGTGTAATGCGCCACTGCGTCCCGGTGTGTTGATTGAGGTGCGACCAATCGGGGCACTGTTGATGGAAGATCAGGCGGGCGGTGATGAAAAAATTATCTGTGTGCCACGCGACAAAATTGACCCGTACTATGAAAAAACAGAATTTATCGAACAGTTGCCAGAAATTCTGCGTTCGAAAATCGAATACTTTTTCCTGCATTACAAGGATTTGCAGCCAAATTCTTGGTCGAAAATCTTGGGTTGGGCCGATCGGGCAACCGCGGACAAGTTGATTATGGACAGTATTGATCGGTACTGGGCGAAAAAGCGTGAAATGCAATAATGACTTGCGTTTGCGTGGGATATTTTTATAATCAAATCAATTAATTAAAAGGGGTATTAAAATGGCATCTTATATTGCAAATGATATGCGTGTGGGTTGGGTGATTTCGCATAACGGTAAACGTTATTCGGTTACATCTATTACCAAGGTTAAACCAGGCAAGGGTGGTGCGTTTGTTCAGGCCGACCTGCGCGATATTGATTCGGGTAACAAGGGCGGTGACCGTTGGCGCGCCGAAGACAAGGTTGAAAAACTGATGGTCGAAGATTTTGATTGTCAGTATCTGTATGCCGATGGAACGGACGCGTTCTTTATGAATCTGTCTGATTATGAACAGTTTACAATGCCGGTGGATTCGTTGGGTGAATCTATGAAATTTTTGGCACCAGAAATGGTGGTCAAGGCGAACTTTGTCGAAGGACAGCCTGTTTCGATTTCGTTGCCAAAAACCGTTGTTGCAATTGTCGAAGAAACAGAACCAGCATTAAAGGGTCAGACCGTATCATCCAGTGGTGGTAAACCCGCCATTTTGGACAATGGTGTTCGTGTTCAGGTTCCGTTATTTATCGAACAGGGTGAAAAGATTGTTGTAAATACTGAAACGTTGGAATACGTAGAACGGGCAAAATAAAAAAATTAAATATAATGGCGTATCTAAAGCGGGTTGGCAATGGCTCATGTACGTTTGTGTACACTACGCCATTTCCAACCCGTTTATCTATACCATTATCTTTAATTTTTTTTGTTTCAAGTGCAAGGGGTGGGTAATTATATTATTTGAAACGGGGGGATTTTTGTGATATAATTGTGGAAAAGGTAAAGGGGTTTTATATGAAAAAACTGATGAAAAGATTGAATTTCGCAATTATTGGTGTAATGGCGTCTGTGTCATCGTCCATGGCGGCAAGTGGTGCGGATGAGGCGTTGTGCATGTTGGCGAGAAAATTTGGTGATATTTTCAGTATCATTCAGACTTTGGCGTTTGTTGGTGCGGGTATTACCATTGCCGGTTGGGCATGGGGTTATATTTCCGGTGGCAAGGCAATTGACCCAACCAAGGAAGTTAAGGAAAAGGGTATTCCAATGTTGATTGGATTTATCCTGTTGTTTGGTATTGGTACGGTATTGAGTATCTTTATGACCATGACTGGTGAAGATGGTAGTTTGGGCTGTGTGCCAGAATTCTTTGGAAATTAAAAAAAATCCCGCGTAATGCGGGATTTTTATTTTTGTGAATTTTTATCTGATTTTTTCGTTGCTGTATTTTAATATGAAATCGCGTTCGGTGCGCATTAATTGTGATTGAACCTGGGATACAGGGGTGGGGTGAATATCCTGTTCGGGGCGGATTGATGTGTCATGAATTTCGCGAACGCGGGCGTTGGTCAATTCGTGATACAGGATTTGTTCAAATGTGGCCAGGTTTGGTTTTGGGGTGCGCTTGAAATGTTCAATGGCGTTATGTATCGCGTTTATGCGGGCGTTTAATGTGGCGGCCCCCATATAGTTTGCCAATGGATCGTTCGGTTTGATTTGTATGCGATGTATTTCTTTTAAATCGTTTGCGGTATAGTTATAAAAGAATGCGCGTGTCATCGCGTGGTTGAATTTGCGATAGTCGGCGTTGTATTTCTTTAATATGCCGGCGATAATTTTTTCGTATCCGGTTAATTGTTCGCGCAGGTGGACGCGGGCAAATTGGTACGATAGATTTTTCATGTCGTCAAATTTCATACGTGGATTTATAATCGGTGAAATGAAATATGTGCGCGAAAATATCATTGCGGGTTTGTTTCGTGACATGCACCAGCACGCATAGCGCGACAGACGTAAATCTTTGGCGTATTTATATGCGTTGTAATCCAGTGTGTATTCGTGACGAATTGTTGCGATGTGCCCGTCATAGAACGGCAGGTCTGTGCGCACCAATTGTGGTGTGGCGCGATTTGATTTTTGTGGAACTGGCATTGCCAGGTTTTCCCATGCGTGTGCATTCATGTTCGGGGCAATTGGAAAATAATGTTCGCCAAACAGATTGTGTAAATCTGAATAATACCAATATTCACTGTGTATGGTTGGGGTGTCGGTACATAAATCTGGGAACAGGCTGAATTGAGTGTCTTCGTCAATGCGGTGGCGTTTGGCATTCAGGGTTTCAAATATAACGGATTTTTTTGGTAATGCCATGGGTGTGTCCTTTGGGGTTATTTGCCGTCTTCGATATTGGCCAGCGAATATAAAACAGATGATATCAGTGATTGATAGGGAACGTGTTGTGTGTCGGCCAGTTCCTTGATTTTGTCCAAGATAGGGCGTGGAATGCGCATGTTGATGACGCAGTCTGATTTGTTAAACGCCTTGTATGCGGCGTATTCTTTTAACAGTGTTTCGATGTTCATAATGAACAATTGTTGCATAACGTTTGGCATGGACAATCCTCTATACCGACCACAATACCGCGGTCATTACAATGCACTATACCAATGTAAATACAATTGTCAATACAAATATATTTACGTCTGTAATTACGGTTGTGTTGTGGGGTGTGTGGGCGGGTGTAAATCAATGCGCAAATCGCAAAGAGCAATTAGCAAATAGGGTTTGATTTTTGAATATTCTGCATATAAAATTGACGTATGTATTTCTAAGGAAAGGTTTTATATGTTAAAAAAATTACTTTTGTTTGCGTTGGGGTTGGTTATGGTTTTGCCAGCGCGCGCTGAATTAAAGGTTGATATTGTTGCAGGTGCTGCAAATCCAATTTCAATTGCTGTGCAAAAATTTGAAGTGTCTGGTGACGTTCGTTCCAAAGATGCCACCATGATACGCGAGGTGGTGGAAAGTGATTTAAAACGCACCGGATTGTTTCGAATTGTAAATCATGATGCGTTTCCAGAGTATGTAAAAATGCATGAAATGCCGAATTTTAAATCATGGGATGCAATCAAAACCCAGGTGTTGGTTCAGACAAAATTGTCGGCGGAATCGGACAATCGATATAAACTTGAATTCTTTGTGTGGGATGTTGATGGGCGCGAACAGATAGAAGCGCAATCTTTGGTTGCATCGCGTAAATCGGCGCGTCGTTTGGCGCACATTATGGCGGATGCGATTTATGAACGTTTGACCGGCGAAGTTGGATACTTTGATACCCAGATTGTGTTTATTGCTGAAACAGGACCAGTGCATAAGCGTATTAAACGTTTGGCAATTATGGACCAGGACGGCTATGGAATGCGCTATCTGTCTGATATGGATACATTTGTTATGTCGCCGCATTTTTCGCCAAATATGCAATCGATTGTATTTTTGTCTTATTACAATGATGATCCGATGGTGTGGTCTTTGGATCTGGATACTGGGGAACAGCGTCGGTTGGGGCAATTTGGTGGCATGAACTTTGCGCCACGCTTTTCACCAGATGGTACGCGGGTTGCGATATCGCTGGTTAAAAAGGGTATTACACATATCTATGAATATAATATCGAGACCAAGGAATTGCGTCAGTTGACGTTTGGTAATTCGATTAATACCAGTCCGTCTTATTCGCCAGATGGTAAAAAGATGGCATTTAATTCTGATCGGTCGGGACGTCAACAGATTCATATGCTGGATCTGGAAACGGGGGCGGTGGAACGCCTGACGTATGGGGCGGGGCGATATGCGACGCCGGCATGGTCGCCTGATGGTCAATTTATCGCATTTACAAAAATAGCAGACGATACGTTCTATGTCGGTATTATGAATCCCCAGGGGCGGAATGAAAAAATATTGGCCGGTGGCTGGTTTATGGAGGCCCCATCATGGGCCCCGGGTTCGCGGCGTATTGTATACTATGAAACAGAAAAGGCGATTGATGGCATCGAAAGAATCAGTCATATTCGCAGTGTAGATATTACAGGGCAAAATATATATGATATTGAATTGCCCGATGGGGTTAATGGACTGGAACCAACATGGTCGCCACGATTGCCATAAAAACCGCCCGTTGGGCGGTTTTTATGGTGAAACATTAGATATGAGACAGGAAATATGAAAAAATTGTTATTTTTTATACTGTGTATGTTTATGTCTGGGGTGGCAAATGCGGTTCCGGCAACGGTGGATTATCACTTTGATGGTGATACTTTTTCCGCTGGGGTTATGCTGGATGCGGATGTTGAAATAACAGTTCGGGTGCGTTTGATTAATATAGATACGCCTGAAATAAATGGTAAATGCGCGGCAGAAAAGGTTATGGCACAAAGTGCGCGTGACTTGTTGGCGACAATAATACCGCGCGGAACAGTTGTTGATTTGCAAAATATCAAAGATGATAAATATCTGGGGCGAATAAATGCCAATGTGATTTTGCCTGATGGGCGCGATGTTGGGCGGGTTATGATTGATTCTGGGTTGGCGCGCCCGTATAGTGGCGGTAAACGCCAACCTTGGTGTAAATAAATTATAATGATTTGTTTTTAGAACAAATCATTCTATTTTTATGCGCTGTGACGGTTGATTGCTTCGCTGATTTCGTCCAGGGATGCCTTGCTGGGTAAAATCGGTTCAAATGTTACCGTGGCTGTTCCAGGGGTGATGCGACCATGTTTTGGCCAATATAGCCCCGCGTCTGTGCCAACCGGTAAAATTGGCAATTTCAGGTGACGTGCCAGGAACAGCAGGCCGCCCTTTAACTGAATCTGTTGCCCGGGTTTTGCACGTGTGCCTTCGGGGAATATTACCAGGATGCGTCCGTCCAGAACCTCTTTTTCAACCTGGTGTGATAATTTAGACAGATTTGTACGGCCCGCCGCGCGATTTACACCAATCATGCCCATGCGCCAAAATGCCCAGCCATAGATTGGAATCCACATTAATTCGCGTTTCATAATGAAAAATGTGTTGCGTACAACCTTGGAAATAACGGCAATTTCAAGAATGGACATATGTTTGGCAGCGATTATAACCTTGCCATCCAGGCGATGGTTTTCGTTTGGTATCATGGGGATACCATTTTCTTCGTTTTGTGGAAATACTACGCGATATTTTATGCCACCAAATATACGCGCCACAATCAATACGCCATATGCGCAGTGGAATACCAGCCAACCACATAATTTCTTGTTAATCAGCCCGATTAATAATATAGGCGACCATAAAATAAAGTGTGTTGCCAATGCGATTTTAAATATAATGGTTCTGAACATTTTTCTTCCTTTGATAAAATTAACTTTCCTTGATCCCCAGCATTGTTGCAATGTATTTTATATATTCGGTGGCCCATCTTTCAAGTCTTTTTGTTGGGGGCATGCCGGCCAAGGTTGCAGGACATGCAATAACATCGACCATTGGTAATTCGTTTTTTATCAGGTATGTGGCACGGTTTATGTGGTCTTCGGTTGTGATGATGACAACGCGTTTCAGATTGCGGGCGGTTGCGATGTCGCGTATGGCCAGGGCGTTTTGATATGTGGATTTGGATGTTGATTCAATAACCGCAGGACGCGCGACGTCTATTTTTCCCTGAGCGCCTGCACCGATGATGTACAGGTCGGCGGTTGGAAATTCGCGCATTTTGCGCATGGCGAATGGAATCCGTCGTTCATCACCGGTCAAAACAAAAATACTGTCGTTTGGATAAATTGTGTCACAACGAATTGGCGCAACAGATTTAAAAATCATGCCACCCAGTATAAAGCATGCAAAAATTACAAAAGATGGGGTCAATAATTTGCGCATGTTATGAATTTTTCAGTATCTTGATTGTTGTGCGCTGGGTCGTCCATATGGAAAACAGAACGATTGCCACAGGTAATAATGCAAGTGTGAGCCATCCGCCCCCCGACAGCCCCAGCATAGCCATCAAGCCAACGCGGGCACTGTGGGCCGTGGATATAATCAGCAGCAATACAGGTGTTGCTGCAATAAAACCAATTGTGGCGGCGGTTGCGCTGATTTTTGCGACGATTATCTGCATTTGGTGGGCAATGAAATTGTCAGATGCGCCAATTTGATTCAATATTTCTAATTCCCGGCGGTGTAACATTGCCGTGTTGCGTGCGATATATGAAATGCATATGCCGATTGCGCCAATGGTCAAAATCAATATAAAAGATGACATAAGTATCATTTTCCAACCCGCCCCCGTGGATGATTTCAGGGCCGTGGCATGTGTTAAAAATCGTGCGTGCTTTGATATCTGTTCGCCAACCGATTTTAAATCGGCGGTTGTGTTGAATTCAATTTCCCACATTTTTGGTAAATAGTTTTTTAATACACCGCCCCCCGATATCCATGGTGACATTAATTCGTTCATCTGGTCTGTGCTGATTTCGTTAAGTGTTTTTATTTTGTCGGCGTTGTCCGTGATGATTTTCTTGGTCTTATTAATGTTGTCTGGGTTTGTTACCTGGACGGTGGCAAAATTTTCCCATTGTGCGTTCCAACGCATTACGCCAGTGCCAATAGACAGCGCAATCCCCAGTGCCAGTACAGATAAGAATGTTAATAACGACATAATTGCCGTCATAAACATGGATTGTTCGCGTACCAAAGAAAATACAACAGGTTTTTTCATTTCTTATGCGTTCCCGATATCGTCAAACTGTTTGGACAGTTCTGTAAAATAATTTTGTGGTTTTGGACCGCGCCATATGCGTTTAGCGTCCGAATCGTTTTTTTGTGTCATAGGGGTGGATTTTCCAGAAAAACTGACCCGATGATTTTCGACGTGGATTACAGGAAATTTATAGGTTTCCATCAACTTTTTACTGTGTGTGGCCAGAATAATTGTTGTGCCAAACATTTTGTTCATTTGTATGAACAGTTCCATCAGGCGTGATGCGTTTTCGTCGTCCAGATTGCCGGTTGGTTCGTCTGCTAATAAAATTGTGGGCTGGATTGTGATCGCGCGTGCGACCGATACGCGTTGCTTTTGTCCGCCGGATAGTGTCAATGGCGCAGCGTCGGCGAATTTGCCCAGACCGACCCAGTCAAGTACCTTGGTTACCAATTTTTTTATTTTAACTTCGGGCATGCCACGTACGCGCAGGGGCAGGGCGACATTATCAAACACCGATAGATGTGACAGCAGTGAATAATCCTGGAAAACAATGGCCATTTTTTGCCGAATTTGTGTGATTTCGTCGCGCGTCATGTCGTTGGTGATGCGACCAAATAATTTTATCTGTCCGCGTGATGGTTTGTGCAATTGGTATATCAGGCGTAATAATGTGGTTTTGCCCGCGCCAGATGCGCCCGATAGAAAATAAAATGCACCACTGCTGATATTAAA
Source organism: Alphaproteobacteria bacterium (assembly GCA_015062495.1). Lineage (NCBI taxonomy): Bacteria > Pseudomonadati > Pseudomonadota > Alphaproteobacteria > Alphaproteobacteria bacterium. Next base: position 59,821 of record SUUN01000002.1, on the reverse strand, counting down.
AGAAACATCAGTCAGAATTTCGGGTGTGCCGTCATAACACGCCGCCACATTTGCGAACGAGATTGCAGTCTTTTCTTCCATGTTTGAAAATATAATAGAAAAAAAATATATCGTCAAATAAAAATCCCCCGTGTGTGGGGGGAATTTTTATTTTACACGGGTTGTGGCGTTGCGGTTTTTTGACCAGACTTCTTCGCCTGTGCCCGGATAGATTGGGTTTTCTTTGCCATAAGATACTGTTTTGATGCGTTCGGATTCAACGCCGTCCTGGATAATTACGTGGGCAGCGTTGCCGGCGCGCAATGCACCCAATGCCAGATTGTATTCAGTTGAACCACGTTCGTCGCAGCGACCTTCGATTACAATGGTGGTGTCTGGGTTTTTCTTCATATATAATGCCTGGGATTCCAGTTCATCGCGTGCGTCGTCGGAAATTTTTGCTGAATCAAAGTCGAAAAAAACCTGATGTCCGGATATGTCGGATGGGACGTGTGTACATGCGTTGATGGACAGTGCCGCCAAAATAACCAAATATTTTTTCATGATGAAAATCCTTTCTTTGTCTTGTATGTAAAAAAATTAGCAAAAAATGCAAAAAGATGTCAATAGCATATTTTTGTGCTTTGGAAATGGGGGCGATTTGTGATATACTATGGGAAAAAATGGAGGGTGTATAATGAAAAAAATAGTATCTGTTTTGGGTGTAATGGCATTGGCAACAACTGCGGCGAATGCGGCGCCTAATTATTTGCAACGTGGCCAGGATGGCGTTTACAAGGTTACATATGATTACACAGACCGGGCCGAGGTTGGACACTGGTATATCGGTGGACGACTGGATTTAAATATAATGAACTGGGAAAATGAATATAGTACCAGTGCGCCAAACGCGTCAGAATTAGATAGGTCAGAAAGTTTTACAGAACTGTTGTTGGGCGGGAACGTTTTTGCAGGTCGTACATTTAATTATTTTTGGCGTGCCGAAGTTGAGGCTGGTATTATTTCCGAATTTGAAGAAGAAGATGTTGGGACGACCTTTAAGTTGACAGTTCCGTATGTAATGGCAAATGGGTATTATGATTTTGCAAATGGTCTGTATGTTGGGGCTGGATTGGGTGTTGCGTTGCCCAAGGTGCGCTGGCAGGGGACTTTCTTTACAGGTGGTGACAGTTCAGAGCGTAATGTTTCGCCAATGGTTGGTTTGATGGCGGGTTGGTCATATCATCTGGATTATAATTTGTTGTTGGATTTCCGTTATCGTTTGGCGATGCTGTGGGGGCCAGAACATACGCGCCAGTTTGAGTATCTGGACGGTAATGAATACGATATCAGCAATGATATTGGGCTGATTTTGGATAACTCGATATCGGTTGGATTGCGGTATGAATTTTAAAAAAATTAAAATTTAGGAAAAAGGGTATTGACCCCGATTCGCAAAATGTGATAAACTAAAAATAGCAGAGAAGAGAGCTTATGAAAAACGAATTAAAAATATCAACACTATCAATAGTTTGCGTGTTGTGCACAGCGATGGCAATGCCATCGTTTGGTGCGCCGGCGGTGCGTTCCTTGGGTGGGGCGGGGACTTATTCAAGTGCGTCCAGTGCCGCGTCAACGGGGTCGAAATCAACCAGTGCTGCGAAATCCACTGTGCGTGGTGGTTCGATGCGTGTCGGTGATACAACAACGACAGCGTCAACATCGACGCGCGCCGCGGCCAGTCCACGTTTGTCCATTGGAAAATATTTGGCGTCGTCCAGTGCGGTTAGTAGTAAGCCGTCCAGTGGTGGTAACTTAGGCCAGGCAGGTGTCGAACAGCGCGTGACGAAATTGGAAGAAGTGCTGGGGCTTGGCGAATATGATGGTAAGTTTGGCGATCTGTTGATTGATATTGAACAGATGCAGGTTGATGTAAAACAGTTACAAAAAGATTTGAATGATATGACCGATGGTGGTTATAGAATTTCGGTTGAGGAAGAAGATGGTAAACTGACAATCAGCCAGGGCGATAAAGAAGTGTGGTCCGGTGGTTTTGCGTCGTTTGAAGGGTTGAAAGCCTTGCAGGATGCGCTGGATACGTTGACGGGGCGTGTGTCTGCAAATGAAACGGCGATTGCGACGTTGGAAACTGGGCTGGAATCGTTGAAAAAGACAGTTGATGGTTTGGGTGATATTGCGTCGGATGATTTGTTAAATCGTGTTGCTGATTTGGAATCGACGGTTGAGGGATTGCAAAGTGGTGGTGCAAGTGGCGAAACAGTATCGCAATTGCAAGAAGATGTAGAAGGTTTGAGTTCACAGGTTGAATCTGTGATGGCGCAGTTGGAAGATGTGGCGACACAGGAACAGATTAAGGATTTTGTGAAGTCTGATGCGGTTGAGTCGATGATTCAGGATTTGGCGACCAAGGGCGAAATTACTGAATTGCAAACAGAGATGGCAAAATTGGCGACCAAGGATTCGGTCAAAGATTTTATAACTTCTGATTATGTGACGCAGGCGATTGCAGGTTTGCAGACAGCGGATCAGGTTTCGCAGGCGATTGATGCTAAAATAGCAAATTTGGCGACCAAGGGTGAGTTGGAAACTGCAAAATCTGAATTGCAGGCCGCGATTGATAATATTAATAAGGGGCAGATTGAATTAACGAATTATTATACCAAGGCAGAAGCGGATGCAAAGTTCGCGACCAAGGGCGATATTCCGGTTGTGCCAACCAAGGTTTCTGAGTTTGAAAATGATGCAGGGTATGTAAAACAGGGTGCTTTGGATATCATTACGGCGTCTATTACGAGCGAGGTAGAAGCAGCGCAGTCTGCTGCGGATGCGGCCAAGGTGGCGGCAGATGCGGCCCAGAATTTGGCGAATTTGAATGCGGCGGAATTGGAAGATTTGGCAGATGTGGCGAAAACGGGTTCGTACAATGATTTGACGGATAAACCAACACTGATAACCCAGGATGATTTGACGACATTGCGCACTGCGTTGGAATCGCAGATTAATGCCAAGGCCGATGCGGGTGATTATGCGACATCTGGTGCGTTGCAGGATGTTTCGGATGCGTTGGCAGAATTGAAAAATGATTCTTATACGCGTGAAGAAATCAATCAAAAGATTGCGGATGCGGTGTCTGGTGGTGAAATTGATTTGTCAGACTATGCGACGGTTGCGGCACTGAATGAAGCCAAGGCGGCATTGGAAGCCAAGGATACAGAATTGTCAAATGGGTTGACGGCCCTGACGGAGTCTTTGACGGATTATGTCAAGAAATCTGAATTGTCGCCGGTTGCGATATCTGGTAACTATGCAGATTTAGAAGGTGCGCCAGATATGAATCAGTATGTGACGACGACCCAGGTTGATACCACGGTTTCAAATGCAATGAATGCATATGAAATTCCAGATGGTTCGATTACTGCGGACAAGATTCAGGCGGGCGCGGTTACATCTGATAAAATTAATACTGGTGCGGCCGAGGGCGAAATGGTGATGCTGATGTCCAATGGGGATGGAACTTCATCGTGGGTTTCTGTAACGGTTGATGCGGAATAACGGTTGCAAAACTGTGTAAAGAAAGGAAAGGATTATGAAAGTTAAGAATATTGCTTTTTCAGGATTTGCGGCCATGATATTTGCGGGCCTTTGCGGTGCGGCGGATGCGGCATCGGTTAATCTGGCAAGTAAGTCGTATGTTGATACGCAGTTGGCGGGTAAGGCAAACTTGATTGATTTGGAAGCGTTGGAAACGACGGTTGGTCAAAAGGCTACCCAGGAATCTTTGAATACGGTTGCGACACAGGTGAATCAGAATACACTGGATATTGCAGATTTAAAGGCAGCGGGTTATCTGACTGAAACGGATTTGAATAACTTGAAGACAACGTTGCAGGCGGCGATTGATGACAAGCAGGCCAAGGGTGATTATGCAGATGCGGCAGAATTGGAAACGTTAAAGACAACGGTTGAAACGTTGCAAAGCGGTACTGTTGACAAAACGGTTGTTGAAAATTTGCAAACAACGGTTAATACGATTTCTGCGGATTATGCAAAAAAATCTGAATTAACATCGGCCGAGGAAAGATTACAGGCGGCAATTGATGCGATTAAGATTCCAGATGTGTCGAATTTGGTAACAAACACACAATTGACTGAACTGCGTACTGCATTGGAGACAGAAATTGCGAAAAAGCAGGATTCTGGTGATTATGCCACGGCGGATGCATTGACAGCGATATCGACTGAGCTGGGCACATTAAAGAACAATGTTTATACCAAAGATGTAATTGATCAAAAGATTGCGGATGCAGTGGCCGGTGGTGAAATTGATTTGGATGGATATGCGACAACATCTGCGTTGGATGCATTGACGGCACTGGTTAATGGCAACACAGCCGAAATTAATGCGTTGAAGAGCGCAGGTTATCAGACATCAACTGATGTTCAGGGTGCGATTACCACAGCGATTGCGGATATGGCAACAGATCAAGAGTTGGCAAATTTAAAAACAACCTTGGAAGCGGCAATTGAAGATAAGCAGGCCAAGGGTGAATATCTGGTTGCGGCGGATTTGACGGAACTGAATGATGCGATTGCGGAATTGCAGTCTGGCAAGGCAAACGCATCCACGGTTGAAACGATTCAAACAACAATTAATAATTTGGGTAATACATATGCAACCAAGTCTGATATGACGACGGCGGATGCAGATTTGTTGGCCAAAATTAATGCAATTGAAATCCCAAGTTTGGAAGGGTATGTAAAGTCATCTGATTTGGCGGCGGTTGCGACATCTGGTTCATATAATGATTTGAATGACAAACCAGAAATTCCATCAATTGAAGGTTTGGCAACCGAACAGGCTTTGACGAATTTGCAGGCGACATTACAGGCGGCGATTGATGAAAAGCAGGCCAAGGGTGAATATCTGGTTGCGGCAGATTTGCAAACACTGAATGATGCGGTTGCAGCATTGCAGTCTGGCAAGGCGGACGCATCCACGGTTGAAACGATTCAAACAACAATTAACAATCTGGGCAATACATATGCCACCAAGTCTGATATGACCGCGGCGGATACTGCATTACAGAATGCAATTGATGCAATTGAAATCCCAAGCCTGGCGGACTATGCAAAAACAGCGGATGTTGAAGCGGCTTTGGCGGGCAAGGAAAGTGTATCGAACAAGGTTTCGTCGGCCACCGCTGATGAAATTGAAGCGATGGGTTCGACCGAGAAGCAATCGAAATATCCATCGATTGCCGTGGCGCAGACAATTGCAGATGCGGCTGTTACCAAGGTGAACGAAGTTGCAGGTGATTTGTCATCGTTGCAGACCCAGGTCAGTACGAATACAGCCGATATCAAGACTATTAACGAGGCCGGTTATCAGACATCGACCCAAGTTTCCCAAGCAATTGACACGGCAACGGCAACGCTGGCAACCAAAGACGAACTGAATGCCAAGCAAGATACATTGACTGCTGGTGCGGGTATTACCATTACAGATAATACGATTTCTGCAAGTGTTGATACTTCGTCATTTGTTCCGAATCCGACAGCAACACCAACAACATATGGTGAATATGTGCTGATGTTGAGTATCGGTGAAGATGGTAAACCAGAAGGTTATGATTGGCTGGATACATTGGATTTGATGGGCGATAGTGGTTTTGATATGTAGGATTAGAGAGTAGCAAAATGCTGTTTCTCTTATAAATAAATGGGAGCAATTGTGAAATTGGCGCGAAAAATGGTTAAGAAAACAAATTTTTTATTATTCTCTTTAATTGCGGCTTTGATCGCTAGTCCTGCGTATTCGGTAACTGTGACGAAAACCTATGTTGATAAGCAGGATAAGTCTCTGCAAAACAACATTCTTTTGTTGCGTGATATGTTGAATACCAAGGACTCGTCTGGTGCATGGTTGACCCTTGATACAGAAGCTAAATTGGCAATTCCGGCTATTAATGAATTAAAGGCGGCATTGGATTCCAAGGCGAATGTAGGCGATGTGTTAACGGCGGACAGCTTGACAGAATTGAACGAAGCGGTTGCTGCATTGGAATCGGGCAAGGCCACGGTTGCAGACCTGGAAGCGTTACAAAACACAGTTGACGCATTGGGTGACACATATGCCACAGATGACGAAGTAAGCACGGCGATTGCGAATGTTCAGTCGGCGATTGATAATATTGATTTGTCTGCGTATGCAAAAACTGCGGACTTGGCGTCGGTTGCGACATCGGGTTCATATGCTGATTTGACGAACAAACCAGACATTCCATCAATTGAAGGTTTGGCAACGGATCAGGATTTAACAGATTTGCGTTCTGCATTGGAAACAGAAATTGCGAACAAGCAGATTGCCGGTGACTATCTGGTTGCGTCGGATTTGACAGAACTGAGTGATGCGGTTGCGGAATTGCAGTCTGGCAAGGCAGACGCATCCACAATTACCACAATCCAGGAATCAATTAGCAAACTGGGCGACACGTATGCGACCAAAACTGATATGACGACGGCGGACGCAGAATTGTTGGCCAAAATTAATGCGATTAGTATCCCAAGTTTGGAAGGGTATGTAAAATTATCCGATTTGGCGGCGGTTGCGACATCTGGTTCATATAATGATTTGAATGACAAACCAGAAATCCCATCAATTGAAGGTTTGGCAACGGATCAGGATTTGACGAATTTGCAGACGACATTACAGGCGGCCATTGATGAAAAGCAGGCCAAGGGTGAATATCTGGTTGCGGCAGATTTGAAAACACTGGAAGATGCGGTTACAGCATTGCAGTCTGGCAAGGCAGATGCATCCACAGTTACCACAATCCAGGAAACAATCAGCAAACTGGGCGACACATACGCGACCGATGCGGAATTAACGGCGGCGATTGATGCGGTGGAATTATTAATACCGACAATCCCAACCAAGGTTTCGGAATTTGAAAATGACGCGGGTTATATTACCGATGCAGCATTGACTGATTATGCAAAATCTGCGGATGTGGAAATGGTTGCGAACAAGGTCTCAGACGCCACCGCTGAACAGATTGAAGCCATGAGTTCTGCGGACAAGGCAACCAAGTATCCATCAATCGCAGTGTCCCAGACGATTGCAAATGCGGCGGTTACCAAGGTGAACGAAGTGGCGGGCGATCTGTCTACACTGCAAACCCAGGTTAGCACAAATACCGCCGACATTGCCGAATTGGATGAAACGGTTGAAGATGTCCGTGTTGTTGCATATGCAGCAATCCCAGCCCCGACCGAGGCATGTAAGTCGGCATCTGGGGCGTGTGCACTGTCGTCGGATACCGAAGGTAATTTGACATGGGTTGTTATTGCGGGTGCGTTGAATAACAATTAATAAGAGCATATTTAGCCATTGACGCGATTCGCTGAAAAATGGTAAAATAAAACAAAATAAAAAAAACGAAAGAAAGGAAGGAAAAAAATGAAAGTAAAAAACATCATGTTTTCAGGCGCAATGGCGGCGATTTTAGGCGTCACCGGTGCGAACGCGGCGGTTACTGTTGCGTCCCAGGGCTATGTTGACAGCAAAATTGGTGAGGTTTCGACATCTGTTGAAAACATCACAAATAATTATCTGACCAAGGAAGCAGCGGCTGATACATACCTGACAGAAACACAGGTAAGCCAGCAGATTACAAATGTTATCGCAGCCGAAGATGGCGCGGTTGCAACAGCACAGGCAGCAGCAGACAAGGCCCAGGACGAAGTTGATGCTTTGGAAGAAGTTGTAGCAACCAAGGCAAATGCAGCCGATGTTTATACAAAAACGGAAGCAAATGAATTATTGGCAACCAAGGCTGATGTAGATAGTGTTTATGCAAAAACACAAACTTATACCCAGGATGAAGTAAAGGCTTACGTTTCGCAAACTTTGACAGATATTGGCGAAGGTAATATTTCCTTGGAAGGTTATGCCAAAACCCAAGATGTTAATAATGCTTTGGCTTTAAAGGCCGATAAAACTCAGGTTGCAACAGATATCGCAAATGCGGTTGCCGGCAAGGCGAATACAGCCGACGTTTATTCCAAAACAGACGCAGATTCAACATTTGCGACAAAAACTGCTTTGAGTGATGTTGATGCAAAATTTGCGGATTACACAACAACAGCAGTTTTAAATACAACGTTGGCTGATTATGCAAAACAGTCCGCCTTGACTGCAGAAGAAACAGCGCGTAAGGAAGCTGACCAGGCGGCAACATCTGCTTTGTCTGGCAAACAGGATACTTTGACCGAGGGGCAATTGGCGGCGGTGAATTCCGGTGTTACAACTGAAACTGTTGCCCAGGTTGCAACGAATACAGAAGAAATTGCCAAGAAAGCAAATGCGGATACTCTGACATTATTGGCGACGGCGAATGTCCCAGAGGAATGTCAGTCTGAATCCAATACTTGTGTTCTGTCTATGACATCGGATGGTACTTTTGCATGGACACCATTGACCGCAACACCAACGGCGTCTAACTAATTTAAAAATATTTCATCCGATTCGTTTTTTGTCTTTACACACATTGGCAAAAAATGATAGGATGAAATAACCGAATGAAGGGAAGGGAAAATCATGAAAAAATTAACAGCTGGTATATTTACCGTTATGTTGGGCCTGTGTGCGACATCTGGTGCAGACGCAGCCGTTGCATCTAAGGGCTATGTTGACAGTTTTGTTGGTGAACAAGGTTCAATTACATCGGCCGTTACGTCATTAACACAAACCGTTACAAATAATAAAACCGCAGCCGAAAATGCGACCAAGGCCGTTGCGGATGATTTGGCTGGCTATAAGACAACCAATGATGCGGCTGTTCAGGCGAATGCGGATGCAATTGCAACTGCTGAACAGGATATTGATGCGTTGGAAACAACGGTTAACGATGAAACAAATGGCCTGGTTGCCAAGGTTGCAACCTTGCAACAGGATATTGAAAATGTTCAGGGTGGTTCGTTAACCTTGAAGGATGGCTCTATTTCTAAGGCAAAGTTGGATGAAAGTTTGCAGACAGAGATTGATTCATTCCAGAATGCAGAAGAGGTTTCTGGTGCTATTGAAACTGCGTTGGGTGACTATACCACAACAACAGATTTGAATGCGGCTTTGGAATTAAAGGGTGATAAAACGGCGGTTGAAACAAATGCGGCAAATATTGCAACCAATACAAGCGCGATTGCAACGTTGAATGGCGATGAAAATACGACGGGTTCTGTTGCAAAATCCATTGCAGATGCGTTCACGGCGGCTAATTTGGATCAGTATGCGAAAACCTCTGCGATGGAAACGGCTTTGACATCTTATGCGTTGAAATCGAGCTTGAAGGCGTTGGCATATAAAGATACCGTTGGTACAGATGATATTGATAATTTGGCGGTGACAACGGCTAAATTGGCAGATGGCGCGGTTCAATCTGGCAAGATTGCAAATGGTGCTGTTACCGACGAAAAGATTTCGGCTGTTTCATCTTCTAAGGTTACAGGATTGTCTGAATCCTTGGCAGAAAAATTGACAATTCCAACGGCTGCAAATGAAACAGATGGTAAGTATGTTTTGACCGCTACGTCGGCAAATGGTCAGGCGACTTACTATTGGGAACTGATTGCGCGTGAAGGTGAATAATAATCACGCCACGTGAAATTTTGTGTCGTGGGTGGTGGTTCGCCCACGGCATAAATAAAAAAAATCAAATAAACCAAAGACAAAACAAGAAAGAAAGGAAAGAAAAATGAAAAAAATATTAACAGTATCTCTGTTTGCAATGATGGCGGTCAGCGCAGCAAACGCAGAAATCGCATCAACAGACTATGTTGGTAAGCAGATTACGGCGACTGCCGGTACGTTGAGCAATTTGACTACGACAGAAAAAACGAACTTGGTTGGTGCTATTAACGAGTTGAAGGATGGGATGACTACTATGGATGATGGTTATGGTACAGTTATTGATGAACTTTCGTCCAGCTTTACTTCTTATCAAACATCAAACGATGCGGCAGTAGCGGCGGCGAAACAAGCCGGTGATGATGCCCAGGCAGATATTGACGCTTATATCGAATCCAACAATGCGGCGTTGGCATTAAAGGCAAATTCTGCAGATGTTTATACAAAAACAGCGGCAGATGCAGAATTTATGAATTCATCAGAAGTTTCAGCAGCAATCGCTAGTGCGGTTACTGGTGATAACGGTGCATTGAAAGATTATGTTACAAATGATGCGTTGGCAGATTCTCAGAGTGCTCAGGATACGACTTTGAAAGCGTATGCAGATTCTGTAGCAGCTGATGCAGCAGCAACTGCAAAATCTGGTGCAGAAGCAACAGCAGCGGCTGCATTGAATGCATATAAAACAACAAATGATGCAGCAGTAGCGACGGCGAAAAAAGCCGGTGATGATGCCCAGGCAGATTTGGATGCATATAAAACAACAAATGCTGAAGCAGTAGCGGCGGCGAAAAAAGCCGGTGATGATGCCCAGGCAGATATTGACGCTTATATCGAATCCAACGATGCAGCGTTGTCGTTAAAGGCAAATTCTGCAGATGTTTATACAAAAACAGCGGCAGACGCAGAATTTATGAATTCATCAGAAGTTTCTACTGCAATCGCTAATGCGGTTACTGGTGATAACGGTGCATTGAAAGATTATGTTACAAATGATGCGTTGGCAGATTCTCAGAGTGCTCAGGATACGACTTTGAAAGCGTATGCAGATTCTGCAGCAGCAACTGCAAAATCTGGTGCAGAAGCAACAGCAGCGGCTGCATTGGGTGAATATCAAACAACAAATAACGCAGCAGTAGCGGCGGCGAAAAAAGCCGGTGATGATGCCCAGGCAACAGCTGATACAAAACAGGCGAAATCGACAGCTGATTATCAGTTGGGTAACAAGGATGGGACTTGGACAACTATCAAGTCTTATTATGAAGGCTTGCCTAGCTATTGTAGCACAGGTACGTGTTCTTTGGTTGCCAAAGAGGGGACAATCCAATGGGAAAAGGTTTCCTATTAATAGCCTGAATATATTATCCGGGGTGGGTGGTGTACCACCCAAACCGGATAAGGTTTTGATTTTGGCCATATTACAAAAATTGTGAAAAAATTTTTGCAATATGCGTCATTTTGTCCTTGTGCGATATGGGCGAAATTGAATATAATGCATAAACGAAACAGAGAGTGGTGAAAAATATTTGGTGGGATGTCCTGATGATTAAGACTAAGTTTGTTTTTGCGGTATCTTTGGTGGCAATGTTGGCGGTCAGTTCTGCGTGGGCGAATGCGCCTGCGTCAGGTGAATCCGTTGGTACGGCGCATGATGTTTATGAGGATCAAACCCCGACCGATGGTGCGGGTATTGCGGGTGTTTCATATGTGAACAAGGCCGTGAACAAGGCCGGTGCATCAGCCCAGGCGGCCGAGGCACATGCCGCAGCGGCGGGACAGTCTGCGTTGAATGCGGCATCAAGTGCAGCAGCGGCAGCAGCCAGTGCCAAGTCGGCAAATGACGCGTTGGCAAATAAACAGGATAAGTTAACGACGTCGAATATCAAGGGTTCAGGCAGTGTTACTGTTGGTATTAGTGATGGTGTGATTACGGTTAGTGGTACGGATACCAATACGACATATAGCACTGGTACGGCGACAACGTCTGGGTTGACCAAGTTGTACACAGGTACAGGTACGAACACAGATGGTACGATGACACAGGCTGCTTTGAATACAGCACTGGCGGGTAAGTTAAGCACAAGTGGTAATGCGGCATCTGCGACCAAAGCGACACAAGACGGCAGTGGTAATAACATTGTGAATACCTATGCGACCAAGACGGAGTTATCAGATGCCATTTCCACGTATGATGAAGGTATTGGAGATACACTTGATAATTTGACGAATACAAAGCAGGATAAAAGTACGGCGGTTACGCATACGGCGAATACTGCGGCGGGGTCTGAGACGCTTCCGGTTTATGTAAATTCAAATGGTGTTGCAACCGCGATAACCAGTTATAGTGGTACAGCGGCGAAGGCGACTGCGGACGCGAGTGGTAATAACATTGTGAATACCTATGCGACCAAGACTGCGTTAAGTGATGGTTTGGCAACGAAGCAGGCGACATTAACGACGTCGAACATCAAGGGTTCTGGTAGTGTTACTGTTGGTATTAGTGATGGTGTGATTACGGTTAGTGGTACGGATACCAATACGACATATAGCACTGGTACGGCAACAACGTCTGGGTTGACCAAGTTGTACACAGGTACAGGTACGAACACAGATGGTACGATGACACAGGCTGCTTTGAATACAGCACTGGCGGGTAAGTTAAGTACAAGTGGTAATGCGGCATCTGCGACCAAGGCGACACAAGACGGCAGTGGTAATAACATTGTGAATACCTATGCGACCAAGACTGCGTTAAGTGATGGTTTGGCAACGAAGCAGGCGACATTAACGACGTCGAACATCAAGGGTTCTGGTAGTGTTACTGTTGGTATTAGTGATGGTGTGATTACGGTTAGTGGTACGGATACCAATACGACATATAGCACTGGTACGGCAACAACGTCTGGGTTGACCAAGTTGTACACAGGTACAGGTACGAACACAGATGGTACGATGACACAGGCTGCTTTGAATACAGCACTGGCGGGTAAGTTAAGTACAAGTGGTAATGCGGCATCTGCGACCAAGGCGACACAAGACGGCAGTGGTAATAACATTGTGAATACCTATGCGACCAAGACGGAGTTATCAGATGCCATTTCCACGTATGATGAAGGTATTGGAGATACGCTTGATAATTTGACGAATACAAAGCAGGATAAAAGTACGGCGGTTACGCATACGGCGAATATTGCGGCGGGAACAACGACAAGACCTGTTTATGTCACCTCTGGTGGTGTTGCGACGGCGGTGACGGGTATGAGTATTCCATATGGTGCGGAGTCAAATCCGACGTCATGGGCAACCATTTGGGTTGAATAAGTATAAAATCCCCCATCTGGGGGATTTTTATTCGTGCAACCAACCCGCTACATAAAAGTTTATTTAATTTTGTCCGTTGGGCAAACAAAGAGCAATTGATACCCGTCTGGTATTGCCCATAAAAATTTTCTTAGTCCCTGTTCCCGCCTGCGCGGGAATGACAAAGGTAGGGCTAGCAAGAAGTATTCTACTAAACTTTTATTTATGTTGCAGTCCCTGCGGGGCAATGGATACCCGCCTGGTATCACCCACAAAAATTTTCAATTTTTGCGGGGCCCGAAGCGGGTATGACGTTTTTATTTTTTTTACTTCGATAAACTTTTGTTTATCTGGGTATGTGGGGGAATAAAAAATCCCGCTGGGGCGGGATCTGATTAAAACAGGCTGACCAGGCATATGCCAAGGCCCGCCGCAATTATCGCGCCAAGTGTTAATGGCCAGAAGTACTTTTTAACAATTGCGTTGGCGCGTTCCTGGAAAAAATAGAGCAGGGACGCGATTATTGCAAAGCGGCCTGTGCGGAATATTGCCGATACCGCCAAAAATATCCACAGTGGATAGCCGATAAAACCCAGCCATATGGCCAGCAATTTATACGGTATTGGGGTTACCGCAGTCAGGACAATTATCCAGATGCCATATTGGCTGAACATCGGTTTGATTGTTGATTCAATTAATTCAGGATTGGAAAATGTTTCAATCAACCATACGCCAACAGAATCATACAGCCACATACCAATCATATAGGCAATCGTACCACCAACAATAGAGCCAAGTGACGCGGCGACTGTAATCGGGACGGCGCGTTTCTTGTTCGCAATAATTGGTGGGGTCATAAAGACTTCGGGTGGGATGAATAAAAATATGGATTCGCAAATGGTTAGCAAAAATACAATCCACGAATATGCGCGCGATTCTGATTTGGCCAATATGTATTCTGAAAATTTCATCCCATGTCCCCGTTGTTTAAAAAAATTACTTGATTGTGGTTTTATATTTTATATCTTAACAATGATAACATAAAAAAAGACAATATACATGCCAAAAAAACAATTTAATTCAAATCGTGGCGAACGTGTTGCAAGCAAGGTTCAGACACTGGTGGCGGAAATTCTGCGGGATATATATGGGGATGATCCGTTGATTTCGGGGGTGTCGCTGGTTGGGGCGGATTCGCATGGGGGATTGCAATTTGTGCGGTTGTATTTCTATACGCGTAATTTGGATGTGGCGGCGGTGCAGGCGCGGCTGGATGCAATTACACGCGCTGTGCGGTTCGAATTGGCGGCGCGCATGAATCAGAAATATGTGCCAGATATTAAGTTTGCCTATGACGATACGTTGGAACGTGCGGCGCGTATTGATGAATTGTTGAGTAATTTAAAATAATCTGGTTTTGTTGAATTTTCGCCTTGCGAATGCGTGAATACTGGTATATCATTGCCGCATAAGCAAGGTGGTTTTGTATGAAGCAGTCTAATATCCGGAATTTTTCAATCGTCGCACATATTGACCATGGAAAATCGACGTTGTCTGACCGTCTGATTGAATTTACTGGCGGCTTGCAATCGCGCGAGATGAAGGCCCAAGTTCTGGATTCTATGGATATTGAACGTGAACGTGGGATTACGATTAAAGCCCAGACTGTGCGGTTGAATTACACGGCGAAAAATGGTGAAACATATCAACTGAATTTGATGGATACGCCGGGACATGTGGACTTTTCATACGAAGTGTCGCGGTCGCTGGCTGCGTGCGAAGGTGCGTTGGTGTTGGTTGACGCAACCCAGGGGGTTCAGGCACAGACATTGGCTAATGCGTATTTGGCGTTGGATAATGATCTGGAAATGTTGCCGGTATTGAATAAGATTGATTTGCCGTCCAGTGATGTGCAGTCCACACGCGAACAGATTGCAGATGTGATTGGACTGGACGCAGGGGATGCATTGGCGGTATCGGGTAAAACCGGCGATGGTGTGCCAGAATTGCTGGAAGAAATTGTAAATAAATTGCCTGCGCCACATGGGGATGAAAATGCGCCGACGCGCGCGCTGTTGGTCGATTCGTGGTACGATTCTTATTTGGGTGTTGTGATACTGGTGCGTGTGGTTGATGGGACGCTGACACGTGGGCAAAAGATTAAGTTTATGGCAACGGGCGCGGAATATGTTGTCGACAAGATTGGTTACTTTACGCCAAAAATGGTGAATGTGGATAAACTGCATACCGGGGAAATTGGATTTATTATTACCGGTATGAAGACAATTCATGATTGCAAGGTTGGTGATACGATTATCGATTCGAAATATGATAATGCCCAGATGTTGCCAGGGTTTAAACCGTCTGTGCCGGTGGTGTTTTCGTCATTCTTTCCGGTTGAGGCAGATGATTATCCAACGTTTCGTGAAAGTGCGGAAAAGTTAGCACTGAATGATGCGTCGTTTATGTTCACAGTTGAAAAATCATCGGCATTGGGATTTGGGTTGCGATGTGGGTTCTTGGGCCTGTTGCATATGGAAATTATTAGTGAACGGTTGGCGCGTGAATTTAATCTGAATCTGATTAACACTGTGCCAAGTGTGCTGTATAAAATTCATATGCGTGATGGGTCGGTGATTGATTTGGAAAATCCAGCCGATATGCCAGAGCCAACACGAATCGCCGCAATCGAAGAACCCTGGGTGCGTGCGACAATTATGATGCCTGATAAATATATGGGGGGGATTATGTCGCTGTGTTCGGAACGGCGCGGGGTTCAGGAAAATATTTCATATGTTGGTAATCGCGCGGTGTTGGTTTATCAGTTGCCGTTGGCAGAAATTGTGTTTGATTTCTATGACAGGGTAAAGTCGATTTCGTCAGGGTATGCGTCGTTTGACTATGTGGTCTATGGGTATCAGGCGTCTGATTTGGTGAAAGTCAATATTTTGGTCAATGAGGAAAATGTAGAACCGTTGTCGTTTATGTGTCATCGTTCTTTTGCGGAAAAACGTGGTCGTCAGATTGTAGAAAAACTGAAAGACCTGATACCGCGGCATCAATTCAAGATTCCTTTGCAGGCCGCAATCGGGGGCAAGATTATCGCAAGAGAGACAATTGCGGCATATCGCAAAGACGTAACCGCAAAATGCTATGGCGGGGATATTACGCGTAAACGCAAGTTGCTGGAAAAGCAGAAAGAGGGTAAAAAGCGTATGCGTTCGTTCGGTAATGTAGAAATCCCACAGTCTGCGTTTATTAATGCATTAAAGGTATCATAAGGGGTACAATATGAAGTGGTTTGATTATCTGAGAAAAACACCAGTGGCGCAAATTTTGACGGATTGGCGTGAATATAGAGGATTGAAAAAGGCACTGAGCCGGGCCGAGAAGGATATGGTCGTATCCGGGATGCCATTAGTTCGTCATTATGGAATTGACGATAGCATAGGGACAGGAAATGCATGTATAAAAAGCAAGCAGTTGGTTGGCGAGTTTGAATTGTTTGAACATTCGCCCTGTGCGTATCAGGTTGTGCGCTGTCCGCACTTTGTACCAGAAGGACACGAGCAGAAATGCCAGAATAATTTGTGTGTGATGTGGAAAGATAATAATCAATACTGTGAAAACAGACAAAAATTTGATGATTTAAAGATTGTCTGTGCGGGGTATTGGGCAAACAAATTTATGCGTGTAAAATAATAAACCAAGGGGGTGGCCCATGGCACACCAATTTTATTTTAATCCGTATATCTTGGATAATCTGCCGGCGCCGGCGACGGGGTTTGATGTCGTTCAGGATATTTCTGAACCACGTTTGCGGATGTATATTACCAGTCGGGGGGTCAAGACTTTCTTTGTTCGTAAACGTGTGCGGGGCAAGGATAAACGAATTTTAATTGGTAAATATCCAGATGTTGATATCGAAGATGCACGCAGCGCGGTGCCACAGATTCTGGAAAATGCGGCAAAAAAACCGCCTGTGCGCAGAAAGAAAATTACATTTAAGCAGTTCTTGGATTTGTATTTGGCGAACAAGGTTCGGCGCGGGGAAGATTCGCATATGAAATTGGTGCGCGCAATTAATCGGCATTTGGTGGTGCTGTTTGATAAAAAAATATCTGGGATTACATCTGATGATGTGCGTGCGTGTGTGCAAAATATTCGTGGTGTTGCCATTGCTGCGCGTATGCAGGAATTGTTGCAAAGTATTTTTAATTATGCGGTGGATATGGGATATGTAAAATCTAATCCTGCGATTGGTTTGGATAAAATCAAACAAACCCGACGTGTTCGACCATTGAACAGGGCAGGGTTGCAACGGCTGATGCGGGTAATTAATGACATGGATAATGTTATTTTGCGTGCAGCTTTTTTGATGCAGATTTATGGGTTCGCAACACGGTCAAAAATTTTTTCTATGGCGTGGGAAGACCTGGATTTTAATCACGATATGTGGAATACGCATCCTTTGCCAGATCGGGCAATTGTACTGTTGCAGGATTTACCCCAGGATGGGCATTGGGTTTTCCCAGGACATGGCGGGGTGCATTTAATTGATCCGCGTACGGCATGGAAGCGTGTTGTCATGGCGGCGGGAATTCCAAATTTAACGATGGATGACGTGCATAAATTTATGATGCGACAGTTGGTGTGGGCGTCGGATAGGGAAGATCTGCGGGTGAATATGAATAATTTGTTGGATGATATTTGCAGCCCATGCATATAATTTCGCATTTGTCAAGCGTTTGTTATCGTTTGTTATAATTCCTTGACACATATGTTAGAAAATGATAGTTTAGTAATCAATGACGGTCATGGTATGGACCAAACAATTTAACTAAAACAAAGGAAAAGAAATGACAACTTTTGAAAAAGTAAAGAAAATCGTAGTTGAAAAACTGGGCGTATCAGAAGATAAAGTTACAGAATCTGCAACGTTTGTAAACGATTTGGGTGCTGATTCCCTGGACGTTGTAGAATTCGTTATGGAAGTGGAAAAAGAATTCGACATCACAATTCCAGATGATGCAGCAACAAAATTGGAAAAAGTTGGCGATGCAGTTAAATACATCGACGAACACAAGAAAAACTAATTATTGTTTTGTGTAAGGTTTTTTCCGCTTGGGCAATTGTGCAGGCGGATTTTTTTATTGTCTTTTTCGTGGGAAACAGTATATCATATGGGCGTATGTTAGTTATACAAAAGGAATATATATTATGAGAAGAGTTGTTATTACCGGTATGGGTATTGTGTCCCCTGTTGGAACAGGTGTTGAGCATGCGTGGAAAAATATCCTGGCGGGAAAGTCTGGGGTTAAAAAGATTGATTCATTCGAAGTAGATGATTTGGCATCGCAAATCGCAGGTGTCCCAGAATATGGAACTGAACCCGGTCAATATAACCCAGACGCGGTGGTGGATGCCCGTGAACAGCGCAAACTGGATAAATGTGAAATATATGGCATTGTGGCGGCGGACGAAGCCATCAAAGATGCCGGGCTGGATACATATGATGGTGATAAAACACGTATCGGTGTATCAGTTGGCAGTGGTATTGGTGGATTTAATACGATTTATGATAACTGTATTGAACTGCATATCGGCGGTCCACGTCGCGTTAGTCCGTTTTTTATCCCCAAGGGGATTATTAATATGGCGGCGGGTAATATTTCAATTAAATATGGTTTCCAGGGGCCAAATATTTCCGTTGTGACGGCATGTGCAACCGGTGCCCATTCAATTGGCGAAGCAGCACGTATGGTAAAATATGGTGATGCAGATATTATGATTTGTGGTGGCACCGAAGGTGCGGTCAGTCGTATTGCGCTGGCTGGATTTTCGGCGATGAAGGCATTAAGTACGCGCAACGATAATCCGGCGGCGGCATCACGCCCATGGGACAAGGGACGCGATGGATTTATCATGGCCGAAGGGGCAGGTGTCCTGGTTCTGGAAGAATATGAACATGCTGTTGCACGCGGTGCAAAAATCTATGCCGAGGTTGCAGGTTACGGTATGTCAGGTGATGCATATCATATTACAGCACCATCGCCAAATGGCGAAGGTGGCAAACGTGCAATGATTGCCGCGTTAAAAGATGCGGGTGTTAATCCAGCCGACGTTGATTATATCAACGCGCATGGTACATCGACCGGTTTGGGTGATGTTGGTGAATTGGCGGCGGTGCAAAGTCTGTTTGGTGATGCGCCGGTATCGATGTCGTCAACAAAATCTGTGACGGGGCATTTGTTGGGTGCGGCCGGTGCGGTCGAAGCGATATTCTGTGCGTGCGCAATTCGTGATGGTATTGTGCCACCAACAATTAACTTGGATGACCCCGAAGATGCGGTGGGGGATTTTGACCTTGTGCCGCATGTTGCAAAAAAACGCAAGGTGGATGTGGCGTTGAGTAATTCGTTCGGTTTTGGTGGAACAAACGCGTCGCTGGTCCTTAAAAAAATCCAATAAAATGGCATATCTGCAAGCGGTGTCGACAACTTATGTACGTTTTGTACACTGCGTTGTCGGCACTGCGTGCATCTATACCATTTTCTTGAATTTTATTCCCCCAGAATTTGAAGTGTTTTTGGGATTTTTATTATTGTGATGCGCCCTGATAGAATATGTTCCCAGCGGTGTTGGGCAGTGTAAAGCATCCGTTTGTATCACAAATCTGGGTTGTGCCACCGACCATATGGCAGTCGGTTATGTAAGTGGCACCCTCAGCGGTTGTTGAACCGGCGGGGCATTTTTTTTGCTCGGTTTTTGGGTCGGAGTTTGTGCCAGGGCAATAATAGCCCGCCTGGCACGTGGTCCATATTGCGCTAAGTAATATATCATTTCCGCCCGAAATTGTTGATATGTCGGTCCCGGGGGAGATTTCGCATGTGCCTGTATCAAAACCCATCGAATTGATTGTTTTACAGCAAGGTTGCAATTTTTGCCCCGCCTGTGGCATATATTGACAAGACCATTTATTCGCAAATATGTATCCAGCGCGCATATATGTGTTGTCGGGGGCATTGCACGGTTTGTCATACGTGCATGTTGTTGGTTCGCTGGGGGCATTGCCAGCTGTGTTTTCATTCCCGCTGTAATTTACCTTAAATTCTTTAACCGCCCATTGTGCCTTAAAGACATAGTCTTGGTCAACGATTAGGGATGTTTCGTTTGTGTATGTTGTGTTTGAATTTTCTTCGAGCCACCCGTTAAATGTATATCCTGTTTTTTGACATGTGTTGGATGGTAAAATATAATGTTCGCCACCATATTCTATTTCGATTTCCTTGGTGGGGCTTGAATCGTCAGAATTGCAGTAATAGCGAATATAGTATTTGTTTATTTCGCAATCTTTTTGTCCATTGATGGGATTATAGGATATCGTATCGCGAGTTTCGTCCTTTACGTGATAGCCTTCTATACATTCGCATCTGTATGCGCCGGCATTGTTTATGCAGGCACCTTCTTTATTATTCTTGCCATCGCATGAACAGTTCGTGCTGCATGCATGACCGTCTGCCATTGTGCCGACTTCGTCATACAAGACTGTTCTGTTTCCTGTAATTGTTTTAGCATCTATGGTTGTTAGGTTGGGGCATTGATTGCATGTGAAATGATAATATTCCCCGACGTTGGCACCACGGGTTAGATAATAGCCTTGGGCTGATGTAAGGGTGTATTCGCAATTGTCAAGTGATGTCTTATCCGTTACATTTATTGCAGTTAGAGAACAATTTTTATCTGTATTTGTAAGTTTTACTATGTCATTGATACAGGATTTGCAACTTGATTGGCCTTGTTCGTTTTGATATTTCCCTGTGGGGCAGGGTTTGCATGATGATTGGCCAGTTTTGTCTTGATATGTGCCAGCGGGACAGACATCGCAGGTTTCTTGACCAGGCAATGCATTCGAGTACCCGATGTCGCATAGGGTACATTCCGTGCCGGTAAAGTTATTCATTGCTTGGTATGTACCGACAGGGCATTGTTCGCATTTACCAGACTTTACATAATAGCCTGGATTACATGTTATGATGATCGATTTTTGTTCGCATTGGGTGTTGTCATACACTTGTGTTTCAGATTTTCCTGTGAATTGATAGCCGTCTGGGCATACGCATCCGATGCCGTCATCGTCAGGTTCTGCATTTTTGCCACATGTTATGCAACGTTTTGCACGACCATAGTTCGTTAATAATTGGGTTATAGTATCTTTTTTATTACTGATGTTGTCTTCCACTTTGGAGGTTTGTATAGTGCCGTCTTCCATTTTTGCGGTGCAGGGTATGCATTTGTACTGTGTTCCGCTTTGTCCAAAATAATGTGATGCCGGACAGTAAAGGGTGGCTGTGGTGTTTGTTTCGCATTCTTCCTTGGATTCAAGCCCCGTTCCCCAACTGTTTATTTCTAGCATGTCAACACCACCGGTTTGTACATAGCCGCTTATATTGCAAGAGTGTCGATCTTTGTTTGTGCAATAATACCCTTCGGGACAACGGATACAGGATCCGGTTTGACCATTATAATTCCAATAGCAACCGGCAACCTCGGTGCAGGAGTTAGAGTCTTGTATCTTTTCACATACACCGCCACCGACCGTTCCCCACAGGTGTATGGGGAATACAATGTAGGTGATGTAAAATATTATGTGTGTGATGCTGAATTTTTTTCTCATATGTCCCCCGTGTGTGGTGTGTTTGTGGGGCGTCAGAAAAATATGTGAAAAAGGTCGCGCAATATTATTTAAGCGCAAATCGTATAAGCACAATAATGGCGCGAATTGCGTCATCGTTGAAATCGGATTCCAATGTGATATTTTATCACACTGCTTTTTCACAGGCTTTTCTAAGGCCCCAAATACATGTCCCCATATATTTACCGATTATTATATATCAGATTATATGAATTTTCAAATGGCGACATAAAATAAAAACCACCCAAATGGTGGTCTGAATTTTATGGTCGGAGTGACTGGGTTCGAACCAGCGACCTCTACGTCCCGAACGTAGCGCTCTACCAGGCTGAGCTACACTCCGATTGTTGTGCGCTGATTATGCGACCTTTTGATATAAAAATCAATGTAATTTTTTTGTTTTTTTATTTGTGTTTTGGCATATGTGCATTATATTTATTTTGCACTAAAAAGGAAAAAAAGATGTTTTTTAAGCGGCTCTTGAAACAGGATGAATTTAATAATTATGATGATTATTCAAAAAATGCGGTGGTGAATGTTCCGGAAAATTTTAACTTTGCATATGATGTCGTGGATGTTATCGCGTCTGAAACCCCAGATAAAGTCGCAATTTTATGGACAAACGATGCGGGTGAAAAAAAGAATATTACTTTTAGCATGTTGTCCAAATGGTCGAACGCGGTGGCAAACTTTCTGGGCCAGCGTGGGTTAAAGCGTGGGGATACAGTTTTACTGTTTATGCGTCGCAGATGGGAATACTGGGTATTGATGATGGCGATGCATAAATTAGGAGTGGTTCCAATTCCGTCAACTAATCAATTGAAAAGCAAGGATATAGAATACAGGTTAAAGACAGCAGAAGCGTCCGCGGTAATCGCGTTTGATGATGGTAATGTTGTGGATGAAATTAAAAGGGCAATTGGTGATAAAGAAAACATTCAACTAATTGATTGTGCAGAAATTAGTGCGGCGTGCGAATCATATCCGCAGACATTGGAACGCGTGCCAAATGAAAACACGGATACAATGGTTGTGTACTTTACCAGTGGGACAACCGATATGCCGAAAATGGTGGCGCACAATTTTGTATATCCGTTGGGGCATATTAATACCGCGGTGTTCTGGCAGCGATTGGTTGATGGCGATATTCACTTTACATTGTCCGAATCGGGTTGGGCAAAATGTTCGTGGGGTAAAATGTATGGCCAATGGTTGGCGGGGGCGACGGTCTTTGTGTTCGATTTCAGTCGCATATTTACAGCCCACGATTTGCTGAACGCAATTGCAGAACATAAAATCACATCGTTCTGTGCACCACCAACGGCATATAAAATGATGATTCATGCGGATATGTCTAAATATGATTTGTCGTCGTTGGTCAAGGCCGATGTCGCCGGCGAGGCATTGAATCCAGAGGTATATGAAAGATTTTTAGACAGCACAGGTGTTAAACTGCGCGAAGGATTTGGTCAAACCGAAACGTGCGTTATGATATTTACAAACCAGTGGATTGAACCAAAGCCGGGTGCAATGGGAATGCCGGCCGCAGGTTGGGATGTGAAATTATTGGATGAACGTGGACGCGTGGTGACCGAACCGAATACCGTTGGTGAAATCTGTGTTAATGTCAAGGACGGTAAACCATTGGGGCTGTTCCAGGGATACCATAAAAATGACAAGCAGACAAATGCGGTCTATCGTGATGGGATTTATCACACGGGTGATATGGCGTATTTTGATGCAGATGGATATTTCTGGTTCGTGGGGCGTAATGATGATTTAATTAAAACCAGTGGTTATCGTGTCAGTCCGTTCGAAGTCGAATCGGTATTACTGGAACATCCCGCGGTGCGTGAAGTTGCCGTCACGGGTATCCCAGATCCATCGCGTGGCCAGGCGGTCAAGGCAACGATTGTTCTGAATAAATATTTTCAACAGACAGATGCGCTGGTGCGGCAATTGCAAGATTATGCAAAATCGCGCGCCGCGCATTATAAAGCGCCACGCGTGATTGAATTTGTAGAAACATTGCCTATGACAATCAGTGGTAAGATTCGGCGTGCGTTAATTCGCACACTGGACAGTGCCAAGGAATCAATCGTTGACCCAATTAAAAGTACAATTGGGTTGGGTGATGAAAAATAATAAAAATCCGGCATCGTCGGATTTTTATTTAGGCAAAGTAAAGTTGTCTTGCCATATGTTTATTAGATTGTTATTTTGTGTAGGCCCTTGTGTTATTATGGATAGGGGGGTGTTCAAAATGATGTGTCCTATGTTTGTGATATCAGATAGGGTCAGGTTATCCAGTTCTGTGTTTTCCAAGTTAAAATCATAAACTTTTCCATAGTGTTTCATATATTGTGCATATGTTTCGCAACTTTTATCTATTGAATCCATTACGCGTGCATTTTGATATTTTATAACATTTTTAGCAGTTTGTAATTCGTTAGATGTTATCGGTCGTGTTGTTAGAATGGTTTTGCATTCTGATGCAATTTTTTGTGTGATTGTTTCTATTAGTTGTGGTTGTGCTTCGGTTTCAATTGTGTATAATTTTGTGTTGCCGGTTCCCATGGTTAAACATTTTACTGAATAAACTAGTCCGTTTTGATAGCGCAAATAGTTAATTAAACGGTCTTGTAGGATTTTTTTGAATAATCCTGTGGCAATTTGGTTTTTGCGTGTATCTGGAATTTTATCTGCAAATGCTAATACTAGCTTAGTGTTGCAGATGTCTTGTTTGAAATCATGGGCGATGGTTGGGGTTGTGGCCCACGATTGTTGTGTGTATGGTGTGTATGGCATGTCGCCAAATGCAGATTCCAGTTTGGCTAATAATTTGTCTTTGTTATCTATTGGGCCGATAACAACGATGTTGAATTTGTCGCTGGATAGGTGTGAATGATAATATTTTGATAGGGCTTGTGATGTAAATGAATTTATTGTCTCTGGTGTTCCTGTTATGTTGTGCCCCAGTCCAGTGTTTTTGAATAAGTTTTCTTGGGCGAACAGAAACCAAGAATTTTGGGCGCTATATCTTTTGTGTTCTGTTAAAATGACGTGTTTTTCTTGTTCGATTTTTTCTGTGTCAAACACGGGGGACATTATTTGTGGGGCGATAATTTGTATAGTATCGATTAGGTGGGCGGGCAATATATTGATATAGCATCCTATTTTGTTGTATGTTGTATATAGACTAATATTGCCCCCCAGTGTTTCAATTTTCTTGGTTAGATTACCAAAGGTTTTGTTGCCTGTTGTGCTTTGTCCTAATAAATGTTCTATAAAATGCGTTATGCCATATTCTGGCGTGGTTTCGTCGCATGCACCAAAATGTAGGCTGAATAGTATTTTGCATGTGTGAAATGGCGCGTTGTGCAAGATTATGGGGATTCCGTTTGATAGGTTGTAAATTTCTGCCTGGTGCATTATGTTGTGCTCTTTTTTTTTATTATGGGCCGTCAATCCAATGTTATTGGCGACCCTTTTTTTGATAAATTAATTAGCGGATACGATTACGAAATCCTTGTGTTATGCGTTGTTGCATTAACATGGCTGGATATTTTATTTTTTCGCTTAATTTAGTTGTGTCAATGTATTCGCCGTCTGTGTCCACAATTACAATAACTGCTGAATTGCCGTCGTCACTGGCGCCTGTTGAGGTTGTTAGTGGTTCTGAATCGGGCATCAGATACATTTTTTTGTTAGTGTTTTGTTTCATCGTTTGTCCTTTGGGTTGTTACGAAGTGTCGTGTTCGCTTCATTGAACATTGTTCAAAGGTGAAACGTTGTTGTCATTAAATATTTTTTTGATTTTTCTGAATAAAGAGATTGATATTATTTATCTTTGTGCAACAATAAATGTTGTTCGCCCCTTGTGGTTTTGCGTTTGCAAATGGGGGTTTTGTCTGTAATAATAAACAGACCATGGCAAGACGTAGAAAATTATTTCCAAAGCGTGTTATTGTTCAATTGATTGTCGCACCAGTGTTGATTGTGCTGTGTGTGGTGTTGTATATGTTTGGTATTCATTCAACGGTTTCAAAACCGGTTGTGTTTGATATTGTGGCGGGGGATACTGTATCAGGGGTCGCGCGCAGATTGTACAAACAAAAATTAATTGATTCAGAAGAAGTTTTTGTAATGTCGGTGCGATTTAATGGGGGGAAAATTCAAACCGGACAATATGATATTCCCGTTTCAGCCAGCAGTTGGCGAATCGCAGATATGTTCGCAAATGGACGCGTGGCATCTACTACAATCGTTATTCCCGAAGGGTTAACCATAAAACAAATTAAGAACCTGTTGTTGCAGTCATCTGCATTGACGGGCGCGGTGGAATGTAAATCAGGGAACAGTGCGCCGGTGTGTAATTTGCGTGATGGTGATGTGTTCCCAGATACATATACGGTGGCGCGTGGGATGAATCGGTTGGCGGTTCTGGATTTGGCGCGCAAAAAAATGGTAAATGTACGGGGGGCGTGGGAACGTACGAATCGTCGATTGCCAAAGCCGTTACAGGATTGGGACGATGTTATTACGTTGGCGTCAATCGTACAAAAGGAAACGCCCCAGGCACGTGAAATGCCGATTGTGGCCAGTGTGTATCTGAATCGGTTGAACCGGGGGATGCGGTTGCAGGCCGACCCAACAGTTGTCTATGCGTTGACTGATGGACTGGGCGATATGCAGGGCCAACCGTTATTGCGCGGGCATTTGAAAATAGACAGTCCGTATAACACGTATAGGAACAAGGGCCTGCCGCCGGGGGCAATTGCCAATGTTGGTGAAAATGCGATTCGGGCGGTGTTAAGGCCGGCGGACACGAATTATTTGTTCTTTGTTGCAGACGGGCGGGGTGGCCATTTGTTTTCCAAAGACTATGAAGAACATAAAAAAAATCACAATGACTGGCGCGAGATAAAAAAATTAAAAAATAAAAATTAAAAAATCGTCAGTCTGTTATTTTTGATAATTATTAAAAAGTATAACGAATTATAACAAATTTAATAAAACGCCCGGTGTATGGGCGTTTGAATTGTGTGTTGTGACTAAAATCCGATTCGTGCACGCGTGGGATAATATCATATTTTTGGTGGTTTTGCAAAAATCTTTAACCTTGCGGGTGGGATTTTATACCTGATAAAATTGTATTAACGGGACTGAAAACAAGTGGTCTTGGTTAACAAAAACGAAAGGAATGAATATGAAAAAATTAGCATTAACTTCTTTGTTGGCATTTTTTGCAGTATCAGGTGCGCACGCGGCAAATATTATTGATGGTAATCCATTATATCGCCCGGGCGAAGGTCGTTTTTATAGCAATTTTGCAGTAGAATCACATTCAGAAGCAATCGAAGATTGGGGTATTACCGAAGAATTTGGTTATGGTATCACAAATGAATTGGCAGTGTTCATGAAGACGGGCGTATCCGAGGCAGAAGGCTTTGATGCGATGTCGTGGGATGAATTTACCGTTGGACTGAATTATCGTGCGATTGATATGGGTAACTGGAAGGCGGATGTGTACGGTGTGTACAGTTTAGATACAGTATGGGGTGATCACGTGCCATTCTTGGATAAAGGTGTAACGGATTACACATGGACAATCGGTATGCGTGGCGGTTATGTCGGCGAAGGTTGGACATTGGCGGGTCATGTTGACTTTGATTATTTGAATTCTGAATCGTTCAATTGGGGCGATGATGGTGCACATCGTTTGAGTGTTGGTGTCGATGGCCAGTTGGTTCTGTGTCCACAGTGGAATCTGATTGCTGGTGTTGAATACACTGGTATGTTGGACGATGAATTTGAAGATGCAGGTAAATGGACTGGTAAAATCGGTGCAAACTATAACCTGGATGAAACCAAGTACATTGGTGCATATTTCATGGGTGAAATGGAACATTCAACAGGTGACTGGGAATGGGTCGATGGATTTGGGTTTGGTGTGAACTTTGGAATCGACTTTTAATCAAACGTACAACTGTTAATATTCACCCCCGGTTTCCGGGGGTGTTTTTTTGAATTCGTTCCTGTTTATATATTTTTTCATATTTCTTAAAATCGGATTGCGAAAGAAAGGGAGAAATATATGAAAAAAATTTTTCTTTTGTCGTGTGCGCTGGCATTTGTGTCGGGTGGGGCAGGGGCCGCCAATGTAATAAATGGTAATCCGTTTTATAATCCGGCACAGGGGCGGTTTTATAATATTTTAACGCCGTTGCAAGCAAATTCTGAATTTGACAGATTTGTTATTGCCGATGAATTTGGGTATGGGGTATCTGATGCCTTTGCGATTCATGTGGCGACATCGGGGTCTTATGATTCATCGGATAATCCAGAATTTGGAAAATGGTCATGGAATGATTTGGAATTTGGGTTTGATTGGGATTTGTGGCATGAAAATCAATTGCATGCCGAGGTTTATGGTGATGTAAAACAAATCTATGATACGCGTGAAAATTTACAGACGGTTGCATATAATTGGACGGCGGGTGCGCGAATGGGACGCATAACAGACAATTGGACCGTTGCAGGGGTGGTGCAGGTGGATTATCTGAACGATGATTTGCCACAAGATACATTTGATGCGTGGGCGATGACCGTCGGTATTCAGGGACAGTATATTGTTAATAATCGCTGGAACTGGGTTGGCGGATTGATGTTTGATTTTGATTTGTTTGATGATTACTATGATGGGGAACGGCTGAGATTGCAATGCGGAATTAATTATAATATTGATGCGACCAAGTATTTGGGCTTTTATTTGGAAAAAGATGTTGTGCACAGTTTCAAGAACAGCCCGGCGACGATGGGGGTGATGTTCGGAATTGATTTTTGATAAAATAAAATCTAATGGCATATCTATGGGCGGG
Organism: Alphaproteobacteria bacterium; assembly: GCA_015062495.1. Classification (NCBI taxonomy): domain Bacteria; kingdom Pseudomonadati; phylum Pseudomonadota; class Alphaproteobacteria; species Alphaproteobacteria bacterium. The sequence goes on along the minus strand of SUUN01000002.1, from coordinate 31,260 downwards.
GGCGACATCTCATGTAGCGTTTGTACACTACGATGTCGCCCCCATACCATATCTACGCCATTATCTTTTATTTTTATAAAAGTAGACTGATTGAAAATTTGTCATTTTTGGTGTTTGCTGTAAAATCCTGATTTTGTGGGGTTTTCAAGCGGGTTTTTTAAGGTTTTTTCCCATATTTTCCTTGACAATTTGGGGGGGCGCGATTATAGTAAGTGCGCTTTCTGTGTAAACAAGGAAAGCAAGGAATACATAAAAACCGCTTACACTGACAGATTTATAATCCGGCATAAGTCGTTGAAATAAGTCTGAATAGGCGGCTTTTGTGCAGAGTAAAATAGGTAGAAAAAAACAAAGAGATTTTGAATGCCAACAGTAAACCAACTGATTCGGAAGCCTCGTAAAAAAGTCGTGGTGAAAAGCACTGCGCCTGACATGATGGAAAACCCACAGAAACGTGGTGTTTGCACACGTGTTTATACGACAACACCGAAAAAACCTAACTCGGCGCAGCGTAAGGTTGCCCGTGTAAAACTGGCAAACGGCCGCGAAGTAACCGCTTATATTCCTGGCGAAGGTCATAACCTGCAGGAACACAGTGTTGTTATGATTCGTGGTGGTCGTGTAAAGGACTTGCCTGGTGTAAAGTATCATATTATTCGTGGTGTCTTGGATACCAAGGGTGTTGATGCACGTAAACAGGGTCGTTCTTTGTATGGTGCCAAAACAAAGAAATAATAAATGTTAACCACACGCATGTAATGTGCGTGAGTAATCTGGGGAAAACCCAGATGAAGCGATAAAAGGAAAATAAATATGTCAAGACGTAAAGCTGCAACAAAACGTGAAATCTTGCCAGATTCCAAATACGGTAATTTGGTTGTTGCGAAATGTATTAATATTGTTATGTGGGACGGCAAAAAAGAAGTTGCTGAAAACATCGTATATGGTGCAATGGATAAATTGAAAAAGATTGCCAAAGACGGTGATGAATTGACAGCATTCTTGGAAGCGATTGATGCGTTGAAACCGTCGGTCGAAGTTAAGGGTCGTCGTGTAGGTGGTGCAACATACCAGGTTCCAGTCGAAGTAAGACCGGCGCGCCAGCAGACATTGGCGTTGCGTTGGTTGGTCGGATTTGCGCGTAAACGTGGTGAACGCAGCATGGATGACAGACTGTTTGGCGAATTGCGTGATGCCTTGAACGGTCAGGGTGGCGCATTTAAAAAGAAAATTGATACACATAAAATGGCAGAAGCGAACAAGGCGTTTGCTCACTTCCGCTGGTAATCAATACAAAGGCAAAGGAAAGATACAATGTCAGTCGGGAAAACCGCACCTTTACATATGTACCGCAATATCGGCATTATGGCCCATATTGACGCGGGTAAAACAACAACATCTGAACGTATCTTGTTCTATACTGGTAAAACATACAAGATTGGTGAAGTGCACGATGGTGGCGCAACCATGGACTGGATGGAACAGGAACAAGAACGTGGTATTACAATTACATCGGCCGCAACAACATGCTTTTGGCGCGACCATCGTATCAATCTGATTGATACACCGGGGCACGTGGACTTTACTATGGAAGTAGAACGTTCACTGCGTGTTCTGGACGGTGCGGTTGCCGTATTTGAATCTGTGTCGGGCGTTCAGCCACAGACAGAAACTGTATGGCGCCAGGCAGACCGTTATGCGGTTCCACGTATTTGCTTTATTAACAAAATGGATCGTATTGGTGGGAACTTCTTCCGCTGTGTTGATATGATTCGTGAACGTTTGGGTGCAAATCCGTTGGTTGTTAATTTCCCAATTGGCGCAGAATCTGATTTCCGTGGCGTTGTCGATGTTATCGAAATGCGCGGAATTGTCTGGGAAGATGATATGGGCAAAGATCCACACATCGTTGAAATCCCAGAAGAATTAAAGGAAAAGGCACAGGAATTACACGAAAAACTGATTGAAGAAGTTGTAACACTGGACGATGAAATTATGGAAGCGTACATGGAAGGAACAATTCCAGATGTCGCAACCATCAAAAAGTTAATCCGCAAGGGTACAATCAACCAGAACTTTAACCCAGTTTTGTGTGGTACAGCGTTTAAGAACAAGGGTGTTCAGCCATTGTTGGATGCGATTGTTGACTATTTGCCAAGCCCATTGGATATCCCAGCGATTAGTGGGACAAAGATGGACGGTGAAACGGCCGATTCGCGTAAGCCAGATGCCAAAGAACCATTTAGTGCCTTGGCGTTTAAGGTGGCAAATGACCCATTTGTAGGTAACTTGATGTTTATCCGTATTTATTCGGGTAAGTTGGTGTCGGGTTCTTATATCTATAATTCTAACCGTGATAAACGTGAACGCGTTGGTCGTATGTTGTTGATGCATTCAAATAACCGTGAAGAAATCAAAGAAGCATCGGCCGGTGATATTATCACTTTGGTTGGTATGAAAGAAACAATTACAGGTGACACACTGTGCGACGAAGCGAATCCAATTCTGTTGGAATCAATTCATGTTCCAGAGCCTGTTATGAGCATCGCAGTTGAACCAAAGACCAAGGCAGACATTGAAAAGATGTCATTGGGTCTGCAGGCGTTGGCCAAAGAAGATCCTTCGTTCCGTGTGTCGGTTGACGAAGAATCAGGTCAGACCATTTTGTCGGGTGTTGGTGAATTGCACTTGGAAATTTTGGTCGATCGACTGTTGCGTGAATTCAAGGTGGATGTAAACGTTGGTGAACCACGTATCGCATACCGTGAAACATTCCGCAAGCCGGTCACAGAAGAATACACACACAAGAAACAGTCTGGTGGTTCGGGTCAGTACGCACAGGTTAAGATTGAATTTGAACCATTGGAACCAGGTCAGGGATACGAATTCGACAACAAGATTGTTGGTGGTGCGATTCCAAAAGAATATATCCCAGGTGTGGAAAAAGGTTTGAAGATAGCCCAGCAGACAGGTGTTCTGATTGGCTATCCAACAGTAGATTTCAAAGCTACATTGGTAGATGGTAAGTATCACGAAGTTGACTCTAATGTATTGTGCTTTGAAATTGCGGCACGCGCATGCTTCAGAGAGGCAATGAAAAAAGCGGCGCCGAAATTGCTGGAACCGATTATGAAGCTTTCGGTTAATACACCGGAAGAATACGTCGGTGACATCATTGGGGACTTGAACAGTCGCCGTGGCCAGATTAACGGTATCGAAACACAGTTCGGTAATCAGTTGATTTCTGCGTATGTTCCATTGGCAAATCTGTTTGGGTACGTAAAGACATTGCGTTCTTTGTCACAGGGTCGTGCAAATCCATATATGGAATTGTCGCACTATGACGAAGTCCCGACAAACGTTGCTGACGAAGTAATCAAGAAGCTGACGAAATAATTAACAAGAAGTTCTAACAAAAACTAACAAGCAAGCCTAAGGAGAAAACTAATGGCAAAAGAAAAGTATGTAAGAAGCAAACCACACGTCAATATTGGTACAATTGGCCACGTTGACCATGGTAAAACAACATTGACTGCTGCTATCGTTCACCACTATGGTGTTGGTGCTGATGCACAGAAGGGTGTTGATCAGATTGATAATGCGCCAGAAGAAAAACAGCGTGGTATCACGATTAACACAGCGCACGTTGAATATGAAACAGAATCACGTCACTATGCACACGTTGACTGCCCAGGGCACGCGGACTATGTTAAAAACATGATTACCGGTGCGGCGCAGATGGACGGCGCAATCTTGGTTGTTGCAGCGACAGATGGTCCAATGCCACAGACACGTGAACACATCTTGTTGGCACGTCAGGTTGGTATTCCAAAAATCGTTGTGTTCTTGAACAAATGCGACTTGGCAAATGACCCAGAATTGTTGGAATTGGTTGAAATGGAAATCCGTGAACTGTTGTCTGCGAACGACTTTGACGGTGACAATGCACCAATTATCCGTGGTTCTGCGGTATCAGCTGTTGAAGATAAAAATGATGGCTTGGGTAAAGAAGCGATTGATGCGTTGTTAAAGGCGTGTGACGAATATATCCCAATGCCAGAACGTCCAGTTGACAAACCATTCTTGATGCCAATCGAAGACGTGTTCAGCATCACAGGTCGTGGTACAGTGGTAACAGGTCGTGTTGAATCAGGTGTTATCAAAGTTGGTGACGAATGTGAAATCGTTGGTCTGCGTCCAACACAGAAAACAACAGTTACAGGCGTTGAAATGTTCCGCAAATTGCTGGATCAGGGTGAAGCCGGTGATAACGTAGGTCTGTTGTTGCGTGGTACCAAGAAGGAAGATGTAGAACGTGGTCAGATTATCTGTAAGCCAGGTTCTATTACACCACACACAGAATTCGAAGCCGAAGTCTATATCTTGACCAAAGAAGAAGGTGGCCGTCATACAGCGTTCTTTAGCAACTATCGTCCACAGTTCTTCTTTAGCACAACAGACGTAACAGGTACAATCACTTTGCCAGCAGACAAAGAAATGGTTCTGCCAGGTGACAATGTCCGTATCAACGTGCAGTTGATTGCACCAATTGCTATGGACGAAGGTCGTCGCTTTGCTATCCGTGAAGGCGGTCGCACAGTTGGCGCAGGTGTTGTATCCAAAATCATTAAATAATTAAACAGTCTTGGGCGGTGTAACTGAATTAAAAGTGTCAGTGATTACCGCCCAGATAAATATAAGGAAAACGGTAATGGTACCAACATCAAAAATTCGTATCAAGTTGACAGCATTCGACCATCGTATCTTGATGGAATCTGTCGAAGAAATTGTAAAAACTGCCAAGCGCACAGGCGCAGATGTAGTTGGACCAGTTCGTCTGCCAACATTGGTGCAGAAATTTACGGTCAACCGTTCACCACACGTTGACAAGAAGTCGCGTGAACAGTTCGAAATCCGCAATCATAAAGCGGTTGTAGATATTGTTAATCCAACCCCTCAGACAGTTGATGCCTTGATGAAGTTGGATTTGGCGTCTGGTGTTGATGTAAAAATTAAATTGTAAAATTAAAATAATCTGTTAGTGTTGGCGTGGCAGTGTGTACACCATACCAACCAACTGACATAAAAAAAGGCATAAAAAAATGAAACGTAGCGGATTAATTACAACAAAAATTGGAATGACGCGTCTGTATGATGATGCCGGTGTTGCGCATCCTGTGACAGTTTTGTCTGTGGGTGACTGTGCCGTCATTGGAAATCGCACGCAAGAAAAGAACGGTTATGTCGCAAATATTTTGGGTTTGCGCGAAGCCAAGGCAAAACATGTAGCAAAACCACAGTTGGTTGCGGCTGAAAAAGCAGGCGTAAAACCATATCGCAAGGTTGTAGAATTCCGTGTATCGGATGACTGTGTTATCCCAGCAGGGACACAGTTGATGGCATCTCATTTTGTTGCCGGTCAATTCGTTGATGTACAAGCAACAAGTAAAGGTAAAGGCTATCAGGGTGCTATGAAACGTCATAACTTTGGCGGTAAGGAAGCAACCCACGGTGTATTGAAAGCACATCGTTCCATCGGTGGTACTGGTATGCGTGAATGGCCAGGCCGCGTTCTGAAAGGTAAAAAGATGGCAGGACAGATGGGTAATGAAACTGTCACAGTTCAGAACTTGAAAGTGTTCGGTACAGATGAAGCAGAAAATCTGATCTTTGTCGAAGGCGCAGTTCCAGGTGCAAATGGTACATTTGTTCTGGTTACAGACGCAATCAAAAAAGAACACAAGGATTTGCCAGTTCCAACAGTCGCAGCGAAAGCAGCAGAAGTTGTAGCTGAAACAGTAACCGAAACAGAAGCTGTTGCGGAATAATAAGTTAACAGCAAGAGTGAGGTAAGTAAAATGCAATTAGATATTATTAATTTCGATGGAAAGAAAGTTGGTTCGGTTGAACTGGCTGATAGCATCTTTGGTTTGGAACCACGTGCGGACATCTTGCACCGTGTTGTTACATGGCAGCGTGCAAAATCACGTGCCGGTACGCATGCAGTTAAAACTGTATCAGATGTTCAGGGCAGTGGTAAGAAAGCGTTCAAACAGAAAAAGACAGGTAACGCACGTCAGGGTGAAAGATATAATGTTCACATGCGTGGCGGTGGCGTAGTTCATGGACCAGTCGTTCGCGACCATTCTATTGACTTGCCAAAGAAAATCCGTTCATTGGGTCTGAAGATGGCGTTGTCATCCAAGGCAAAAGACGGCAGCCTGGTTATCATTGATTCTGAAAAGTTGGCAGCAGCGAAGACAAACGCATTCGCGAAGCAGTTGAAAAAACTGGAAATCGCATCTGCTTTGTTCGTAGGGGCCACAGAATTAGATGAAAACTTTGTTAAATCTGCGGCAAATATCGCAAATGTTGATGTGTTGCCAACGATTGGTTTGAATGTTTTGGACATCTTGAAACATGAAAAATTAGTTTTGACAGCAGACGCAGTCAAAGCGGTTGAAGCAAGATTGGCGTAATCAATTAAAGAATTGAGGTAAGCAAAATGGCAGAAAAGAAAGTAAGTGCAGAGAAAAAAATCGTTGCGACAGCCGGTATTTATGATATACTGCGTCGTCCGATTATCTCGGAAAAGGCAGCAAAACTGTCTGAAAGCAACGGTGTAGCGTTCGAAGTTGCTATGCAAGCAACCAAAGAAGATGTGGCACGTGCGGTCGAAGCAATCTATGGCGTAAAACCAACCAAGGTTAACGTTGTAGTCACTAAGGGGAAGGTTAAAACCTTCCGTGGTCGCAGCACAGGTACACAGCGCACTGTAAAAAAAGCATATGTATCTTTGCCGGCAGATGCAAAACTGGATTTGTCAGCAAATATGTAGTATAATATACCGCCCTGGCAGAGAACCCAAAGAAAAGGATGCTAGTGTCAGGGTGAGAAAACAAAGGTAAGAAAAAAATGGCATTGAAACATTATAAGCCAACAACACCAGGTACACGCGGATTGACCCAGGTTGATCGCAGTGAACTGTACCGTGGTGCGCCAGAAAAGGCATTGACAGTTGGTTTGAAGTCCAAAGGTGGACGTAATAACTTTGGTCATGTAACAGTTATGCACCAGGGTGGTGGTCATAAACGTAAATATCGTTTGATTGACTTTAAACGTAAGAAGATGGATGTTCCAGCGACAGTTGTGCGTTTGGAATATGATCCAAACCGTACCGCATTTATCGCATTGATTGAATATACAGACGGTATGCGTTCTTATATCTTGGCACCGCGCGATTTAAAGGCGGGTGATGTGGTTATTTCGGCACAGTATGCAGATATTAAGCCGGGTAACACAATGCCATTGAAGAATATGCCAATCGGTACAATCGTACATAACATCGAATTGAAACCAGGCGCAGGTGGTCAGTTGGCACGTAGTGCGGGTTGCTATGCGCAGTTGATGGGTAAAGACGGTGTTTATGCACAGATTAAGTTGAACAGCGGTGAGTTGCGCAAAGTTCATTCCGATTGTTTGGCAACAGTTGGCAGCGTATCTAATCCAGATCAGCGCAATGTCAACTTGGGTAAAGCTGGTCGCGCACGTTGGTTGGGTATCCGCCCATCAGTACGCGGTATGGCGATGAACCCAGTAGATCACCCAATGGGTGGTGGTAATGGTCATTCTAAGGGCCACGAACCGGTATCACGTACAGGTATTCCAGCCAAGGGATATCGTACCCGTAGCAATAAACGTACTGCTAAGATGATTATTCGCAGCAGACATTTGGCGAAAAAGAAATAATAAGAAATAAACGGAGTAAATGATGTCTCGTTCAGTATGGAAAGGTCCTTATGTTCATCCGTCTGTGTTGAAGAAAACAGCAGCGGCAATTGAAAAAGATGACCGTAAACCAATTAAAACCTGGTCCCGTGGTAGCACAATTATACCACAGATGGTGGGACTGACATTTGATGTGCACAATGGTAATAAATTTATCCCTGTATCAATCGTAGAAGATATGATTGGTCACAAGTTGGGTGAATTTGCGCCAACACGTACATTTAAAGGTCATGCCGCTAATAAAAAAGCCGCAGCAGGTAAGAAATAATATAGGGTGGTAAGTTATGACAGCAAGATATGGAATTAAAGAAAATCAGGTGCGCGCGTTCAATAAAATGATCCGCGTTAGCCATCAGAAGCTGAATCTGGTATGCGACATGGTTCGTGGTTTACCAGTGGAACGCGCTGTTGATGTCTTGAAATTTTCGAAAAAACGTGTAGCAGGTGAAGTGCTGAAAACTTTGTTGTCTGCGACTGCAAATGCAGAACACAACAAAAAGTTGCCAGTTGAAACTTTGTTCGTCAAAGAAATTTGGTGTGGCAAAGCGTTGACTATGAAGCGCATTATGCCGGGACCACGTGGCAGTGCACGTCCAATTCTGAAACCTTTTTCAAATTTGACAATCGTTTTGGAATCAGGCACGGCGCCATCGAAAAAGAAGGCAGCAAAAAAAGAAACAACAAAATAAGGTAAGTCGTGTGGGGTGGTATGGAATGAAAATTCCTGAATAAAGTGGAAACACTTCAAGAACACCCCCACTAAGTTTAAGGAAAAAAGAAATGGGACAGAAAGTATCACCAATTTCACTGCGTGAGTTTATCAACAAGATTACAGATTCACGCTGGATTGCAGGTAAAAAAGACTATGCGGCTTTGTTGGCAGAAGACGTCAAAATTCGCAAGTTTATCGAAAAGAAATTAAAGAAAGCCGGTTTGGCCAAGGTTGTTATTGAACGCTTTGCCAAAAAGGTTGTCGTGACTATTCATACCAGCAGACCTGGTATGATTATTGGTAAGAACGGTGCCGATATCGAAACACTGCGTAACGATATCAAGAAACTGGTTAAAAATGACCAGGTTGTCGTAAATATTTACGAAGTTCGCCGTCCAGACCTGAATGCGCAGTTGGTTGCGCAGAACATTGCACAGCAGATCGAAGGTCGTGTATCCTTTAAACGTGCAATGAAGAAAGCTGTGCAGAATGCACAGAAAGCAGGCGCCCAGGGTATCAAAGTTATGTGTTCTGGTCGTTTGAATGGTGCTGAAATCGCACGTAGCGAACAAATCCGCGAAGGTCGTATTCCACTGCATACATTGCGTGCGGATATTGACTATGCGTCAATCCAGGCCAAAACAACATATGGTGTTATCGGTGTAAAAGTTTGGATTTATACCGGTGATGTTGTTAACAAGGATAAATTGGCATCTGAAATGGCGCGTCCGACAGAATATGCCGGCAGCAGCGAAAGAAAGCACAAATAATAATTAAAACAATTATTAGAAATTGAAGGATTTGTATCATGTTAATGCCAAAGAAAACAAAATTTCGCAAACAGCATAAGGGCCGTATTCACGGCGTTGCGAAGGGTGGCAGCGAATTAGCGTTTGGTTCGTTCGGACTGAAGGCGATGTCACCAGAACGTATCACTGCGCGTCAAATCGAAGCAGCGCGTCGTGCAATCACACGTCATATGCGTCGTATGGGTAAACTGTGGATTCGTATATTCCCAGATGTGCCAGTTACCAAGAAACCTGCCGAAGTTCGTATGGGTAAAGGTAAGGGTGCAGTGGAATACTGGATTTGCCGTGTTAAGCCAGGTCGCATCATGTTCGAATTGGATGGTGTAAAACCAGAAGTTGCATATGAAGCGTTCGCATTGGCGGCGGCGAAACTGCCAGTGAAAACAAAAGTTGTTGAACGTAAAGTTAACTAATTAATTGCAGTCCCCGGGAAAAAACCGGGGCAGGGCAAAAAAAGGTAGCAGAAATGGCAGAAAAGAAAGTTGAAACAGAATTGACGATGGAAGCATTGGAAAGCAAATTGGTTGATTTGAAAAAAGAACAGATGAACCAGCGTTTTCAGCATGCAGCAGGTCAGATGCCAAAAACACATGTTATGCGTCAGACCCGTCGTGAAATTGCACGTGTTAAGACAAAACTGAACGCGGCAAAAAAATAAAAATTGCTGATTTTTGTTGATATTTCTAAATTTTTAGATAATATAGACGGGGTCAGATTTAAGGAAACCAGGATTTAATCCGGGGGCTTTGCGCAAAAAATTAAGTAAAGTCTGTGGGTTAAACAAACAGTATAAGGGATAATAGTTATGCCAAGACGTATACTGCAAGGGACAGTTATCAGTACAGCAAACGACAAAACAGTCGTTGTAGAAGTGGAACGTCGTTTCCGTCACCCACTGTACGGTAAGTTCGTTAAGCAGAACAAAAAGTACAAAGCGCACGATGAAAACAATGAATATAAAATTGGTGAAATCGTTGCAATCGAAGAACATCGTCCAATCTCTAAGACAAAGTCTTGGGTTGTTAAGGGGCGCGTTGGTGTTTCCAAAGACGATGCAGTTGAAGTAGTTGACTAATAATCAACAGGTTCTTTGAGGTCGGTTCGGGAATTATAAGGCGACAGTCGGAACCTATAACAAAGCGGTGGGGGATTGCCCCGCCTGCAGGAAAAGGATTAAAGTTATGATTCAAAATGAAACAGTTATGACAGTTGCAGACAACAGTGGTGCACGTAAAGCAATGTGCATCAAGGTTTTGGGCGGTTCTCATCGTCGTTATGCAACAGTTGGCGACAAAATTGTTGTTGCTATTAAAGAAGCCATTCCACGTGGTAAAGTTCAAAAGGGTACAGTACAGCGTGCGATTATCGTTCGTACAAAGTTTCCTGTGAAACGTCCAGACGGTTCTATTATTCGTTTTGACGACAATGCGGTTGTTTTGATTAACAAAAACAACTTTGAACCAATTGGCACACGTATCTTTGGGCCAATTGCCCGTGAAGTTCGTCGTAAATACGATGTTCAGAAAATCGTGTCTTTGGCACCAGAAGTAATCTAAATAACAGATGGAAGGTCATAAAATGAAAATTAAAAAAGGCGACGAAGTCGTAGTTATTTCGGGAAAATTCAAAGGCGTCAAAGGTAAGGTACTGGAAGCACGCCCAGCAGAAGAACGTGTTGTTGTCGAAGGTGTCAATCGTCGTAAATGGCACATCAAACCAACACAGGAACAGCCAGGTCATATCATTGACCGCGAAGCGCCGGTTCATGTTTCCAACGTTGCATTGGTTGATCCAAAAACCAAAAAGGCAACACGCGTTGGTTACAAAGTTGAAAACGGCAAAAAAGTTCGCGTTGCAAAAAAATCTGGTGCTGAGATTTAATAACAGGTAAATTGTTGCCCGCTGTTACGGGAACACAACAAAAGGAAAAAAGAAATGCAAAGCAGATTGCGTGAAATTTATGAAAAAGAAATTGTGCCAGAATTGGTTAAAGAATTCGGCTATAAAAATACGTTTGCAGTTCCAAAACTGACAAAAATCGTTTTGAACATGGGCGTTGGTGAAGCAGTGTCTGATAAAAAGAAATTGGATGCAGCGGTTGCTGATTTGACAGCGATTGCAGCCCAGAAAGCAGTTAAGACACGTGCGAAAAAATCAATCGCAACATATCGTCTGCGCGAAGGTCAGGAAATTGGTACAAAAGTTACACTGCGTGGTAAAAGAATGTATGATTTCTTGGATAAACTGATTACAGTTGCGTTGCCACGTGTTAAGGACTTTCGTGGATTGTCAAAATCTAAGTTCGACGGTCGTGGTAATTATGCGTTCGGTATCAAAGAACATTTGATTTTCCCAGAAATTTCTGTTGATAAAATCGATGCCATTCGTGGTATGGATATTGTTATCGCAACAACAGCGAAAACAGATGACGAAGCACGTGCATTGCTGACTAAAATCGGCTTGCCATTGGTTTTGAAATAATTAAAAAAGGTAAAAAAGATGGCGAAATTAGCGTTAATTAATAAACAACATAAACGTGAAAAGCTGGTTGCGCAGTATGCAAAAAAGCGTGAAACAATCAAGGCAAAAATGTCTGTTAATGCGACACCAGAAGAAAGAATCGATGCAATGAAAAAGTTGGCAAAATTGCCACGTAATGCAAACCCAACACGTTTGCGCAATCGTTGCAGCGTCACAGGTCGTTCACGCGGGTTCTCGCGTTTGTTCGGTTTGTGCCGTCAGCAGGTGCGTACAATGGCCAGTGAAGGTAAACTGCCAGGTGTACGTAAGTCTAGCTGGTAAAAAAAGAACAAGCACAACTGTGGACAATGCAGTTGGAAGATAAACAGTGCAGGGGGATTTTCCCCCACACATGTAAGGAGTAAAAAAGATGTCACTATCACACCCAATCGGCGATATGGTTACCCGCATCCGTAATGGTCAAAATGCAGGTAAAGAAACAATCGTCGTTCCAAACAGCAAACTGCGTCAGGCTGTTTTGTCTGTATTAAAAGAAGAAGGTTTTATTACTGATTTCCGTATTGATGCAATCGATGAACATCGTTCAAATTTGGTTGTTGAATTGAAGTATGTTGGCGGAAACGGTGCAATCCAAGAAATTTCAGTTGTATCCAAACCAGGTCGTCGTGTTTATTCCGGTAGTGCCAAAATGCCAAAGGTATTGAATGGGTTGGGTATCGCAATCGTGTCAACACCAAATGGTGTTATGACAGACCACAAGGCACGTTTGATGAACGTCGGTGGTGAAGTGTTGTGCAAGGTTATCTAAGTAAAAGCGAGGATTAAGTTATGTCACGTGCAGGAAAATATCCAGTTAAACTGAGTGAAGGCGTATCTGTCGCGATTGTGGACAACGCTGTGATTGTTAAAGGACCAAAAGGTGAACTGAGTTTGCCATTGGATACAAAGAATGCTGGCTTGGTCGATATTGTTATCGAAGAAGGTCAGGTTGTTATTAACCCAAAAGATGCCGAAGAAAAACAGTCGCGTACAATGTGGGGCACAATGGCACGCAATATTCGTAATGCGGTCGAAGGTGTTTCCAAAGGCTTTGAAAAAGAAATGTACATGAAGGGTGTTGGTTATAAAGCATCTGTTAAGGGCAGTCAATTGGTTTTGGTTGCGGGCTATTCACATGATGTTATCATGGACATCCCAGCGGGTTTGACCGTTGTGATGGGTGATGCACCAACAGAATTCACCATTAAAGGTATGGATAAATGCTTGGTTGGGCAATTTGCTGATAAAGTTCACAAAGTGCGCAAGGTAGATCCATACAAGGGTAAAGGTATCTTCTATAAGGGCGAAAGAATCCGCCGCAAAGAAGGTAAGAAGAAATAATAATTAACTTTGATGTCCGCTGTTACGGATGTCGGAAAAAAGGAAAAAGAAAATGTTGAAACATTTGAATTCAGAAGAAAGACGTACACTGGCGAATCGCGGTGCGTTGAAAAGAAAAAATCCTGGCAAGATTCGTTTGTCAGTTTTCCGTTCTGGTCGTCATATTGAAATCCAGGCGATTGATGACACCAAGGGACACACAATCTGTGCGGCTTCGTCCAAAGAAAAGGCGTTTGCAGGCAAGGGTTGGAATGTTGCCGGTGCCGAACTGGTTGGTAAAGCATTTGCAGAACGTGTAGTTGCTGCTAAGATTGCTGACAACTGTTATTTTGATCGTGGCGGTTATCGCTATCATGGTCGTGTTAAGGCACTGTGCGAAGCAATCCGCGCAGGTGGCGTAAGAATTTAATTTGAATAAGACGGAGTATAATAATGGCACGTTTTGATGATAAAAAATTGCAGACAGATAACTTGGTTGATAAATTAGTTTCTATTAACCGTGTGTCTAAGACTGTAAAGGGCGGTCGCAATATGTCTTTCTCGGCATTGGTTGTTGTCGGGGACAAAGCAGGTCGCGTAGGTTTTGGTAAAGGTAAAGCGTTGGAAGTGCAATCTGCAGTGCAGAAGGCAACCAAGGCAGCCAAAGCGAAAATGATTCGTGTACCACTGAAAGAAGGTCGTACACTGCATCATGACAGCGCAGCAAAATATGGCGCTAGCAAATTGGTTGTACGTAGTGCAGTTCCAGGTACTGGTATCATCGCTGGTGGTGCGTTGCGTGCGGTGTTTGAATGTTTGGGCGTTCAGGACGTTGTTGTTAAATCACAGGGTTCAAATAATCCAAACAACATGATTCGTGCGGCGTTCTTGGCGTTTAACAAGATGAATTCGCCAAAGACTGTGGCGGCACGTCGTGGCAAGACAGTGGCAGAAATCATCGCAGGTCGTGATGGCAAAAAATTAGAAGTTGCCGATGAAGCGGATGCAAAATAATCTGGACACAAGATAAACAGGAGATTTAATTATGGCTAAAATAGTTGTAAAACAAGTTAAAAGTACTATCGGTCGTCCAGAAGCACAGGTCAAAATTGTAAAAGCGTTGGGCCTGGGACGTATCGGCAAGACCAAAGAAATCACAGATTCTGAATCTGTTCGTGGCATGATTGCCAAGGTTTCACACCTGGTCGAAGTTGTAAAATAAAAAAGTAAACCGAGTACGAAAACAGTCTTGTTTTCGTGCGACAAAGAACTACATAGTAGTTATAGGATAAAAGGAAAAAGAAATGAAATTAAATGCTTTGATGGATAATTTTGGTGCACGTCAGAACGCAACACGCGTTGGTCGTGGTATGGGATCTGGGTCTGGTAAGACAGCTGGTCGTGGTCACAAGGGTCAAAAGGCACGCAGTGGATCACGCAAGCAGGCGACATTCCAGGGTGGTCAGATGCCAATTTTGCGTCGTTTCCCAAAATTTGGTTTCAACAATCCATTTGCCAAAGAATATGTGACAATCAATCTGGGTGATATTGAAAAATTTATTGCAGCGGGCAAGATTGATGCATCAAAAGACATCACAGTTGATTCTTTGATGGCGGCAAAAATTATCAATCGCAAATTGGATGGTTTGAAAGTATTGGCCAAGGGCGAAATCAAGACAGCAGTTAATGTTGTTGCGGACAAATGGTCCAAAGCGGCAGAGGCTGCGATTGTTAAGGCCGGTGGCACAATCAAAAATAACTAAATCATAAAATCTGAATTTGGCATCTGGCAACCCAGATGCCAATCAATGGTTAAAAAGTTCACACAATGAAATTCTTAAAAGGCTTTTTCGGTAATCTTAGCGATTTGCAGAAGCGTATTCTGTTTACGTTGGGGGCGCTGATTGTTTATCGTATTGGGTCGTTCATTCCACTGCCGGGGGTTAATGCGTCGGCGGTTTTGCACCTGTTCCAGGGTGATAATGGAATGATGGGTATGTTTGATATGTTCAGTGGTGGATCACTGTCGCGTATGTCGGTGTTGGCATTGAACATTTTCCCGTATATTTCGGCATCAATCGTTTTGCAGTTGTTAAGTGCAACCAGCAAGTCTTTGGGGGAATTGCGTAAAGAGGGTGAATCGGGACGCGTGAAAATTAACCAGTATACCCGTTATTTGGCCGTTTTGTTGGCGGTTGTTCAGGGGTGGGCGGTTGTTCGTGGACTGGAAGCAATGGCGCCGGTTAATGGTGTGGCGGCTGTTGTGAACCCGGGGTTTGCGTTTGAATTGTCTGCAATTATTGCGTTGGTTGGTGGTACTGTGTTCGTCATGTGGTTGGCGGAACAGATTACTGCACGTGGTATCGGACAGGGCGCATCATTGTTAATCTTTGCCGGTATTATTGCCGAGGTTCCAGGCGGTATTGCACAGTTGGTATCCTTGGGGTCTGTTGGTCAGATTTCACCTGCAATGATTGCATTGGTTGTCGCATTCGTGGTTGGTATTGTGGCGTTGATTGCGTTCTTTGAACAGGCGCAGCGTCGTATTCAGATTCTGTATCCACGCCAGGTTATGGCTAATGGTGTTGTGAATACCAATGCATCATATCTGCCGATTAAGATTAATATGTCGGGGGTTATGGGGCCGGTGTTTGCATCGTCTATTATGATGTTGCCTGCATTTGTTCAGCGTTTTGTGCAAAGTGAAAATTTAACCGTTCAGACGATACTTGGGTTCTTTACATATGGAACTTGGTCATATATTTTGCTGTTTACCGTTTTAATTGCATTCTTTGCATATTTCCAGACGGCAGTAATTTTCAATTCCGAAGAAACCAGCAATAACCTGAAAAATGCAGGTGGCTATGTTCCGGGTGTGCGTCCAGGTGAACAGACCATTAAGTATTTGGATAATGTTGTTTCGCGTACAACGGCAATTGGTGTTGCATATCTGATTGTGGTTTGTGTTTTACCAATTATTTTGAACACACATTTGGGTATGCCGTTAACAATTGGCGGTACAAGTGTACTGATTGTGGCGGGCGTTGTGTTGGACACAGTTAATCAGGTGCAATCATACCTGGTTGCGAAACAGTACAGCGGTGTCATCAAAAAGGCACAGAAAAAGGGGCGTTTCCGCGGTTAATGTGGAAATAAAACAAGATTTGACTTTTGCTGATATTTATATAAAATTATTCGGCAAAATAAAATAGCCTGCGGGTGTAAGCCCAAGGGTTGGGAATCGGGGAATCCGGTGGACTGGATGAACCGCAGTTAAATAAAAAGGAAAATGAAAAATGGCACGTATAGCAGGTGTTAACATTCCGACTGAAAAACGTATCGAAATTGCGTTGCAGTATATTCATGGTATTGGGCCGGCAAAATCGGCACAGATTGTGAAGGCGTTGAAATTAAAAGACGGTCTGCGCGCAAAAGATCTGACAGACGAGGATGTTATTAAAATTTCGAAATATATCGAAGAGAACTTTAAGGTAGAAGGTGACGTTCGTCGTGAAGTCACAATGAACATCAAACGTTTGCAGGATTTAAAGGCATATCGTGGTATTCGCCATCGTAACCGCTTGCCGGTTCGTGGTCAGCGTACCCAGACAAATGCGCGTACACGTAAGGGGAAGCGTATTGTGGTGGCCGGTTCTGCAACCAAAGGGAAATAAATTTAATATAACATCACATCTGCTTGTTGTTGGCGCGTTTATGTAACTTTTGTACACTGCACTTGCCAACAACCACGCATCTGTAATGTTCTCTTAAATTTAAGAATAAGGTAGAGATTAACACCATAGTTAATTGAAGACATCGAAAAAAGGTTAAAATAAAATGGCAGTTACAAAAGCTAAAAAGAAAGTCGTGAAAAAAGTATCACATGGCATTGCACATGTTGTTGCGACTAATAACAATACACGTATTACAATCACAGACCAGTCTGGCGCCGTGTTGACATGGGCAACCGCTGGGGCAAATAATTTTAAGGGCGCAAAAAAGTCCACACCATATGCCGCAACAATCGTTGCCGATGCAGTTGGTAAGAAAGTCGCCGAAATGGGTATGAAAACAGTTGATGTTTTGATGCGTGGTATTGGTCAGGGTCGTGAATCTGCTGTACGTGGATTGGCAAATGCCGGTCTGGTTGTGCAGTCCATCACAGATACAACGCGCATTCCACACAATGGCTGTCGCCCAAAGAAGGTGCGTAGAGTATAAAAAATCCCGCCAATTGGCGGGATTTTTAGTGTTCAGAGTGCAGTTGTGGAATCCCACTTCGTTAAAACTTCGTGGGACGGGTATATAGTACTGCGATAAATAAAAGTTTAACGAAGTAAAAAATAAAATCGTCATACCCGCGCAGGCGGGTATCTATTGCCCCGCAGGGACTGCATAAAAATGTCTGCGACGCAGTGGATTCCCGCCTTCGCGGGAATGACGAGTCTTAATATTAATTGCTCTTTGCGCTTTGCTATTTGCTCTTTGTTTGCCCAACGGGCAAACTGCGATAAACTTTTATTTATCTAAGTATTTGAATTTGTGGCGAGTATAGCGTATAATAGGGATGTCGTCGGGTGTTCCGGCGATGGGGTGTGATAGCCCGTGCCATAGCGTCGGAATATGTACTTAATGACGCGTTATGCGTCGTGTTTTATTATTTCGATGAATAAAAAAACTCCTGATACCCAATTGGGTCAGGAGGGTTGCGATATATATAAATAAGCACACAATTCTATGGATTGCTATCAACCTCCTGACCACTTGCATTACAGCGGTGGTTTTTTGTTTAACAAAAAATCAGGAGATTGAAAAATGAAAAAATTCTTAATACCGATATTGGCTGTGATACCAATAGGGGCGAATGCGGTGTCGCTGGATCCGTCGGTGGGGCTGCAGGGGTGTGTATCTGCTACGTGTCCCACGTCGTCAACCGCGATTGTGTATGAGATGACGCATGTATCTGGGGTGTGCAGCAGTTATACGACCAAATGTTTATATAACAGCGCTAATGGATATTATCTTAAATACCAATCTTGTACCGGTGGATGTAATGAAGATTATCTGGAACTGGCACAGCAAAATTTGTCTGATGAATCTGCTTATGGGGCGGTGTGTAACTTAAACTTTACCAACACCACACGAAACATTTGTACGTGCGGTACACAGTGTGACAGTTGTGGCGCCGGTATTATGCCAATATGGTCTTCGCCAAAAACGGGGTATCAGTCCCTGACTGAATTTAGCTGTGGGCTCACAACCGGGTGTGAATGTACCCAATCCACCAAGTATCGTTGTGCGGCCGGGTATTATGGTACTGCCAGTTATTCGCAACTGAATGGATATCGCGGGTGTACGCGATGTCCGTCGTCTGGTGGTGTTTATGGAACGAGTGCCGCGGGCAGTACGGAAATAACATCATGTTATATTCCAACGACATCAACATTAACGGATGGTGCTGGGTCGTATCAGTACACGTCAAACTGTTATTATACTGAATAGAAATCCCGCCAGTTGGCGGGATTATTTTTGTTTTTTTGGGGTAATTGCATTGCGCAAGGTCATGGTCAGTTCGTCCATTGCGGTTTCTATTAATATATAGTGATCTTGGCGAATTAACATATTTTGAATTTCACTGATTTGTGTTTGCAGAATATTATAATTGCGTTCAGTTATTGTATATATACCGTCAGGTTCATTTGTTTTTGACATTTTTTTCCTTTTGTGAATATACATCATATGCGTGGGATGATGTAATGTCAATAGGGATTTTTTTCTGGCAATCTGTGTGTGGACTGATATAGTTTTGCTGTAAGCAGGGTGGGGAATGTTTTATTAATGGGTCAAAGGTGATTTTTATGAAAAAATATTTATTGGCGATGTTTGGTGTGTTGTTTGTATGTGGGGTGGCGTGTGCCGGGTATACATATACTGAAACAGAAACAATAACAACATATGAACGTGTTGGCGCAGATGTGGGTTGTGGATGTGGCTGTGATAAACGTTTTGTTTCCAGTCGTGATGTTAAGCCATGTGCGAAAAAGGCACAGCCTGTACGCGTCAAGACATATACCGAAGTGATTGACCACTATCAGGTGTATCAACCGGTTACGGTTTATAAACCAATGGGAACTGAAATTCAGCGTCGTATTGTGAAATAAAAAATCCCCGCGCCTGCGGGGATTTTTTACAAAGAGCAATTATTGAATAATTACTTCGCTAAATAAACACCGCCCGGATGGGCGGTGGGTTGTTATTGTTGTTGGGTTACCGTTGTGATTTGTTTACAATCAGCGGTTATTTCAACACGGCGACATGGGGCGTAGCGTGCGTTGCCGGATAATGAGTGGGTGGTATCTTTTCCAGAACACGCACTGTACTCGCGGTCACTATAATTAATTTGAATTCCATTAATTTGACCGTCGGTGTCAGTGGATGATTTGCCTGCGCCGCATGTACATTTGTTTTCGCCGTGTCCCACAGCGGTGACAGATTCAATCGCAGGATTGTTTAAACCTTCGATATGCTGCTTTACGGCGTTGGCACGATTTTGTGATAATGTTTTATTTGTATTTGTGCCACCTAATGGGTCGGTATATCCATCTATTGTGATTTTGCAGTTTGTGTATCTTGCATCGGACAAGCCCTTTATAAATGTGTTCAGGGCGGTTTTTGCAGCGTCTACCAGTTCATATGATCCAACCTTGAACAGCGAACCGGCCGGCAACGATGCGTTTTCAACCGTTGTTGTTGTCTGGGTTGAAATACGTTCTACAATTGTTTTTGTTTCAATTGTTTGGCATTTGCCGTCTGCACCAATTTGTTTGTTTTCACCGGTACATGTACATGTCCCATTTTCATATGTATAGCCATCGCTGCATGTGCACGAACAATTATTTTGAACAATCAGGTGGTCACCATCGGTTGGGGTACACTGTGGAGTGCAAGTGGTTGGTTCGGCAACGCATTGGCTGATACGATTATCCCACAGCGGTTTATCGGTTGGACATTCGCATTTGCCACTTTGTACCGTTTGTCCGCCAACACATTCTTCGCATGCATGTGTGTTTGGGTTATATATTTTTGTTGTGTCGGTACATGTGCAATCTGGGTGTGCCGTGCCCGTTGTGCCGTCAGGGCATGCGGCGGTTTGAGGCGGGATTATGGCCACATCTGATTGCAGATCATCCAGTAATTGTTTCTTTTTATCGTATTTATTCAGGATTTCATCCAGTTTGTTTTGCTTTGCCTTGCCTGAATTAATGGCCAGGTTACCAACCAGTGAACCCGCCGCGCCAATGCCCGCGGTTATCATGCCGGTTTCCTTTTTGTCGGCGGTTTCTGCCTTTTGTGCGGCCCATGCGGCGGCGTCTGGGCCGTTCGGGTCCATTAATGCGCGTGCCAGGGATGTGTATGCGCCGGATGTTTTGCCAATTGCGACGTCGTCATATAATCCAGATGTTGCCGCGTCCAAAATTGGTTCAGATTCAATACCCGGGCGCATGTCCAGGGCGGTTTTGCGAACCTTTAAATCATTTGCCAGATTTACATATTCGGAATACAAGCCGATTAATTCATTGCCACCCGGCAATTCAACATCACGTTCGCCACCCGGGATGTTTTTCCCCGCGCCATAGTTGCAATGGAATGTGGCCAGATAGGCACGCATGGCGGCCTCGGCATCGGCGTCGGCATTTTCTTCGGCCATGGCGGATGCCATTTGCATGCCACCGATACCGGTTGCGCCCATCCCAGCCGCGCCCAATAGTTTATTGGCGGTGGATTGTTCTTTGGCCTTCATTGCGTCGGCATTGTCCCGTAATTCGTCGATTTTTGCCAGTGAATCTGCTTCGGACAGGCGCGGTTCATTTTGTTGTGTTTGGTCATTGCCACCATCGGTTGGTGGAACGATTGCGCTATCAGAATCTACGTCTTCATCGGTGTCGGGTTCACCGGGCTTGGTGCATTTGTTTTTTTCTGTGTTGTGGTCATAGCCGTCTTGGCAAGCCGTGATTTCACATGTGGCCTTGCCCTTAGCATTGCATATCATCTTGGCAGACTTTGCATTCTTGGGTAATTTTGGTTTTGTGTCATTGGTGCATTGTTTGTCCGATGACCATTCAACGCATTGGTCGTTTGTTAAATCATATCCGCATTTACATTCCTGGGCGATACAGGTTTCAGTGCCTTTTTTTATGCCGGTTTTTGTTGCGTTTGGATGCGTGGCCTTTTGTTCGGCGGTGCATTCATCCAACATTTCAATACATGCGTTACCGGCGTCGTTCTTTTTCCAGCCTTTGGCGGTGTCGCATGCTGTTAATTTACATTCCCATGTGTCGCCGTTTTGTTCCCATTTTCCAGTGCCATGCTTAAATTCACATTTTTGTTCAATGCATTTTGCGCGTTTGCCATTGCCGGATAATTCCCAACGTGGTGTCAGGCATTTGGTGGGGGCGCATACGCCATCAATGTATTGTAATTCTGTGATTCCATTCTTTTTGTCAATATCTTTGCATTGTACTTGGCTGGTACTGCGTTGTAGGTCGGTTTGGATTGTGACCTTACTTTCTGGAATGTTGCATGCTGTGGCCACGGCTGTTGTCATTTTTTTGTGGTCTGTATTTTTGAATTTATAGCAACCAATTTCAATTGAATTGCTGTATGTTCTGTAACTGCCATAGGCATTATCGCCCACCCCTGTGTTTGTGTTGTATTTGTAACCTTCGGCATCACAATATTGGGCCAATATGTCAAAAAGAGTAGTAGTATTACATTCAACCGCCATTGCGGGCAGGGTGGCGATGGAACAAATAATAAAGACAGTTAATAATTTTTTCATGGTTGTTGGTTCTTTTTCTTATTGTTTGCCCAGGTTGCGTGATCCCAGATTAAATTGTGTGCCGGTTGTGCCGGCGTTTGTTGCGCTAATAGACTTAAATTGACATTTCCCGTCTTTGAATTCTTGGGTTTGTGGGTCGCATTCGCACATTTTTTTAGATGCGTTCCATTTGCCCATATTGTTACACATACATGTTGTCCCAGTCCATGTGCCAAATATCTTGCATGCGGTTTCTTGTTCGGTAAAAGTGGCAGGTTTTTCCCCGGCGGCATATTCCTTGCACTTTCCGGTCCAATCGTCCCAGAGTGCATTATCGCCACACTTTGGATCTTTGCAGATTTTATCCCATGTTCCACCGACGGCTTCACAATTCTTTTTGGCGGTCTCGTTATCGGGGCGTTCAGATGAATCATTGTCCGTATCTTCCCCTGAATCCTTTGTTTTTACACATTTATTTTTTGTGTTGTTCCATTCTTTGTTCTTGCCACAGGTTGCGCCGGTGCATGTGTTATTTTCCCATGTGCCATTTGCGCGCTTGCAACGGCGTTCGGCTGCGCCTGGTTTTGTGTCGTTTTCATCATCTGAATCGTCATCCCCATATAATTCTTCGTGTTCGGATTCGGCATCTTTTAAGGCCTTTTCAGCCTTGTGTCGATCGATTGCGCGATCGATTGCGCCCGATGTTATTGCGCCTGTTGCCATACCAATGCCCGAACCCATTAATGCAGATGTGGCGGATGTTTGTGTCCGTGTCAGGCGGAATGCGTTTTCCTTGAACGTGGTAATGTCGACACCAAACCAGTTTTGATCACAACTGAATGTTGAACCGGCATATGCTTTTTTCGATGCGTACAGGGTGTTATCTTCGCCGGCAAAGAAATTGACCGTGTAAACGCAATCCAATGTACGGTCGTCAAACATTGCCCCCAGACGGCCGCATGTGTCACGCATTTTGTCGCGCAATTCGTACAGACGTTTTTCATCGGCGGCAACCTGTTTTTCAGCGTCGACGCGCAGTGAGCCAAATACATTTAGTGTGCGTGATGCCAGACCGCTGTCCTGTTGAGTGCATGTTTTTGCGATTTTTTCGCATTTCGAAATCGCTGCATCGCCCGCGCGTTTGCCCAGGCACTTGGTAAATTTTTGACCGCATTCGGTGACAATGCAATTGTTATAGCGATTGCCGCAATCAACAATTGAATTATATGATGCAATGCGTGCGTTCATGTCGCGGTCGGCCTTAATCTGGGCTGAAAACAGTGCGTATTCATGTCCACTGCACGGCAGGTCGCGTCGGCATGCGTCCATTTTTGTTCCCCACATGGTGTCTGTGTCGCCGGCACATTTCGAATAATCGTTGCCACATTTTTGTTTCATACATTCACGCAGGTTGGCATCACATGCGTTTTGGCCCGATGCGCGTGCTGTGGCCATTTGGTTTGCAGCCGCGGATGCCGCGTCCGCCGCGTCCAGTGCGGCGCGTTGTGCGCGAATTTGTGCCGCCAATGATTCAGATGATGTGTCGGTCGTTGGGGTGGAATCCGCCATGAATTCATCAAATTGTGATGTTTTATCTTCGATTATAATTTCGGGTTCTGGTTCGATAACAATTTCGGTTTCAGATTCAACATCCGACGATTCGGTTTCTGGGGTTGTTGCGGATGTGTTGGATGCGGTGGTGTTAATCATTGCCGACATAGTGGGCATGCGGGCCGTGGTTGTTGGGCGTTGCCCCCGGGATACAACCGCGCCATCCGATGTTGTACACAGTACAAACATTGCGCAAAAAGCAAAGAGCAAAGAGCAATGTTTACAGGTGTGTCTTGAAAAAATATTATCGTTTTTTTTCATTTGTTTTATTGCCCTTAGTCAATCGTTGCGCATGCGATTTCATAGAATTTGCATAATTGTATTGCCATTGATTTTTCAGATTCATATCCCACACCGCAACCGTTGTTCATATTGTTGGCGCAAACGGTCGCAACGCACGCGTCGCGTGCAGAATTATTTGCGCATCCAGATTTAATTGATGATATTTTTTTATCGCGTGCAGATTGATATGATGCAACAATCTGGTTCAAAATTGATTCTGCATTTTTAACCGCATTGTCACGATCGGCAATTAAATCGGTGCGAATTGTTGAAATGTATTCGTCACAACCGGCACTGGCCACGCCACAGGCGGCAAAGATTCTGTCAAAATCGGAATTTTCAGCACAGTTGCGATAGTCTGCCATGCAGTTTTTGTCCAATATAACACAATTTGTAATTTCAGACTGGCACGCGGATTTTGACTTTGTTTTGCCAGCAGATTCAATGGTTTTGTCCATTTGTGCGGATACGCCGGCGGCCTTGCACGATTGTTCAATTAAACTGTCGTATATGTCGGTGACGTCGTCTGCGGTACAGCCTGCAACCTTGGCAATGCATTGTTTTGTCGCCCAGGCATAACGTTGGCCGGGGTCGGTGGGTGCTTTCTTTAATTCCTTGTCAGAAATATTGTATTTTGCCGATGTGCCTGCAGATACGGATTTCATCACGTTTTTTGGTGGCGTGCCGGCGGTGGATGTACCGCAATATTGACACCGGGCGGACGGGTTTGATGATACACCAATGGCGCATGCAGAATCCAGACAGCGTGTCAGGTTTGCACGTGAACACGTTGTTGCAGCACCCGCCGTGCCAATGCAAAGAGCAAAGAGCAAAGAACAAAGAGCAATTTTGCAATTAAGATTTGTGTTATGTGTTTTCATATTCTCTCTATTGGTCTGATTATATCAAAAACGGGTGCGCGGTGCAAAGGGAAAAAGAATTTTAATTTTAGGTATTGACAAATTGTAATCGTTTGTCTATATTGTTTGTGTGTAGATAACAAAAGGATAAAAAATGGCTACTGGAACACCTGCACCAACAACGGGGACAGGGAAAACAAAAAAATGGTGGATTATTCATGTTGCGGCGGGCGTCGCAGCAGTTGCATTGGTTGTGTTTGGCGCAACGCAGTGCAGTGGTAAAAAATCTGAACGTTCTGAAAAAGAAGCGAAAAAATCAGAACTGGTTGCCGCAAATCAGACATTGGACAGTTTGCGTGTCGCAATGCGTGATGCAACCAATATGATTGGTGGTTTAAGCCAGGATAATCGTGCCAAGGCGGATACAATTCGTATGCAACGTGATACAATTCGTACACAGCGCGATTCAATTGCTACGCTGAATGATTCTTTGACGGTGGTTAATGGTAAATTAAAGGATTGCCGTAATTCCAAGCGCAAGCCTGCACAGAAACCTGTGCAAACGACGCCAGCACCGGTAAAACCTGCGCCTGTGAAATCAGCACCGGTAAAGCCAGATACAATTATCATTGTTCAGCAGCCAGTAAGAACTGGATGTGGCGGTGCGACAAACGTTAGTCTGAATAATTCCCAGAATAACGGTGCGATTGTTGTCGGTGGCGCAGCGTGCAAAACGGACATTAAGTTGGATAACAATTCCGTGAATAATGGCGCGATTGTTGTGGGTGATGGCAACAGTGTTGTTGTTAACACGCCGGCTGCGCTGATTGCGGCTGATTCTTTGGCCCGTGCACGCCAGGTACAAAATGTTCAATTTACAGCGGTATTTGTTACCAAGTCAAAATAATTAACATTTTGTTGTTTTATTTAATCGGTTCGCGGTTGCGAACCGATTTTTTTTATGCTTTTTTGGCTGGACAGATAAAAGGCTGATATGATAAGATTTTATTTATAAGAGAGAATATAGATGAAGTTTATCAGAATTTTAGTGTTTTCGTTGTTCTTGGCACCGGTGGCGTCATTTGGTGCGTCAAATGAATTTATGATGGCGGCCCAGTTGTTGGCGGCGGCGAAATCCGCGGATATTCAACAGGTTCAGGCCCTGGTGAATAATGGGGCGGATGTGAACTTTGTGGATTCAACGGGGCTGTCGATTGTTTGTACGGCGTTGATGAACAATGATGTGCGTGCGGCACAGATTTTGCAGATGTATGGGGCGGATGCGTCCAATTGTGATCGTCAGATAAAAAAGTTTAATAATAAAAACAAACCCAGGGGTGGTGGTGGACTGTTCAGCGGACTGTCGTCTGCCCAGGGGATTGGTTTAGCGGCGGCGGGGGCCGCCGTTGTTGTAGGGGGGCTGTTTCTGTTGACGGATGTGTTCGATCCGGGCAACGATAATGATGCGTCAAATGGTGGTGGCGACCGCCCCAGCAATAATCCCGGTGGCGACACAGGCGGTGGGGATGTTGACGTGGCGTTTACGTTACCTGCAGGGGTTGCCGATGATGATGTAAATTTGTGGAGTTCAAACGCGTATGAGTATAATTTTAACTTTATGAAAAAGTTTAATTATTTGATGATGGCGTATGGATATAATTCAATGGCGCGTGGGTATATGGGGTTGGAAACCATTCGTATCACCAGTGATAATACGCCATTTAATTTAAGCAGTTTGCCATTCCCAGGTGACCCATTGGAGGGTGGTAAGCCGGTTGGTGTGGCAGTGGTAAGTGCCAGTGGTGTTAATACAACAGGCAGTTTGGCAGATGACTGGTTAAATTGGGCCGATAAAGATCAGGTAAAGGTGGCGCAGGCCGCGTGCACTCAGTATGGTTCAGGGTCGACGGAATGTACAAATGCTATGGCGACTTTGACAAAGCAATCGCGCAAATTTTATAACAGAAGTAATTTAACGGATTTGACAGATTTGACGGAACGTACAGGATTTGATTTTTCGGGGCATGGTACGGTTTTTGGCAGTGCATCTGAACAAGATAGCACGTCTGCCAAGGTAGTTGCGGGGTGGAAGCCAGGGATTGCCGATTATTATGGTTTTGTGCCAAATGGACAATTGACGGTTTATCGTACGGGTGGCGGTCTGGCATTGGATTCGGTGGTTGGTGCATCCAGTAATGCAAGTGGAGCGACCGATTGGGCAAATGATGATACGTTTACATTAGATGGTGTTGAATATAAGATAACGTTGGGCGATGATGGTGATTTTTCTGCGGTTGATGTGACGGATGATACAAATGTACTGACTGGCACAAAAAATGGGGTTAGTTTGAACTTTGTTCAAAATGGGACAAATTACGAAGCGTTGTTTAATGGCAATGTTAATTCTTTGAAAACAATTGATTTGATGAATTATGCGGCGATGTTAAGTGCGGCAAAGTTAGAATCCGCAGGTGAATCTGTGGTTGGGGTTATTGCAAATCTGGCGTTAAATCCGAAAAATACAAATTTGGGTTACTTAAAAATGTCTGATTTCAAGGCTGGAATATCGGGGTTGTCTACGGATGCTGCACGTAAAAGCGCGTATGAAAACTATATTAATGTGTACTACAATTTGGATGAAACAAATGATGATACGGTTGATACGCCTGGAATGGATGCAAAAAGTTTATATGCAATGGTTGGTGATTATCAAAATCAGATAATTGTAAATTCGGTTGGCGCATACGAGTATGGTGTTG
Source organism: Alphaproteobacteria bacterium (assembly GCA_015062495.1). Lineage (NCBI taxonomy): Bacteria > Pseudomonadati > Pseudomonadota > Alphaproteobacteria > Alphaproteobacteria bacterium. The sequence goes on along the minus strand of SUUN01000002.1, from coordinate 3,781 downwards.
GGGATGGAAAGTCTGTTGCTGCGCTTGATCCCACGTTTGAGAATTATGCACCCGCAATATGGACTGATTTGGAACATCTGTTTGCATCGGTTGTTACTGTGGAACTTAGTGGTACTGGGACTAATACAAGTACAATAGATGATGTGTCAGATTATACAGGTCCTAATTCTACTGTTGGGAAGATTGTGTTGGCAAAGTGGGAAGCAGGCTATAATGATAATGGTACGCCAGAAGATAATAGTGATGATTTTTACGATACGATTTATGCGTCACGAAAATGTGGTGATGCAGGTCTGGGGTTAAATGGTGTTGATCCGTGGTGTTTTGCCGCCCCAGGCGAGAACAGTGAAATGGCGGTCGCGTCAATGGCAGGTGCAATTGCATCGGTTCAGTCTGCATTTGCATATTTGGATAATGATGAAGTTTTTGCTTTGCTGGCATTGACGGCGGATGGCGCATATTTGGGAACAAATCCAGATACGGCAAAACCATGGGGTGCAACACCGGAGCAGGCTAAAGCAGCATTGGTATCTTACCTGCAGGGACGCTATGAATTGCCGGGCGAGTATTCTCCAGAAACAGATGATGAATACCTGGCTGCATTTAAAGACGTTTTTGGGTATGGTTTGATAAATTTAGAACGTGCGACCAAACCGGGGACGTCAGTGTATTATTATAATGGTACAAATATTGTGTCAAGCAGTGGTAATGCTTTTTGGCGGGCGGCGACGAATACTGTGTTCCGGCCATCGTCTGTGCTGAATTTGCGTGGTGCGACAATTCGCGCGCCGTACTTTGATGTGTTGGAAAATGTTGATGGGTCGTTAAGTTTGCCACGTGTGTGGGAAAATGAATTTGCGTTTGGCGCGGGTGATGAACGTGGACTGTATATGGGCGATGTGTTGGGTGATTTTAAAACGCGGCGTGAAAATACCCAACGCAATCAGATTGGTGCGATTGGTTTAACGATGGCCTTTTCAGAACGTGCATATAATGACAACCTGAATGGCTTGGATAATTTGACGTTGGATTATGCAACTGGTCGCTGGAATTTTGGTGCGTCGTATCAGCATTACTTTACCGATGGTGTGTCGCGTTTTTCAGGATTGGCAAATCCAGTTTTGGGGTTGATGTCAAATGCGGTTGTGTCGGATGTCGCGTATAATTCTGGGAAATGGTCGTTTGGTGCGCGTGCGTTTTCGGGTATGATTACAGACGAAGGTTTGTTAGAAAATGATCCGACGATTTCAGCACAATATATGCCGGCCAGATTGGGATTGATGCAGGGTGGGGCGGCCAATGTTGCGTGGACGGGTGATAAATTCAAATTTATCGGTTCTGTTGGTAGTGCGCATGAAACGGACACATTGTTGGGGGCCCAGACGGGTGGACTGTTAAATCTGGGGGATGGGGATACGATGTACGTTGATGCGGTTGCGCAATATCAAGTATCTGATATGGTTGATTTGACGGCGCGTGCGACTTTTGCCCAGACACGGTCGAATGCTAGTGGTGAATTTGTGATGGGGTTGACTGATATAACATCAAATGCATTTGCGTTTGGGGCGAATATTGGAAATTTTGAATTCGGTATTTCCCAGCCGTTGGCAATAACAGACGGTGCGTTGCGGTATGCGTACGCCCAATATGATGTTGTGGATGCGCCAGATAATGGTTATAAGTTGAATGTTGTCGATACGCATGTTGAAGATTTGTCCCTGCGTCCGGAAAAACGTGAAATGCGTTTGATGGGGACATATCGTCATCAGTTTGGTGACTTTACCGATGGTGCAGTTGGATTTATATATAGAATTAATCCAAACCATACGGATGACTTTGGTAACGAGTCTATATTTATGATGAAGTTGACCCATCGTTTGGGGATATAAGAAACGCCAGGAATGGCGTTTTTTTCTTGCCTTTTATTTGTGTGGGTATATTATTGTGGGGCAATCAAAGGATAAGATATGGATTTGAGTTATAAGACAGTTGTAAATTATGTAAAAAATTTGTTCCCAGGCAAAGCACCGGTTGTGGCCAGTGACAATCCGCAATTGGATGCCCAGGTTGTTGCATTTAAATCGATGAACAAGTTTTATACAGTTGCGAGTAATAAGCACAGATATTGGTATTGCTTTGTGGATGATGCAGATATTCCATTGGTAAAGTATATTTTGCACAGCAATGGTGTTAATGTAAGTAAACACAATAGCCATTATTTCTTTGGGACAGAGCCTGTATTACGTGTGCGTACGTCGAATTTAGAAAAGGCGCCGTCTGCCCGGGCATTTGTGGAATCGGTGATGGCGATGTCAAATATCTCATTGAACGAGGCTATAATTCAATCGCGTATCAGCCAGATTCAGCAAAGAATGAAATAAAAAAAACCGCCAATTGGCGGTTTTTTGTTTACATATTGATTTGTGTTGTTGTGGTGGTCGGGGACATAAATTCTTGGCATGCCACCCCTTCGAATGTTTGGTCAACAGTTGTGGTTTTTTTGCCGCCGCCTATATTTAATATGCCACCGCCACCTTTGCAGCCATTCCCGCCAAGTAATGTAAAGCCACCGCTTTTGCAGGATGTGGTTGTGTCAGTGGTAATTACTGTTTCCATATTTGCGCACATGGTTGTAGTTGTGGTCAGGGTGCATAAATTTTTATCTGGGGAATATACCGCAGACATTGCGATTTTTCCAATCATGTTTCCCTTGGAATCGGTTTGCGTGAATTCGCCGTGCCCTTTTTGTTGGACTGTTGCTAAATCGCTGAGTTTTGCGCCAGAAATTGTGTATTTGGTTGAATAAATGTCTTCGCCACTCATGCCTGTGGTTGTGTCTGAGCTGAATACGTTTTCAAATGTGTTGGCGGTATATTTTGTGCAGAATGCTTCGCCAAGGATAGATATGTATTCGGCGCATTGGGGTGTGTCGCTTGATGCCATGGCGGCGCAAAGCGTTGATTTGACGGCGTCATCTTTGGCTTCCAGTGCTTGACCTAGTAATTCATTGTACTTTTTGGTGTAATTTATATTTGCGCGTTCCAGCCCAGATGAAATAATCGCCAAAATAGACGAGTCCAGCAAATATGGAAAACGTGCAGATGTTGTTTCGCGTCCGTTTATCTGGCGCAGGTTGCGACCATTGACGCACATGTCTATTTGTGGGTCTTGGGACAGGACGGCAATTTTTTGATTAATTTTGTTGGCGGTTGATTGCAGTGCCGATACCACGCGTGCCGTTGTTGGGTCTGTATCGTTCAGGTGTTTTTTATAATCATTAATATTGATTTCATATTGGCCAAATTTTACGTCGTCATCGCTTGATTGTGTCTTTTCGACTTTGATATTGCCAAAGGATATTAGACCCTCAATTACATAATTGCCGTTGTTTTCCTGATAACTGATCAGTGATTCCGTGCCAATTATGTTGTCGTCGTCAAATGCCATGCATGTGGATGTATCGCCACATATTTCCAGCATTTTTTCATTAACTATGTTTTGACATTGTTCTAGCATGGCGTTATCTATCCCCAGCCATATTCCTTGGACGATGCTGTCGAATTTGTCCCATTGGGCGGTATAGTTGCCATTTTCATCGGCGGTTTGGCAGGCAACTAATTTTTCCAGTGGACACATTTGCCGTAGTGCCTCTAAATCCAATCCGATACATTGGGTATAATCCTTACCGCACCGGTCGTCGGATTGGAGGCAATTTTTGACTTCTGTAGTACAAGAATCGACACGCATAGAAGCGAGTCTAGCGACCACGAAATCCCAAATA